>NZ_CP114176.1:625420-938130 GCF_027186265.1 Lentibacillus daqui | reverse complement strand
TGCATGGCCACATCATGTGCAGAGAGAATATCATTAATGTTATTTAAGGGAACCCCTTTTGGCATTCCTGTTGTTCCCGAGGTATAAAGACGTGTATTTTCATCATAAATATGCATTGGATGTGTAATGTCCGGGTCTTCAACTGATTGGTTTTGCACATAATCTTCAAACGTGACCTGGCCTTCTGGTGCTTTTTCTTCGCCTGTCATGTCAACCATCACTACCCGGCTTGGCTGGTGATTTGCCATAGCCAGTGCCTGTTCCGCCGTTTCTTTTATTTCTGCATCATAAATAAAAACAACAGGTTTACTGTCATCAATAATATAGGCTGTTTCCCCAGGTGATAGCCGGAAATTGATTGGACTATTGATGGCGCCAATCTTCTGCGGTGCCAGAAAACTAAAAACAAATTCTGCCGAGTTCAGCAGCTGATACATCACAACATCACTTTTACCAACACCATCTTCCAACAAGGCATGGGCTAGCCGATTCACATCCTGATTCAATTCCGCATAGGTCCATGTACGGTCCGTTGACGTACATGTCATGGCAGGTTTATGCGCAAACCGGTGCACATTTCGTAAAAATCCATTCAGATAAGTAAATTCATACTCAAATGTTTCTTTAAACATTTGAACATCATACGTATACTGCTCCATGTTTCCCAATCCTTCCATATTTGATATGATTTTACTTACGATTATATCCCCTAACAACAAAAGACATACCAGCTAGTGGCATCTCTTTATTGTAGGTTCTAACTATTGGTTAAATATAGGCCACTTCTCGATCAATTCATTCCAAAGCTGTGGGTGACGCCTTTTCAGGTTAAATGGCTTCCCATCATTATCGGTGTATGCATGTACGGTCTCACCAATTTCTGCAAGTTCCCCACTCTTATTGAATACTTGATATGAAATTGCCAATCTTGTCCGCGAGAAATTCGTCAATGATGCGCGAACAGTGATTGGCTCTCCAGGACGCACCATTTTTTTGTAATCACAATCCGCATGTAAACAAACAAGGGCAATCCCCTTCCCATGAAAGGTCTCCATATATGGGAATCCATATTCTGCAAAAAAATGCATGCGCGCATTTGTAAACCAGTCGAATGTTCTGGCATAATAGGAAATTCCCGCCGGATCACTATCCCCCCATGTCACTGTCATTTTCATATCCGCTTTTGGGTATGTATTGGCCACAGGATCACACTTCCTTTCCGTATTAAATTGTTTAGATGTAAAGAATCCATTTATATAATTGGTTTCTTTTTATTTAAGAAATTGTATGCCTCGTACGTTCAAAAGTCAAAAGATGGGCTTATTTGTCTCATAAATAAAGAAACCTAAACCACAAAAACGGCATATACCATGTATTAAAATGCTCTTCATATTGATGACGTAAAATAGTTTGTGTAAAATATTTGAGACGAAAAAAAGAGGTAGGGTATCCTCAAAATTGGACAACAAATAAAGAGAGGAGAAACCCTACCATGTCTCAAAGTATAACGGATCATGACTTTATAAATCAACTGGATAACCTTGTACGTGACTTTGTCAAAGAGCAGTTGGAGACCATCATGGAGGAAGAAAGAAAGCAGTTTTTCGAGGTAGAACACCCTGAATTGAAACAAGTGAAAAACGGTTATTACAAACGGTCCCTTGATACCAAACACGGTCATATTGATGATCTCGCAGTACCTCGTGATCGCCATGGTGACTTTCAGACGGAATTATTTGATCCTTACCAACGCCGTGATCAGTGGGTAGGTGAAACAGTGACGCGCATGTATCAGAAAGGCGTTAGTACGCGTGAAATTGGGGAAATGATTGAACATATGCTAGGATCTTCCTACTCCGCCACAACCGTCAGTAACATCACGGAAGCGACAGTTGAAAATATTGAGGCCTGGCAGCAACGCCCATTGAATAAACGCTACTCAGTCCTCTATTTGGACGGAACCTATTTAAAGTTGCGCCGGGATGACGTTGCCAATGAGGTCGTCTACATCGTCATTGGAGTTAATGAGAATGGCTACCGCGAAATTCTCGGATTTTATGTAGGCGGTCAGGAAAGTTCCTTGGGCTGGAAAGAGATTTTGATAGATCTTTACGAGCGCGGGGCTGAAGAAGTGTTGCTTGGTGTGTTTGACGGTCTTCCCGGGTTGGAAACAGCTATGAAAGAGGTGTACCCAAAAGCCGATGTCCAGCGATGCGTTGTTCATAAAATCCGCAATGCGTTAAATGCCGTGCGTAAAAAGGATCAGACAGCCATAGCAGAAGACTTAAAACCTATTTATCAGGCAAGTACCAAAGAAGAAGCCAGAAAGCAATTTAACGCATTTAAGCAGGTTTGGCAATCGAAGCATCCTAAAGTCGTGAAATCATGGGAAGAAGATCTAGAAGTGCTTCTGACTTTCCTGGATTACCCATCGTCTATCCAGCGCGTGATATACACGTCGAACATCATCGAGCGGACGATGAAGGAAATCAAGAAGCGCACAAAAACCATGAACAGTTTACCAAGCGAAAGGGCGACAGAAAAAGTAGTGTACCTTCAAGTAACCGACTATAACCAAAGATGGGGAGAACGAAAATTAAGGGGATTCGCAAGCGCTTATCAGCAGCTACAGGACATGTTTGAAAAACGATACGGGAAACCAAATAATATCTGATTTAATTTTCTGACACCTACCCTGGGTACCCAGGGTAGGTGTCAGAAAACAAATCCCAATTCCGAGGATACTCTATTAATTTACACAAACTTATTGACAGTACCCAAACGACCATCTTTTGATATAGATGGTCGTTTATGTTAAAAGGTAAAATAATAAAGTTTGTATACCATGTACTTGTTAAATGAAGGTTGATAGAGCATGTTAAATTAGGAAGTAATGCTCCACATGAAAGTAAAAATGGAAATAGATAACTTATTCACGCCCCTCTGCCGTCATCTTTTTCAAGTACCAATCTACCGAACTACTGTTGGACCAACTAACAATTTTGGATTTGTTCCAAGCATCAACTGACACATAACGTAATAACTTATCTGTTTATAAGAAGATAACAATTGCTTCAGATCGTGTACCATTTTATCTTGCTTTAATTTTTCAATCTCTTGTTGGTAAACTGATAAAATATATTCATCTTGTAAAACAGGCTGAAATTTATCCGGGTTTTCATCCATCAGTAGACAGCCCATATATTGGTATCCAAATTGAAGCTGACGTGTCAGATAAATCATATGCATAACTTTTTTATAAATTATCGGTTCGTTTTTTCTAAAAGCTTCAATTGATTGCTGTGCATCTAACAGTTCATGAATGCTTGAATTTACAAGCATATCTTATCTCCCCTTATAAAATTGGTTTTTCCAGGGTAAGCCTGGATAAAAGTTGTTTATTTTGCTCCCGTTTTTCTTTACGCATTTTTGCTCGTTTTTCGCCTGTTTGAAATAGAAACCTTTCTTCGTCTGTCTCCGGGATGACCTTTGGAACTTCAATCAGCCTTTTCTCATCACCCAACGCAACAAATGTCAAAAAGGCGGTTGCAGCAATTCTGCGATCGGCGGTTACCATATCTTCCGCAATCACTTTGCAAAATATCTCCATCGAACTCTTGCCTGTATAGGTAACACATGATTCGATACATACCGAATCGGATTGACGAATGGGTTCCAAAAAATTAACTGCGTCCGTCGATGCCGTAACACATTCTGGTACTCTTGCATGACGGCGTGCGGAAAGAGTTGCACAGGCGTCAAGTTTTTTCATTAATACACCGCCAAATAAGGTATGATAATTATTCAAATCATTAATCAATACTTGGTCGGTTTGAACAACACGTGTATCTTTAATTTTTTTTGGTTCCATATATCTCTCACCTTATCTTTTACGATCATTTAGACTGTTTAAAATAGGACAATAGGTTTCGTTCTTTAAAACCGGTACGTCAAATATTATATTCCGGGTTCTTCTAGCTGTAAAATGCCAGTTTGACATGGGGATGATAACAAAATATCATGGAAACGCTTTGTTTCTTAAACGAAGAAAAGGACACCAATTCTACATGGAATCCTTTCTCAGGCAAGCCAATCAGTCGTCTATCGTTAATTTCTCTTTCGCAAAACGAATAAATTCCTTATTAATCTGGGGCAAATAATTATCCCCTTTCCATATAATTGCCAGATTCCAATCAATTGTTGGATCAGTCACCGGAATGGTTTGTATTTCACTGGTCAACTCCATACTAGTAGATTCTGGCAAAAGAGTAATACCTAAACCAGAAGCAACCATATCCTCAATAAAGTCGAGTTGAGACGTTTCGGATATCACCTTTGGCTCAAAACCAGCTTCCTGGCAAGCTTCCAGTACTACGTTTCGCAATGAAAAATCTTGATTGAACAAAATAAATGTCTCATCTTTTAACTTTTCTAAGGAAATTTCCGATGCCTCCGATAATGGATGAGAAGAAGGCATCACGACATTCAAACTTTCATTAACAAAAGTGAAATAATCTATTCCATCATTTTTTGTTGGCAGTACCATCACGCCAAAATCCAACTGATCATACATAACTTTCTCTTCAATTCGTCTGGAACCGTCCTCTTCCAGTTGAAATGTAACCTCTGGATACTCATGATGAAAAGAGCCTATTAATTGGGAGAAAAAGGAGGAATTCGTAACTGTAGGCAGCCCAATCCTAATGTGACCTTTTTTCAATGTCTGCAGATTGCCAAGCTCCGTTTGCAAATCCCGGAATTGCTTCTCCATTTCCTTTGCATATTTGTATAAAACCCAACCACCATCCGTGACAATCAATTCCTTCCGTGATCGTATGAATAATGGCGTTCCGATTTCATTCTCCAATGACTTAATAATTCTGCTTAACGCCGGCTGGGTAATATACAAATTTTCCGCGGCATGCGTAAAGCTTCTTGTATGTATCACTTCCAAAAAATATTGCAGATGCTTGATTTCCATCGTACCCACCTCCATTTTATAAGACATGAACGCCACAATAGCTTATCTGAGTTTTCTCACTAGATGAAAATAGCATCAAGTATCATGCTAATGTGTCTCTCCCTTATTATTGCTATAATGTTACATACATTATCAAATCTTTTTTTAAAAAGAAAACGATAAGGGCTGTAATAAAAGGTGAAATAATAAAGTAATCAACATTCATTTAACAAGTACATGGTACACCAATTATAGAGCATGTTATATTAGGAGTGATGCACCACATGGAAGGAGTAAAAAATGGAAATAGATAATTTATTCACGCCCCTTCCTCCATCCTTCTATCAGCAACCTACCCTTAAACTGGCAAAAGCATTGCTTGGATGTCTGCTTGTTCATGAAACAGAAGATGGAACTGCTTCAGGGGTCATTGTTGAAACTGAAGCCTATCTTGGTTCAACTGACCGGGCCGCACATAGTTATCAAAATCGCAGAACGAAGCGGACGGAAGTTATGTTTGGCAGCGCTGGGCTAGCATACACACATACGATGCATACCCATGCCTGATTAACGTGGTTAGCGGCGGAGAAGGGGTACCGGAATCTGTCCTGATCCGGGCTGTGGAGCCGTACAGTGGCATTGATCTGATGCTAAAAAGAAGACCTGTGGAAAAAATGCAAAACTTGACGAGCGGCCCGGGTAAACTGACGAAAGCATTGGGAATTAGCATGAAGGATTACGGGAGAACACTATATGAACCACCACTTTTCATCGCCAAAGGTATAGCACCATCACGGATTACCCAAGGAAAACGAATTGGAATTGGTAATGCAGGTGAAGCAAAAGATTATCCACACCGTTTCTGGATACCTGGGAATAGGTATGTTTCCAGGTGAGAGGGACAGGAAGCTTATCCTCATGTTCCGATTATCTAGGGAAAGCTTCCTATTCTCTACTTATTGAAATACATACATTCACGAATGCCTTTATTACGAAATAATGATTCGTTACCAAATTAACTTTAAATACTCTTAAGTCAGGACATAGCTTTTAACAGCGTCCCTTTTCCCTGCATTTTCATCAGTCCACTCACCCATCAACGGATTCAACTTCTTACTCAAGTTCTCTATATCCTTCGAGAATACTCTGTCCATTGTTATACTTGGAACCACTTCACGAATTTGTTCCAATTTCTTAAACAATTTAGGTGAGATATTTTTCGTTCCCCTATGTTCCACCGCTTGAAGAGCGCAAATACATTCAATTGCTAAAACACGACGTGCGTTTTGTACAATCATCGAAGCATGTCTGGATCCAATTGTCCCCATGCTTACATGATCTTCCTGATTGGCTGATGATGGAATAGAATCAACACTTGCCGGATGTGCTAACGTTTTATTTTCGGATACAAGCGATGCAGCCGCATATTGCATAATCATGGCACCTGACTGAAGCCCCGGGTGTGAACTAAGAAATGGTGGCAAATCATTTAATTGCGGATTAACTAATCGTTCAATACGTCTCTCAGATATATTTGCTAATTCAGCCACTGCGATCTTTAGGAAATCCATAGCTAAAGCAATTGGTTGGCCATGGAAATTCCCCCCTGATATAACAACTTCTCCTCCATCAAAAATAAGTGGGTTATCCGTAGCAGCATTTGCTTCGATCTCCAGTTTCTCCTTCACATAATCCAGCGCTTGCCACGATGCTCCATGTACTTGCGGAATGCAACGTAATGAATACGCATCTTGTACCCGCTTTTCTCCTTGACGGGTAGTCAGCTGGCTTCCTTGTAACCAATCCGTTAATCTGCTGGCTACAGTAATTTGTTGTGGATAACCTCTTACTTCATGAACAGCAGGATTAAACGCATCAATAATTCCTTCCAACCCCTCTATGGTCATTGCCGCAATCCATTCGCTGTCATAAGCAAGCTGCTCGGCTTCTATATAATTCACAACCCCCATGGCTACCATTGCTTGTGTACCATTTATCAGCGCCAGCCCCTCTTTCGCTTGTAACACAATTGGCTGAATGCCTTTTTCATTTAAAACAGCCGCTGCATCAACAGGTGCCCCAGATTCATTAAAGACTTTACCCTCACCAATTAAAACGAGTGTAAGGTGAGCCAGTGGAGCCAAATCACCGGAAGCCCCCAAGGAGCCTTGTTGCGGAATAACAGGATGTACCCGTTTATTAATCAACTCAGCCAAGGTTTCCACTACAACTGGACGTATACCTGAAAATCCTTTTAATAATGCATTTAAGCGCAGTACCATCATAGCTCTTGAAACAATTTCCGGAAAAGGATCACCAATACCACAGGCATGTGAATGAATTAAATTTAGTTGTAAATCTTCTACATCTTCTTGCTTAATCATCACATCACTAAATTTGCCAAAACCTGTAGTGATCCCATATACAGTCTTTTTATCAGAAACTATTTGCTCTACAGCAGATCTGCTATTGCTAACCTTATGCATACTTTCATTTGAAATAGATACATCTTCTTGATTGATAAGAATTTCCTTTAATTGCTCAATGGTTAATGTTTCACCGGTTAATTTAATCATGATGGGCTCCTCCCTCTCTATCATTACATTTTTTAAACTTTTAATAACAAAAAGGAGGTGACCATGGCATCACAAAATAAGCCATCATCACCCCCTAACAACTCGTTACTATAGGTCATGACATATAATTATTAGATATGGTTAATTCCCAAACCGAGTGCCTCATGCTCCAAACCTTTTACTGGAGCACCAATGGTTCCATAAAATGCAACTGCAATCCATTCACCCTCAATTTCGTTTGGATATGGTCTTGAGCGAACGATAGCAAAACGAAGTCCCACTGTTCGCATCATATCACCGATTGCAAGCTGTCCTCTTGTTACACCTTCCAGCGCTTCCATGATTGCATGATACAACGCATGTGTCTCGCGGTATACCTCTTCCTGAATTAAACCATTTCTTTTTACCGCTGTTTCAACAGCCGAAATAACCTTTTGCATATTCATCGATCCAACTTTTCCCAGACATATACTGATATCTTTTTCATCCAATACTAAGGGCATTGGTTCATTCTCATCCAGCATTGCCAATAATGCTGCTATTTTTCCTATAGAGGGCTTCCTCATGTAAGCGTTCTCCTTTTATAATCAGAAAACTAATAGCTAATAACTATTATATTCAAATATTATACTCCATTTGTTGTATTATGGAGAATAATCTGAACATTAGACTGAAATATAGACTTTTCTCTCTTCTAATCCAATTTTGATAAGTTCTCTTCCATCCAGCTATAAAATTGGACCAACCTACTTTCCAATTTCGTTAATCATAGTTTTCATAAACTTACATCCATACTTTCATCTTCGTTCTTTTTTTCGTTAGCTTGTTTTTTCTTATATACAATTGAAAAACCAAACAAAGAGAAAATAATGGATATAACAGGAACACAATAGTTTAATACAGCATAGGGAGCATAAGCCCATGCGCTTATACCCAAGGTACTCATAACGAATATTGCATCTGTACTCCACGGTACTAATGGTGAAGTAACTGTTCCACCGTCTTCAAGGGCCCGGGATAAATTTTTCGGATCTAACCTCTTTTCCATATATGAGCTTGCATACATTCTACCTGGAATAATGATGGATATATATTGTTCTGCTGTAATGACATTCATGAAAAAAGAAGTAACAACAGTGGTTGCGCATAAAGTTCTTGCCGTTTTAGCCACTTTCAAAATTTGTTCGACAATAGTTGATAACATACCTGTGCTCTCCATAAATCCGCCAAATATCATCGCAACCATTGCTAACGATACAGTGTACATCATGGAATCCAATCCACCTTGATTTAATAGGTTATTCACTGTCTCGTTTTGCGTTTCAATTTCATAGCCGCCTTGTAACGCATTCACTGCTTCTCCAACAGAACCACCTTGGGCAAAAATATCCACCAGAAATCCCAAAATAATACCCACCGTTAATGCAGGAAGTGCAGGTACTTTTTTAAATACTAGAAGTATCACCGCTAGTGGTATAAGTAACAGCCAAGGAGAGATCACAAAATTATCTTGCAGGCTTATCATTACACCATCAATTACGTGAGTATCAACCGCATTTCCCGCAAATTTCATTCCCATTATTACATAGACAATCAGCGCAATAATGTATGCCGGAATTGTGGTGTACAGCATATGTTTAATATGCTGCGACAAGGTTGTACCCGCAATTCCGGATGCAAGAACTGTCGTATCCGAAAGCGGTGACATTTTATCCCCAAAAAACGCACCCGAAACAATCGCCCCAACAATCATGGCTGGAGGAATACCCATACTGATACCAATTCCCATTCCCGCCACACCAATTGTTCCAATCGTCGACCATGAACTCCCAATCATTACTGTTACGACGGAACTAATAATTAGCATAGCAGGTAAAAAGAAGGATGGTGTGATGATTTTCAAACCATAATAAATCATTGTTGTCACAATTCCTCCACCAATCCAGGCACTAATGATCAGACCGACCAAAATTAAAATTACTACTGCAGGTAAAACCTTGGTAATGCCTTGATAAATGAACTTTTCCAACTCTATCCAAGAATACCCACACAACCAGGCAATGAATCCAGCAGTAATTGCCCCAAATAGGATTGGGATATGTGGATCCCCATCAAATACAATAATCACAAATGTCATTGCGATAATCATGACAAGAAAGGGGATAATAGCCAAGCCGAACGAAATTTTCTTTTCAGTTTTATCCATATATATAACCATTCCTTTCGCTTGCTGCTCCCTACTACGAGTAAATCAATCTAAACTTACTATCTATCCCCTTGTATATTTAAACTACTAACGGCTTTTTTCCATCAACCACTTCCCTACCTTCCTTAATCACCGTATCAATATGATTCATCCCATACTGATACGACAACATGTAATAATTTCCCACATCAAAAATAGCAATATCCGCTTTTTTCCCAACTTCCAAGCTACCAACTACATCCGCACGATTGATAGCGTGTGCGGCATTGATGGTTGTTGCCGTTAATACCTCTTCCGGTGTCATTCCCATTTTTAAACAGCCTAAATTCATAATAAATTGCAGCGACAAGGTTGGTGATGAGCCGGGATTGGCATCGGTAGAAAGAGCTACAGGCACCCCTTGATCAATCATTTTTCGTGCTTGGGCAAATTCGGCCATTAAAAAGAATGCCGTTCCAGGAAGTAGTACACCAATCACATCCTTTTCAGCCATTTGTTGAATGCCTTTTTCAGAGGCTTTTAGTAAATGATCGGCGGAAATCGCCCCGACTTCAGCTGCGAGTTCTGCGCCTCCATACGGTTCAATTTCATCCGCATGAATTTTTGGAATCAGTCCATATTCTTTACCGGCTTCCAAAATTCGTCTTGATTGATCCGGAGTGAAAACACCACGTTCACAAAACACATCATTGAACACAGCCAATTTTTCTTCGGCAACTTTAGGAATCATCTCCTGAATAACCCGTTCTACAAAAACTTCTGGATTATGCTTCTCTTCCAGGGGAACAGCGTGTGCACCCATAAATGTTGAAACAATATCAATCACATGATTATCATTCAATTTTTTGGCAACCTCAAGCTGTTTTCGCTCATCATCCCATGATAAGCCATAGCCACTTTTTGCCTCTACTGTAGTTACCCCATGTTCCAACATCGTGTTGAGCCTTTTTTGGGATTCATCATATAATTGATCAAAGTCAGCCGCTTTTGTCGCACGGGTTGTCGCATGAATACCCCCACCAGCATTCATAATTTCCATATACGTTTTCCCTTTCAACCGCATAGCATACTCATTCTCTCTCGTTCCTGCATGCACCAGATGAGTATGCGGATCAATTAATCCAGGGGTGACCAGCTTATTTGTTGCATCAATATGTTTGGCCTGGGCAACCTCATCTGGAAATTTTCCTCTGATCTCTTGTGTCGTGCCAACCGCTTTGATTGTGCCGTCCTGGATAAGAACGGCACCATCTTCAATAATATCAAGATCTCGCATAGCACTTTTCTTCGCTGGATTATCGGAGTGACCTTTCATCGTAATAACCTGTGCTCCATGTTTAATAAATAACGCTTGTGACATACTATTTCTCTCCCTTAAGCATTGGGATTTGAACCCCTTTTTCTCGTGCTGTTTTCTCAGCAAGTTCATAACCTGCGTCCACATGCCTTGCGATTCCCATTCCCGGATCAGTAGTTAGTACTCGTTCCAACCGCTCTTCTGCATCCTTGGTACCATCCGCAACGATCACCATTCCGGCATGTAGTGAATAACCCATTCCAACACCGCCACCATGATGGACACTGACCCAGCTCGCGCCACCAACACTATTAATCAAGGCATTTAAGATTGGCCAGTCGGCAACAGCATCGCTTCCATCTTTCATACCTTCCGTTTCCCGATTTGGCGATGCTACGGAACCGGAATCCAAATGGTCACGTCCAATGACAATCGGTGCCTTGATTTCCCCACTTGCAACCAGATCATTAATGATTTTGCCAAACCGGGCACGCTCGCCATATCCCAGCCAGCAAATACGTGATGGCAGTCCTTGAAAACTGATTTTTTCCTGAGCCATTTTGATCCATTTACAAAGCGATTCATTTTCGCTAAATTCCCGCAAAATTACTTCATCCGTTTTATAAATATCTTCCGGATCACCAGATAACGCCACCCAGCGGAATGGTCCTTTACCCTCACAAAATTGTGGCCGGATATAGGCAGGTACAAATCCCGGAAAATCAAACGCATTGGCCACCCCTTCATCTTTTGCAACCTGGCGAATATTGTTACCATAATCAAACGTAATGGCACCAGCCTGTTGCATCCGTAACATCGCCTCTACATGCCGGGCGATACTTTGCCTTGAACGTGCAGTATAGGTATCGGGATCACTGTTTCTTAGCTGATTGGCCTTTTTCAAGCTCATTCCAACTGGTACATAGCCATTTTTCGGATCGTGGGCAGATGTCTGGTCCGTCAATACATCTGGGACAAAGCCTTTTTCCAACATTTGTGGTAAAATTTCCGCCGCATTACCAAGCAAACCAATCGACAAGGCCTCTCCTTTATCCCTTGCTTCTATAGCCTTTTGAATCGCGTCTTCCAAATCACTTGCTTGTGTATCCAAATATTTTGTTTCCAACCGACGATCAATGCGATGCTGGTCTACTTCAATACAAATAGCAACCCCTTCGTTTAAAGTAACGGCTAAAGGCTGGGCGCCACCCATGCCACCTAATCCAGCGGTAACGGTAATCGTTCCTTTTAAATTGCCATTAAAATGTTGCCGTCCACATTCCGCAAACGTTTCATACGTTCCTTGAACAATCCCCTGACTGCCGATATAAATCCAGCTGCCTGCAGTCATTTGCCCATACATCATCAAGCCTCTTTGATCCAATTCGTTAAAATGATCCCAATTGGCCCAGGCAGGCACAAGATTAGAGTTTGCAATTAACACTTTTGGTGCGTTTTTATGCGAACGAAATACCGCGACTGGTTTTCCCGATTGAATAAGCAATGTTTCATCCTCTTCCAATTGCTTTAATTCCTTTACAATCGCCTCATAGCATTCCCAATTTCTTGCGGCCTTTCCAATTCCGCCATACACGACCAATTCATCCGGATTTTCAGCAACTTCGGGATTCAAATTATTGTTTAACATCCTTAATGCCGCTTCCTGTATCCATCCTTTTGTGTGCAATTCGGTACCGCGATATTGTGTAACAGGCATTTTCGTTTTCATATTTATCCACCCCTTCATCATTAAAAACGCTTACAAAATAATTGGATATACTAATTCTTATGAAAGCTTTTCATCGTTTCTGCTATTAAATAAGCAGCTAGTTTAACAGTCTTACCATTTTCATCCACCAAAGGATTTACTTCTGATATATCAAAACTGCGTACATTTTTTCGGGCTACCGTATACTTCAATAGCCGTTTGACCAGCTGGGGATCCAATCCCATTGGAGAAGGGGCACTTACCCCAGGTGCTGCTGAAGCCATGATTGAATCCGTACATAAGGTAACGATAATATCTTCATATTGACCAGCAAACAGATCAATTTTTTCCAACGTCCTCCATATATTATCTGGTCGTATATCATCCGCCTGTACATATGCACAACCGAACCGATCCGCCGTTTCAAATAATAGTCGTGTATTCCCAAATTCTTGAATTCCCAAGCATAAATAACCTGCTCTTTTGTCCTGTTCTAAAATTTGTCTAAACATGGTTCCCGACGATGGTATCTCATCATGGCGTAAATCAAAATGAGCATCGATATTAATTATGCCTAATGTGCGTTCCGGTCCAATATGCTTTCTGGCCCCTAAATAATGTCCATACAGGGTTTCATGACCGCCACCAATAATAATGGGAGTAACACGTTGTTGAAAAAGCTTGTATATCTGGTTTCCCAATTCTTCTTGCGCCTTTTCCAATTCATCATTTTCACAAACAACATTTCCTACATCGATTAGCTTTGTTTTTAGGTCATAGCCATATGGGAGCTTGGCAAGTTCTGTACGAATCTTATCAGGTGCCGTCGCCGCTCCTGTTCTGCCTTTGTTTCTCTTTACCCCTTCATCACTTGCAAATCCAATGAAACTAAACGTATTATCTTTATCTTTCACATCATCAACCGCTTGTATTTGGATTACCTGATGCAATCGGAAACCGGAACGATTCGTAGTTGTATCAATTCTTCCTTGCCAAAGCTGTTGATTGGGCAACTGATAGATAATTACACCCCATTTCTAAAGATATTTACTTTATTAGTAATTATAAATAGTCTATCATATAAATACAAATACTTATTTTTTATATTTTTATAGGTAACGTCTATAAAGAGGAGGATATGATGGATATTCGTCAATTAACCTACTATATAACTCTGGTGGAAGAAGCAACCTATACACGTGCAGCAGATCAATTACATATTTCACAACCATCATTAAGCGCTGCCATTAAAAAATTGGAACATGAACTTGGCCTCACGTTAATCGATCGTGGGAAACATCACTTTCAGGTCACCAAGGAAGGAAAAATCTTATATCAAGAAGCGAAAAAACTGTTAAACAATTACGAGCATATTCACAATGAAATGACCCGGTTGAAGCAGCATGGCCCCATGGAAATCTCCATTGGTCTCATTGAATCGACGATGTTTTTTATGCCAAAAATCTTATCTACTTTTACAAATCAACACCCAGATGTACGTGTCAGATTGCTGGAAACATTGAGTTTATATGATGTAGAAAACGCGCTTCACAATTTTGATGTTCAGTTGGCGATTACCAACCAATACATGTACGATAGGGAATTTGAAGCTATTCCGCTTTATCAAGAAAAGCTGGTTGCGTTGATCCCGTATGGGCACGAATTAGAAGATAAAAATGAACTTCAAATGAAGGAGTTAGCCGGGAAAAAATTAATTGTTTGCAAGGAAGGGTTTCAAACAAGAGCGGATATATTAAATGCCTTCAGTAAAGCAGGTGTAACACCCAACATACAATTTGAAATTGAACGGTTCGAAACAGGTTGCCGTTTAGTGGAGAGCGGTCTTGGCATTACGATTGTCCCGGAAAACTATGTAAAATTCTCGAAAAAACCGGATTGCCGAATAAAAACGATCCACGATGCCAGCATTTCCAGAACGGTCTATTTGGTCTACGAAAAAAATAGATATTTACCGCCAATTGTAAGGCAATTTATATCTTTGATTACTGGGCTATTTGGTGTGTAGAGGGTTAAGGAGACAAAGGGACCGCTCAAGACTACTGAGAAAGAGTCCAGACAGAAAACACTTGGTTGAATTTCGCTTGTTTGATTGATTTTGTATCTAGTTCGATCGAGTTTCGGGAGTACTCGATCGAGTTTTAGTCCGGTTCGATTGATACATAAGGTAGTTGCACTTTTCGGATACCCATTCACATTGGTATCTGTTAGCGATAGTATACCGTTGATGACAGCCTCATTTCATCTGGTACGATCTTAGGCAAAACAACGATGTTCATACTCCTTTACTCTTCAAAATCTTCACTAACACTAGATTGATAGATATTGACTTCACTTTTCAGCTCTTGCTCATTTAACCATGCTTTTACCCTCTCATCGACCATAGTTGATGTGACGATCTCAGCTCAGGACTTACACCCGGTCACACCGTAAGAAAAACGAGAGAAATACTCCTCTTGTTTTATGGTGAGAAGAAGGGGGTATTTTTTACTTGTGAAAGGTTTCAATGAATAGCTCTATTTCCATATTAGTATGCGCCAACTTTATGATGTTATCATTGAATCGTTCTTCCAATGCTCGCTTAGCCTTACCATCGAAAAGAGCGTTGATACTATCAAGGATTTGGTTGTGATGTTCTGGTATGGAACCTGTAGCAAAGCTATGCTGCAAATAGGCTTCAAAAAGTTGTTTGGAATCTTCCATGTCACTTTTTATTCGAGATCTAAGTTCTGCTTTTTGGGCAGCTCGTTCCATTTGTTCCTTCCAAAAATCATTGAGTTTTGTATCCCCAACAATACTATACCCATCATACCCCAAATACTTTCACCCCTCCCTGTTTTATTTGAGACCCAACCAGTCAGCAAGCAATTGATCTGTTTCTTCAAAGTTATTTCCCATCTTATTCATGTTAAAGCCAATTTCAGCAGTATCAGATTTCCCTCTTTTTAACATTGTTAAAATATATTCATATTGTTCCTTATCGAATATGATTGGTACTCCTTCTTCCATTTTTCCATACCCTTGAAAAATTTCTTCCACATCCGCTGCTGTTAACTTATCAAAATTACCTGAACCTACTAATCTTAAATATTTGCCTTTAATATCTGTAAGTGTCTGTATGTAATAATCGTAAAAGTTAACAAATGCCATCTCCGTATTCTTAATTAGATCCGTATTCGCTTCCAAGTCTTTAGCAAATGACTTAATGATCTCCGATTGGATGACTATGCTAAAGTCATGAACACCATTATTTTTCATTTCAAGCGGAGAATTTTTAAGTTGTATTCCGAGTTCACCATCGTATAAGAGAGCAGCTTTGAAGTACCCATTTTCGTCAAAAAAACTATCCTTGGCATAATTATCATTTATGGTGTGAGTATTAATCCCTAACATAGATGTTTCTAAGGGGTCGCTCATATAATAGGTTGCTCCAATTGGTTGTTTATATAACCATGCTCCTACAATATCATCTGGATAAGTATAGGAAATAATTTTCTCCTTGTAATAACCGTTTTTCACTCGTTTCTGTTGCTCGTCGGTTAGCAAACTATAAACAGCAGCGGAAGCAAACGTAATTGCATCGGTATCATGTTTAACAGCAAAGTATTCAGCCAATCCGCCACCAAGTGAGTGACCAGTAAATGTAATATTATCCTTGCCATATTTCTCAACATATTCATCGACAATCGGAGTAGCTTTCGTAAATTGATTGTTATTTATCATCTTGAAATTACCCTTCTTATCGACTTCCCCAAGACCACTGGCAATTACTTCTTGTTGAAATTGGGACCCCGTGTATTCACTTACTGTATTCTGTGTATAAGACTGACCACCGAGTCCAACACCAAAAACATCTGTACCAATGTCATTTAGCATTTGCCCTGCCCCATGATTAAACTGGGTCCCTTCAAAACTAATCACCACTTTACCCGTATCCCTGTTTTGAAGGACGTATCCTTTGAGACCTGTATCTTTGTCTACGATGATGTCTTTGGTTTTCCATTCTATTATATCTCCATTTATTTCTACAGGAACACTTTTCACATTTTCCTTATAAGATTGTTTGGCTATTGTTACAGCTTCCATTTCAGTCAAACTGCCCATGGATATTCACTCCATTATATTGTAAACTGTATGTAAGAGGTGATTAGTTTGAAAATAATCCGTTTATATATTATTCTAATTGCTATTATACTATTAGGAGGATGCTTTGTGAATACCAATAAGGATAATTTTGACGATGAAACAATAACAGCAGCTAAAAACACTGTCGAAAGTTACATACGGAACAATTATATAGATATAGATACGGTCGAATTTGATGATGATGATTATTCAAGTCCCGTGGGAGGACTAATGATAGACGGGACGGTCAATGGTAACGCGGGCTTTTCAGCTGACATTGATGAAGAGACCTTTCGCGTTAGAAGTTTAGGAGAAAAAACAGGGTTTCCAGAAAGAAAAGAAGAATGTAAAAAGAAAGTATGTGACTATAAACAGGGATGATAATATTCAAGGTGTTGAACGTAGATTCGGATGCCTGGGAATCATATAAGATCTGCCTGATACTAAAAATGATTTTTGGTAAAGAATCAACCTTTTAGATGGACGTTTTAGGGCCGTGGAGCAATAGCTGGATTCACACTCATAACGATCACCCAGATGGTTTTTACAAATGATCCAAATGTGGTAGAGGGAGATTTACAGTTGAAAGCTATGAAATGATTAGCGTTAGTAGACTTATACGAAATCTTTCTTATACAAAAAATACATACAAAAAATACAGGCCTTATCTCCACCGTAAATCGGGACATAGATACTGTACGGTTTCTTCCTTACCGTACATCGTAGCAGTGGCAGTTTGAAACGTTGACTATTCATTTGAATTTTCCCAGTGTGGAAGAAGACTTTCACGCCATCCTGCAGATTCATGAATAGTGGGAGGCAGAACAATTTCTGGGATGGCCCCATGAGAATACCAATGGAAAAAAGCCTGTCTGGAGAAACAGGCCACTTTTCTACCTTTGTGAAGTTTTCTCCACCACTTTTTAGTATACTCCATCCACATCGATACCTGTTAGCAATGGGATGTTTGCTGATCTTGTGGTTCATTTCATCTGGTATGTTGGTATGATCCACCAAGTATTGGCAACCAAGTAGGTTATAGCAGAAATATGTTGGATTGACAATTCAGTTGTACAACTGTTGGAACTTCTTGCATCGACCATCCACCTACAAGGAACAATTTTCTACTTCATTTGATGTTGGCCACATTTCTTGTTTATATGCCATATCCCAAAACATATATTCAAAGCGAGAAGTGTATAAGAAAATCTCTTCTAAATATTGTAGTTCTTTTTCTGGCTTTCCATCTGTTAATTGATCTAGTAGTTCAATCATCCAATCATTTAATGCATGGAATGCTTCACTGGCATACATTTTTACCCATTCACCATAAAATGGATGTTCAGTTGCACCAGGTAATTGAGCTAAGCGCTTGCCTATCTCTGCGTAGCTCCAACTACACGGTAAAACACTTGTTGTAAGTTCAGCAAGCCCCCCACTTTGCCCAACAGAAAGCATATAGTTTGTATAAGACACAGTAACAGCAGCAGGCTTTGCTTCCTCTAACTCTTTTGGTGAGATATTGAATTTCTTTGCATACTGTCTATGTAAGTCCATTTCCATGTGAAGTGTTGAATCAAGCACTTCTGCAAATTTCGCCATAGTTTCTAAATCTCTCGCTTTTAATGCTCCAATTGCAAACAACTTGGCATATTCGATTAAGTAAACATAGTCTTGAATCATATAGTGGCGAAAACTTTCTTTATCAAGCGTTCCATCTCCAATACCCGTAACAAATGGATGATTGTGGTTATCCTTCCAAATGGGCTTAACCTTTTCATATAGTCGTTCACTAAATCTCATCTATTATCGCTCCTTTTTCTTATGGCACCAGTCATAAATGATGTTTGCGGCACACCTAGTGTTTTTTATTATTGTTTTCCGTGGCCTTGCAAGGCGATTCCGTTTTATTCCTGAATAACTATTCTTAACAGTTTTTGGTATACCTCTTCTGTACCGATACCTGTTAACAAAGGGATACCATCAATAACCCTGTCCTTTATTTCGTTTGGTACAATGGTAGTTGAGACGACAATGTCATACTCCTTCATTCTCCCAAACCCTTCACTAACACTAGATTGATAGATATTAACTTCACTTTCCAGCTCTTGCTCACGTAACCATGCTTTCACCTTCTCACCGACCATAGTTGATGTGGCGATCCCAGTCCCGCACATGATTAATAACTTTTTCATTATCCTGCCTCCGTATCCTTTGCGTATCCTTTATCTGACTGTTTGGCTTTTATTTTGTTCACGTAAATCAGCCCCATTAGCATGGCAACCCCGAGTAGTCCAATTCCATACCAATTCAGTCCTTTTACGAATGAGATAAACATGAATGTCGTCCATACTGCACCATCGACCAATGAAGAAAAGCTTGAATGACCTCCTGTTTCAAATCCAGCTGCGATTGCGGTGTCTGTAAATAATGGCGCTATCCATGTCGCAATATACAGTCCAATAGCAATATAGGCAGAACCTGCAATGACCGTCCGTACAATATTCCCCCTGAAAACCGGTACCATTAAACAAATCAAAAATGGTATGGTTGCCAAATCCCCAAATGGCAGAACCCGATTACCCGGTAAAATCACTGCCAAAAGTAATGTCAGTGGGATCATTAGTAGTGAAGCGGATAAGACGGCAGGATGGCCGATAGATAGTGCACTATCCATACCAATATATAAGTCACGTCCAGGAAATCTTTTTTTCACCATTTGTCCTGCTGCTTCGGAAACGGGTGCTAAACCTTCCATTAAAAGTGCAACCATTTTCGGCATCAATAGCATGATAGCTCCGGTTTGCATGGAAAGCTGTAAAATTTTCGTAATAGAATAGCCTGCCAAAATACCGATTAGTCCCCCAATGAAAACACCAATCACGGTTGAATCTCCAAATATTCCTAACTTTTTTTGGATAGATTCCGGCTTGGCATCCAATTTGTTAAAACCTGGTATGCTGTCAAACAACCAATTTAGTGGCTTGGCAACTAAATAAGACGGAGCAGAGGCAGCATGGGGGAATGTCATCTGTTTAAAACCATAAAATGCATGAACATCCTTCGCAATGATATCCCCCAATAAAAAAATCAATAATAAATGGACAATTATCGTAAGCAACCCCAGTGCAAAGTTACCTGTCATCGAATAGACAAGTGACCCTGTGAACGCACAATGCCAGTAGTTCCAAAGATCAATATTTAATGTTTTCGTCCATCCAAGCATCAATAAAAAACTATTTACACCAATTCCAATCGGGATTGCCAAACTGCCTAAAACCGTCCCATACGAAATGGCTGATGTAGCTGGCCAACCAATATCAATCGTATGTAATTTCAACCCGAAATGGTCTACCATTGCCTGTGCAGCCGGTCCCAGACTATCTGTCAACAGACCAATAACCAGGTTTAATCCAATAAATCCAATTCCCACTGTTAATCCTGAGCGACAAGCTTTTCCTACCTTCGTTCCCAGTATAAGGGCAAAGATGAAAACGATAATAGGAAGCATGACACTAGCGCCAAGATCAACGAACCATTGCAAAACAGCCACAAAGCATCCCTCTTGTTTTTATGAATTTGAATTTCTATACTACACAAGCTATAAAGTGACCATTCCCTCTATCCAAAATAACGATAATAAAGTGTTTTTGCCTTTATTTTATCATTCGTTCCATGTACCAATGTACGGCCATCTCGGAACAAGACAAGACGTTGGTCGTCAATCGTATATGAAAGTAGAAAGGGATTTTGTTCCACTTTTCCACCCTTTCCGGCAAGCACTTTAGCAATCGCATGCAGATTGCGATTTTGCCTTTTGGCGGGTCTAATTTGAACCGTATCCCTTCCACAAAGCACTGCTGTTTTTGTTTGATTTTCATAGGAAAGAAAAGGATATGTTGGATTTTCTCCACAAGACGAACAGGTTGCTTTTTTCACCGTTGATATATCAATTGATGAATGATGATTACTCCATAGATCAAAGGAGATTAGCTTTCTTCTAAGTGCATCCCAATTCTCCGTAAGTATTTTGAAAGCTTCAATGGTTTGTTGTACAACGACCATTCCAACAGTAGGGCTGATGATTCCTGCCGTTTCACAGGTTAAACCACCAATCGGGACATCTTCCATAAGACAATGGAGGCATGGTGTTTCCTTTGGCACAATTGTAAAACTTATGCCGTAGCTACCCACGCACGACCCGTAAATCCATGGAATTTGATATTTTTGCGAGATATCATTGATGATCATGCGAATATCAAAATTATCCGTCGCATCAATAATTAAATCGACTCCTTTGATCAGTTGCTCCATTTCCGGTGGTGTGATATCTAAAATATGTGATTCAATGTCTACCTCGGAATTGATTTGCTGCAGCCGTTTTTTTGCAGCAACAGCTTTAGGTATCCGGTTTTTTGCATCCAATTCCACATAAAGCTGTTGCCGCTGTAAATTGCTCCATTCTACATAATCACGGTCGACAATGGTTACTTTTCCTACACCCGCACGAACCAGCGATTCTGCATTTCCTGTGCCAAGCGCACCCGCACCTATGATAAGTACCTGTTTTCCCGCCATTTTTTGTTGGCCCTCTTCACCAATATACTTAAACAACGTCTGTCTGGAATAACGATCATTCATCCCTTCACCTGTCCCTTTTCGTTCGTATTTTGATCATGTTTTTGAGTAGGTATTGATTTTTCAGCCAATACTTATTCCCTCCATTGGACTGCTTGCTGTGGCGGTCCGTTTTTTCGGGATACGCCCAGCTTCATATCCTAAGCGACCAGCTTCCACTGCTTGCTTCATCGCTTTTGCCATTTTGACCGGATCTTTAGACGCTGAAACCGCCGTATTTAATAAAACAGCGTCTGCACCAAGTTCCATTGCATAAGCTGCATCGGCCGGGGAGCCGATTCCGGCATCAACAATCACAGGAACTTCTGTTTGCTCAATGATAAAACGCAAATTAACCGGGTTGATAATTCCCTGCCCCGAGCCAATTGGTGACGCCCCAGGCATAATCGCATGTGTGCCAAGCTCCTCCAACCTTTTGGCTAGTACCACATCATCGGAAGTATACGGTAAAACAATAAATCCTTCTTTTAGCAATTCTTCCGTTGCCTTTAATGTTTCCAGCGGATCTGGCAGCAATGTTTTATCACAACCAATGACCTCCACTTTGATCATGTCACATAGTCCCGATGCTCTTGCCAACTTGGCATGTCGTACGGCTTCTTTCGCTGACTTTGCACCAGCCGTATTCGGTAAAAGACTAAATTTCTCTACGTCCAGTTTTTCCAGGAAATTGGGCTGGTTTGGCTCATAAATATTCATCCGGCGAACGGTAAACGTTAAGATTTCTGCTTCCGATGCTTCAATCGCTGCTTTTTGAATATCAAAATTCGGATATTTTCCTGTACCCAATAATAATCTTGAATTAAATTGCTTATTTCCAATTGTTAGCAAGTCAACCGCCTCCTACAAATTGAACTAATTCTATTTTGTCTCCATCCGATAATTTTGCACTGTCATAGTCATGTTTTTCCAAAATATTTTCATTATGTTCGACAATAGTGACAGGATTCTTCACTTGGATATATGCGAGTAACTCAGTGATGGTTGCTACCGAAGACGGAATGGTAATCCGTTCACCATTTACTCGTAACTTCATAGGATCACCTCCTGCGTATGCATTGCTTTACGATAATTCATGACTGCGCGCACTGGATCATCTGCTTGGAAAACGCCTGACATAACGGCAATTCCATTCGCCCCGGCTGCCAACGTGTCATGTGTATTTTCAGGTGTGATTCCTCCGATGGCAATAACGGGAATGGTTACTTGCTGCGTGAGTTTTCGCAAGTTATTTAGTCCTCTCGGTGTCATTCCCTCTTTTGATCTCGTGCAATGAATATGTCCATATAGAAGATAATCAACCCCTTTCTTTTCTGCCTTGATTGCTTCGTCAAGCGAATGTATCGAACAACCGATTTTTAATGATGAAAAAGCCTGCATGACCAATGAAGCATCGATACTATGATGGGCAAGCTGAACACCATTTGCTCCTAAGATATGCGCAATGTCAACACGGTCATTAACAATAATTTTTTCGAGCGGCACACCGCGATCCGTTAAAGCTTCAATTACCCGGACTAGTTCGGCAGCTGTCCAACTTTTCTCCCGTAAATGAATCTTGTTAACACCTTTATGAATCATTGCCACTATTTGTACAAGTGTTTCAGCGGTTTGTTGACCCGTTGAGACGACATGTAATTCCTTAGTGGCGTTTATATCCTTTTTCCTTTTCCATGTTTTGTTGTATTCCATGAACACCTATCCTTTCAGCAAAACAAAAAACCACTTTCAAGATGACAGCGCATCGAGAAAGTGGTTGGATAATTATTTGAGAACACCTGAGATTGTTCATTATTTTGAACAACTATGGACAAATACAAGAAATGAAGAAATTTTACCAGCCTATGTTACATTCCTTGAACATCTATTGTTCCACATCACTTCCCTACGCTGATATTAATCAGTTCAGGTTCCAAGGGTCTTAAAGTCACACTTTAATCTCAGCCTTTTTGGAAGGCACCCCTAGCGGTTTTTTATTAAATTTTACCTTTGCTTGTATCATACCATGTGTGGAGGATTTGTCAATGAATTTTATATATTTTGTAAGTATGAATGGATGAACAAACTTTTTTCATATTTCATTCCTATTTTACGCTACGAAGCAATGTTTTGTTCTAGCGCATTTAGTCGTTTTTTATTCGTGGCAATGAAGTAGATAGCAATTGCCCAAATAATGACAGCAATGATCGATCCGATGTTAAATATGCCTTTTTCGGATGTCCACATGATCGAATAGCCGATCGAACCAATTAATAGGGAGTAATAGACAAATGGCAGTAGGGTCTTGCGAATGACATGCCCTTCTTTTCCGACTAAACCAACAACGGCTGCGGCTGCGACAACATTATGCACACAGACCATGTTACCGGCCGCTCCACCTACTGCCTGCAGTGCGACCATCCAGGTTGGATCTCCGCCGATTCGTTCACCAACGCCGTATTGGAACAAGGAAAACATCATATTACTGATCGTGTTACTTCCAGCGACAAATGCACCTAGCCCACCGATAAATGTTGCAAAAAATGGATATGCCGTTTGCGCCAGATTTGCGACACCGTCTGCAAGGACGATTGGCATTTCAGCGTAACCAGCCGCTCCACCATCCGAATTAAGGAATACTTGTACCATTGGAACGGTAAAAACAAGCGCGGAACCTGCGGCAAGCATTGTTTTCCCGGAATCCTTCCAAGCCTGTGCATATTCTTTTATTTTCATGCCATGAGCGTAGTACACATAAACAGATGCAACAATAAAAATAAAACCTGGAGAAAAGAGGATTTCCCAGCTGGACGTGATGTCTGTCCCAAAAATATTTGGAACCTCAATAGTTGCTGCTTTTAGCCAATCTCCCACGACAGTCATTCGGGAAAGCAGCAGCATCAATGCAATCAATACGTATGGGGACCATGCACGTAGCATGCTAATCTTTCCTGCATAAATATCGCTTTGTTTGATTTCCAGCCGCCCAGTCCATGTCGGATCCCAGCGATCTTTTGGCTCAAAATCCCAAGCATCATCGTCCTTGGGCATTAGAAACCCTTTCTTGGCAGCTGGAATAACAATTAATAAACCAATGAGGCCGCCAATCATGGATGGGAATTCAGGACCCAGCGTATTCGCGACAATGATATATGGTACGGTCATCGCCAATGCTGCAAATATAGCGAACTTCCATACCTTCAACCCTTCACTAAATGACTTGTTTTTCCCGAAATAGCGGGTTAATATTCCTACTAAAAACAGTGGAATTAACATCCCTGCTATCGTATGGAGCACAGCAACTTTCCCAGCCAAATCAACTATAAATGCCGGAACATCCGGAATTTGTGTGAGTGTTTCTATCCCCGATCCTACTCCCAATACCATAGGCGTTCCGACCGCACCAAACGATACAGGTGTACTTTGAATCACCAATCCTGAAACGACTGCTGCCATCGGAGGAAAACCTAGTCCTACTAATAATGGTACAGCAACTGCTGCTGGTGTGCCAAACCCTGCTGAGCCTTCAATAAATGAACCAAACAGCCAGGCAACAATAATGACCTGAATCCGCCGGTCTGGTGTAATATCGGTAAAACCACGACGAATGGTATGCAGTCCGCCACTTTCTTGTAACGTGTTTAATAGTAAAATGGCACCAAAAATAATGAACAATAGCGTGATAGCGACAATCAGACCGTTAACCGAAGCAGCTGCGACTTGTGGAAAAGAGACGTTCCAAACAAACAATGCTAATAGTACGACCGTAATGTACGAAAGCGGCATGGCCTTACTTGCTGGCCATTTGAAACCAACCAGGAATAAAGCAACAACAATGATTGGAAGTAACGCCAGCACTGTTAATACTCCCTCACCCATGTTAAATTCCCTCCCTATTCATCTTTATTCTAAAGCGATAACCTTACCGCTAATTCCTGCTATTTACGGTGCAAAAAGATTCTATCTTTTTGCACCACCAACAATTCATTAGGATCTGAATATTCAATAATTTTGTTGTATAGGAAGGGAAGACCCCTTCACAATGAAAGATTAATCCGCCAGTTTCCATTCCTGTTTCACTTCGACACACTGACTCGGCGTTGGAAATAGTTTACCTGGATTCAATCGATCATCTGGATTAAACACAGCACGAATATCCGTTTGTGCAGCCATTTCTTCCTCATTGAAAATAAAGCGCATTTCCGCTGCTTTTTCAATACCGACACCATGTTCACCGGTAATCGATCCACCTACATCAGCACAAGCTTTCAGGCATTCCGACCCTGCCTTTGATGCCCGCTTCATTTGTTCCGGGTCACTGCCATCATATAAAATGAGCGGATGTAAATTTCCATCTCCGGCATGAAAAATATTTGCAATGCGCAAATCATATTTTTTACTTATAGCGGCAATTTGTTCGAGTACTTCCGGTAAACGTGTACGTGGAATCACCCCATCTTGTACAAGATAATCCGGTGAAATTGCCCCCATCGCCCCAAATCCTGTTTTTCGATTCGCCCACCAAAGACTGCGCTCTGCCTCGTCTTTGGCCACTTTGACTTCACGGACATGGTTTTGTTTGCAAACAGTCAGTATTTCTTCAATTTGACTTTCAATACCAGCAGCGACTCCATCCACTTCAATTAGTAGAAATGCCGCGATATCTTTCGGATGTCCAACCGGGTAGGCAGCCGCTTCCACCCCTTCAACTGCAATTGTATCCATCATTTCCAATGCAGCTGGAATAATCCCTGCTGATATAATATCGGAAACAGTCTGGCTGGCGTCCTTTATGTCATCATAATAGGCGAGCACTGTCTGTTTGCCTTCAGGATTTTTAAGTACTTTTACAGTGATTTTGGTAACAATTCCAAGTGTGCCTTCTGAACCGGTTAAAAGGCCAAGCAAATCATACCCCGGCTGGTCTGGCACGCCTGATTTACCAAATTCCACGATATCACCATTTGGAAGCACGACTTCAAGTCCTAAAATATGGTTGGTCGTCACACCATATTTCAAACAGTGGGCACCGCCGGCATTTTCGGCAACGTTGCCACCAATCGTACAAGCATACTGACTGGATGGATCTGGTGCATAATAATAGCCTTTATCAGAGATCGACTGGGTTAGCTTTAAGTTGACATAACCTGGTTCCACCACGGCAGTTCGATTGGCAAAGTCAACTTCGAGCAACTTTTTCATACGTACCAAACTAATAATGACTTCCCCGCCAAATGGAGTTGCACCACCGCTTAAACCTGTTCCAGCTCCACGAGCAATATATGGGATCTTTTCCTTGTTTAATAGTTTTACAATGTTAGAGACCTGTTTGGCATTATGGACAAACACGACTGCTTTTGGCATCCCTTTTGCCATCGTATAGCCGTCACATTCATAGGCAATAATATCTTCCCGTAAATAAAGCACTTCACGGTCGCCAACAATCCACATTAATTGCCGTTCCACCCGATCCGGCTTTGGTCGCTTCAGCTTTATTCCGAGCATGAATATCACTTCCTTTCCTGATCATAGCTGGTTTCTCTGCCCATCCAGATTTTAACCTGATTGAACAGGCTGATTTCCCACTTCTTCTTTTTCTTTCGTATAGGCCCAATCCAGCAGTTGTACCGTATGCACGACTTGTTCACTGCGGCCATGCTTTTCCACGCCCAAGGCAATTTGCAGCATACAACCAGGATTCCCCATCGAGATGATTTCCACATGATCTGGAATATCATCGATTTTACGATCAAGCAGTTTTCCTGCCATTTCTGGATGGGTCAGGTTATAGATACCCGCGCTGCCACAACAACGATCCGCATCTGGCAAATCAATCATTTCAATACCGGGGATTTCTTTCAACAATTGTCTTGGTTCAAAGCGTACTCCTTGCCCATGTGCTAAATGGCATGCATCATGATAAGTGATTTTTTTGTTGATTTCCGTTTTTGGCCGCTTAAAATCATGATCATATAAAAATTTCGAGACATCCTCGATCTTTTCTGAAAACTCCTTCGCTAATGGCAGCATTTCCGAATCATTACGAAATAATTCATCATATTCCTGCAGTGCACAGCCACATCCTGCAGCATTGACAAGAATCTTATCGTAGTCCTTAAATGCCTCGATATTTTCTTTTGCCAGTTCTTTACCTGTTTTGCGGTCACCGGCATGAATGTGCAGTGCACCGCAGCATCCCTGGTTTTTCGGCAAACCAACCTCATAACCATTATGGGTCAGCACGCGAATAGTAGCCTCATTGACATCACTGAACATAACATCCATGATACATCCAGTTAAAATGGCCACCCGTCCCTTTGTCTCCCCTTCAGCCGGGATCACTTCCGGGTATCTGCCCAGAACAGGTTTTTCCACTTCTGGCAGGATCGTTTCCATCTCCTTCAAGTGTTTCGGCATCACATTCAGCAGACCTGTTTTTCTAGCCACCCGCTGTAGGCCGCTTGTTTGATAAAATTTCATGAGATTACCGACTGTATTTAAGCGATTCTGATGTGGAAAAATCCCCTGTAAAAAGGTTTTATTCACCAGCCCACTGATACCTGTTAATGGATCCGACTGACGAATCTGTCCACGAGCCTCTTCAATCAAGCCACCCACCTGAACATTTGCGGGACATGCTGTTTCACAGGCTCGACAGTCCAGGCAGTTAAAGATCGACTCCGAAAATGCTTCATTAATACTCATTTTTCCTTCTGCAACTGATTTGATTAAATGTACGCGCCCACGTGGTGAATTATGTTCTTCCCCAGTCTCCTGATAGGTCGGACATGCCTCCAGACACAAACCACAGTGAACGCAATCAGCCCATTTATCTTCATCAGGCAAATCATCCCAAACAAAATTCCCTAAACGTTTGGTTTGGCATGGAACATCTTCACCAGTCAGTAATTGTTTTAATCGATTTTCTCCCACACTCATTTATATCCCTCCTACAAACCGATTGCGATTGAGGATATGTTTTGGATCATTCGTTCGCTTAATCCCTGCCAGCAGTGGAAAATAGGCAGGTTTTTCACCCCAAACATTTACAACTTGTCGCAATCTAAACGGCAAATGTGTACATACGACGTACCCAAAACGTGCTTCAGCTTGTTTTCTTAGTGCTTGAATATAAGATGCAATATCTTCCGGAAAGCCTTCAATATACACACGTGAAATTCCATGTCCCAAACCGCCATGACCTGCAACTGTAACGTTATAGTTTGTAGCAAATTTGTCGGCAGCTTCCAGGTTCACAAGTACATCCAGATTTTTGCTGCCGATTTTTAGTGCTGCTTGGGTTTGTGCTTCGTTTACCTGATCATTGTAGCCATTTGGACCAATGTGGCGAAATTTCCCCCACCACTTTCTCGCCTCATCTTCATTTAGAATGGTATGTTCAACACCCGCCGGCAAATTTTCCTTCACCCATTTTTCTTGGTGGACGACGGCGTTTTCCCGATCTTCAAAAGCAATCGCCAGTGTATATTGATGTTTGCCTGTCAGCTTTTCAGCAAGACCGGGTGTTAACACCTCAAGTGAGACCGGCTCCATCATGGAGTCAAGGATATGTACCGCAAAATCCCGGATTGCTTGCATGTTGTTTGCCGGAAAATGCAATAATGTTAAGCCCTCATACTTGGGCAATGGTCGCAATTTAATCGTGATTTCACTAATCACACCAAGCGTACCCATTGAGCCAATGAACAGCTTATTCATGTCATAACCAGCAACATTTTTCACCACTTTACCGCCCGTCCGGATCACCCGCCCATCCGGATAAACGATTCTCGTTCCGATCACTAAATCGCGTGCTGACCCATAAAGCAGCCGTTTCGCACCACTGTCATTCGCTGCAATAATACCGCCAATCGTTGCCCGCTCCGGCCATGGTGTATCAAGCGCTATCCGTTGTCCGCTTGTTGCCAACACATCGGAAATCTCTTTTAATGTTGTTCCAGGTTTAACGGTTAGCGTTAGATCACCAACGGAATGTTCCACAATCCCTTTATAGTTTGCGAGCGATAACAAAATATCCGCTTGTTCAAGCTGTCCGCCATAACCACGTTTGGTCCCGCCAGAAACAATATGAACCGTTTGCTCCTGTTTGTTTGCAAAGGCAAGAACCTTGACAATATCCTCTTCAGAAAGGGCTTCCATTACTTGCTTCCCTCTATTACCAAGCGGATGCCCCTCTTCCTCACAATGTTTCATCTGTTTCTTTGGTAACACTTCCCCTAACATGGAAGAAATCATGCTGCTGTGCCTCCCTAACAGATTTACTAATTTTTATATATTGCGTTTCTTCTTGTGTTATAAAAATCAGATTAATACCCAGTGTTTACTATATTTATATTAAATCATTCGACTATTATTAAGTCAATATATTATTTATAAAAATCTGAATTATTGATAGAGAAGAGAGTAAAGGTAAGAAAAAAGGAGAATGAACACATATCCTTTCGTCCACTCTCCTGCCATCTAACTAATTATTATATTTTTCCTTTGCTTCCAAACGCCGGGCATGAAGAATTGGCTCTGTATAACCATTCGGCTGCTCTTTTCCTTTAAATACTAAATCACAAGCTGCCTGAAATGCCACCGACTGATCAAAATTGGGTGCCATTGGGCGATATTGTGGGTCGTCAGCATTTTGTTCATCTACTACTTTCGCCATTCGCTTTAGTGTAGTTAATGTTTGCTCTGCCGTGGAAATACCATGATACAGCCAGTTGGCCAACAATTGGCTGGAAATACGTAATGTTGCCCGATCTTCCATCATCCCTATATTATTAATATCGGGGACTTTGGAACAACCAACTCCCTGCTCGACCCAGCGAACCACATAACCGAGCAGTGTTTGTGCACTATTATCCAGTTCTTCCTGAATTTCTGCATCGGACCAATTAGTATTTTGGGCGACAGGAATGCACAAGATGTCATCCCGATAATCAGTTCTATCTTGAACAAGTGCTTCTTGAACGTTTGCTACATCCACCTGATGGTAATGAATTGCATGCAAGGTTCCTGCTGTTGGGGATGGGACCCAGGCTGTATTCCCGCCTGCTTGCACGTGGCCGATTTTTTGTTCCAGCATCGCGGCCATCCTATCCGGCATCGCCCACATTCCCTTGCCAATTTGTGCTTTTCCTTTTAATCCGGCGGCCAAACCAACACGTACGTTATTCTTTTCATAACCATTTAACCAAACAGAAGATTTCATGTCACCTTTGCGTATCATTGGACCTGCTTCCATGGATGTATGAATCGTATCACCAGTCCGGTCCAGAAACCCCGTATTGATAAAACAAATTCGATTTTTCACCTCATGAATACAATTTTTCAGATTCAGACTTGTACGAGCCTCTTCATCCATAAGACCAATTTTGAGGGTATGGCGTTCCATGTTGAGCATATCTTCCACCCGGTTAAACAATTCATTGGCAAAAGCAGCTTCTTTGGAGCCATGCATTTTCGGTTTGACAATATAGATTGATTTTTTGGGGGAATTTTGATATTGACCATTCCCTAAAAGATCATGTTTCGCAATCAAGCTGGTAAACACAGCATCCATGATTCCTTCATAGACCTCATTCCCATTTTCATCAAGCACTGCATTGTTCGTTGTTAAATGACCAACATTACGAACAAGCATGAGCACACGGCCTGATAACGTGATTTGCCCTTTGCCGGTGGGTTCTGTATACGTGCGATCAGCGTTTAAGGTCCGGGTTACTTCTTTACCATCTTTGGTAAATACCGATGTCAGGTCTCCTTTGTTCAGACCAAGCCAATTACGATAAATGTGCGTTTTATCCGCTGCATCCACAGCTGCCACCGAATCTTCACAGTCCATAATGCTTGAAGTTGCTGATTCTAAATAAACATCTTTCACGCCAGCTTGATCCATTTTTCCAATAGGATGGTTGTGATCGATTTGAATTTCCACATGTAAAGCATGGTGTTTTAGCAAGATTGCGCTTGGTTTTTCCGGTGTCCCTTGGTAGCCTGCAAATAAAGAAGGGTTTTTCAATTGTGTTGTTGCACCATTTGCCAAAGTGATTGCTAATTTTCCGTTTTTAACCGCATAGTTTGTTGCTTCTGCATGTGATGATGACGAAAGTGGTGCATGTTCATCCAAAAAATGCTTTGCAAATGCAATCACTTTTTCACCACGAACGGGATTGTACGATCCTGCTTTTTCCGCGCCATTTTCTTCACTGATAACATCTGTTCCATACAATGCATCATAAAGAGAACCCCAGCGAGCATTGGCGGCATTAAGTGCATAACGCGCATTATCCATTGGTACAACCAATTGCGGGCCCGCTTGCTTGGTAATCACATCATCAATGTTCTCCGGCTGAACGGCAAAATCATCCGCTTCAGGCTCCAGATAACCAATTTCTTGTAAGAAAGCTTTGTATGCATCCACGTCCAACGTCGGATTTTCTTGATGCCATTTATCTATTTGCTTTTGCAATTTGTCACGCTCTGCCAACAATGCCTCGTTTTTTGGCGTTAGTTCACGGACAAGCTTACCTAAGTCCTGCCAAAACCTTTCACGGTCAAGCCCTGTATCAGGGAGCGCTTCCAGATTAACAAAATCATAAAGTTCTTTAGCGACTTGTAGATTACCTACTGTTACATAATCTGCGGTGGTCGAATTTGTCATTCCCTTTTCCTCCCATTCCCCCATTTATCTATTATTCTAATAGTTTGATGTCAGAAATAAAAATACATATTTTGCATGACCATTATTCCTTTTAGCTATACCTTATCGTATAATAATTGTACATAACATTTTGAAATATGGGAGGTGGGCATTCTGGATATCAGACAAATAACGTATTTTTCAGAGGTGGCCAGACAATCAAGTTTTACGAAAGCAGCCGCGAATCTGCATATCTCCCAGCCATCCTTAAGCAAAACGATTAAGATTTTAGAATCCGAAATTGGTGCTACTCTATTATATCGAGGCGCCAAACAGCTGGAGTTAACTGATGCGGGTGAGGCATTTTTAGCGAATGCCAAACATGTACTGGAAGCATTTGATAATTTAACGTCGGAATTAAATGATGTGATGGATCTAAAAAAAGGGGAAATTAAAATTGGCATCCCACCAATTATCGGTGCTGCATTTTTTTCCAGGTTGATCAGCGAATATAAGGAAAGCTATCCATCCATAGAAATGCACTTAACTGAAGTTGGCAGCAACAAAATTAAACAAGGGGTAGAAGAAGGCACGCTTGATATTGGCCTCATTTGCAATGTACCCGTTCAGGCAGAAAACCTGGAAATCATTAAACTGGTAAATGATCCATTAATGCTGATCGTGCACAGGGACAACCCTTTGGCAAGGAAGGAAGTCATTGATTTTCCAATTATCAAACATGAATCCTTTATCTTATATCGACAAGATTTCTCCCTGCATGACAGTATTATTGCAGCATGCCAGCAACATGGCTTTTACCCAAATATTGCTTGTGAAAGTTCGCAAAAAGACTTTATGATTGAAATGGTGGAAGCCAAATTGGGTGTTGCGTTATTACCAAGTAAAATTTGCAGTCAAATCGGCAATGAAAACATTACCGCTGTTCCTTTTTGCAAACCCATCGTAAATCTGGAACTAGGCATGATCTGGAAGAAAAATAAATACCTCTCGTACGCCATGCGTGAATTCATTAAGAGATCTAAAGCATTTACGATATGAGTGGGATCGGTTGCAGGTGGCGGGAAAATCGATCGTGATTGGCTTGAAAGGCCCCCGTAAAAAAAGGGGCCTTTCAATATCTTATAGAGGTTGTTCAAAAACTCCGGTGAAAAATGACACTTCGCATTTCTTCGTTGGCTTGCTTTTCCGCTCCTCATGTACCTTTTATGTACACTCCGGTGCTCAAAGCCACGCCGCCTTGAACTGCTCGGTCCTTTTCATCCTCGTTTTTGAACACTCACTTATAGTATTATTCCTTATGAAAAAATGTTTGAATACTTATTTTGGATTCTTTTAACATATTCAAGATTTTCTTCGGGTTTTTATTAATATATCCATAGTACAAAACGTCAATCGTAAATAATTGCGAAACTAATGAGGTGGTTGCTGCGCTTCTTAACATCACTTCTTCTCCACCGTGATGCACGATCGGATAGTCTACCAGTTGCGCCAATGAACTATTTTCATATTGGGTGATACCAACTGTGCGAAACTTTTTTTGCTTGGCAATCTGTACCAGCTTGATAACTTCATTGGTTTCCCCTGAATTCGATATCGCCACAAACATGCATGGATCACCAGCACTAACGATTGAAGAACTCAATAAATGGTGGTCAAGCATATTCACTACTATCTTGCCGATTCGGGAAAATTTTTGTGTAAAGTCTTCGGCAACAACATGTGATGCGCCGATGCCATATACATAAATCGTTGTACAACGGTCAATCAGATTGGCTATAACTTCAACGCTTGCCGTATTTAAATGGTTCGCCGTTTGCGTAATCGAATGATTAAACCGCAAAGCCAATTTTTCAGCAATCAGTGCCGTCTCTTCATTCGGTGTGATATCAGTATATAAGTCTTCATCTACGTCAGAAGCATCGGCGTATAAACGAATTTTCAATTGGGAAAAACCGGATAATCCAATCGAACGGCAGAAACGGACAATTGTTGCCGGGCTGACATCAGCTTTCTGCGCCAGTTCAGTTGTATTGTAATTTACTGTTTCTACCGCATGCTCGAGAATATATTCGCCTATCTTTTTTTCCGCTTTGGAAAGGTCATTTAATTTTGATTTTATTTGTAGGATAATATTTTCTTCCAAAACCGTTCCCTGCCTCGTCTATTTCGTTTCTTTTTGAATATCTTTTGGCACACCGAAGAAGTATGTCACAATGAATCCGCCAATATAACCTGCTACCAATCCTGCTATATACCCCAGCCAGTGTCCATTGGCAATAAGCGGGATAAGCGAAACGCCGCTTGGCCCGATCGCCGTAGCCCCAATGTTGCCAATTCCAGCAATAACAGCACCACCGATACCACCGCCGATACAGGCTGTAATGAATGGACGGCCTAATGGGAGGGTAACACCATAGATTAATGGTTCACCAATCCCCAGAATTCCGACCGGCAAAGCCCCTTTAACAAGTCGCGTTATTTCTTTGTTCTTTCTGCACTTAAACCACAATGCAAAAGCTGCACCAACTTGACCTGCACCTGCCATTGCCAAGATAGGTAAAAGTGGTGTAAAACTATATGAATTAATCATTTCAATATGAATCGGTGTTAAAATTTGGTGTAATCCAAACATAACCATCGGCAGGAAGAATAAACCTAACACAAATCCTGCAAAAACACCGCCAACACTCAGCACCCATGTAATCGCTCCGACCAAGCCACTTGATACCAGACCAGCGATAGGCATGACGATATATATCGTAAACAAACCAACGATCAACAGCGTAATTGTCGGGGTAAAGATAATATCAACTGCATTCGGAATGATCTTGCGCACTCTTTTTTCCACCATAGACAAGATCCAGACAGCAAAGATAACCCCAATAATACCGCCCTGTCCAGCGACTAATGCATCGCCATTAAAAATATTGATAAGCGGGGCTTCGGGATCCATTCCTGTCAACATGGTTACTGCACCGATAACCCCACCAAGACCAGGCGTTGCCCCGAATACATTGGCAGCGTTTATTCCAACAAAGATAACCAAATAACCATATAAACCTTGTTGAATAACCGTTAATGTAGTAATAATCGTTTGCCAGTTATCACCGATATTTCCAGCTTCCAGCATGTTGGATAGGACGGACGCAATACCGCCAACGATACCAGCACCAACAAAGGCAGGTATTAATGGAATAAAGATATTGGCAATCGCTTTTAATACGCGCTTGAAACCGGTGTTTTTGTGTTTTGCTTTCTCCTCTGCTTTCACTTCTTTTGCTCTGGATTCCACCCTTTCCCGATCCGATAATCCCTGTTCCGTATCTCCTGTCGACATGTTTGCCGGAAATGGCTCCCCGAGTCCCACTCCAACATCATCCAGCATTATATTCGCTACTTTACCAGCCGTCCCGGGTCCGACAACTACCTGCAAGTCGCCATCATCTTCTACAATCCCCATGACACCATCAATCGCCCGAATACCCTCTTTATCTACATGACCTTCATCCTTAATGGTAATCCGGACCCTGGTCATGCAATGAGTCAACTTCTCAACGTTCCCCATGCCGCCTATCTTTTCGTAAATCTCTCTCGCTAATCGTTGTTCCTTTGATTCCGCCATCCTCATCACTCCCCCTTAGTCTTCAGAAATTTTTCTTATAAACCCCTTATTTTCCTCCAATTTTTGTTTTGCTTCATCCTTAGAAAGGTTAGTTAAAATCATGACAATCGCCAGTTTTACATTTTTATTTGCCTTATGAAGGAACTCCTCAGCCACCTGGTAACTACATTCTGTCGCCTGCATAATAATCGATTTTGAGCGCTCCACCAATTTATCATTCGTCGGTTTGATATCAACCATCAAATTTTGATAAACCTTTCCTATCCCTATCATGGAAACGGTAGAGATCATATTTAACACCAATTTTTGTGCCGTTCCTGCCTTTAATCTTGTGGATCCTGTTAACACCTCAGGACCGACTGGAACTTCAATCGCGATATCTGCATGTTTACTGATCTCAGCTTCCTTGTTACAAGCAAGGCTCGCTGTTGTCGCTCCAACATTTGCAGCGTATTCCAAGGCACCAATAACATAAGGTGTTCTGCCACTGGCGGCTATACCAAGAACAGTATCTTTATCGGACAATTGAATATGCTTTAGATCTTTTTCTCCTAACGTTCGCGAATCTTCAGCCCCCTCAACGGCAACTGTCATAGCGGGCATACCTCCAGCAATTATCCCTTGTACCATGGATGGATCTGCGCTAAATGTTGGTACGCATTCGGCTGCATCAAGTACTCCGAGACGACCGCTTGTACCTGCACCGATATAAATCAAATGTCCCCCCTGATTAAATGACCTTTTAACCGCTTCCACAACCTTTTCAATTTGTGGCAATTCTTTTCTTACACTTGCCGCCACACCTTGATCTTCCTCATTCATTAATCGTAAGACATCCATTGTCGATAACGTATCTAGGTTCATCGTGTTGTTGTTGCGTTGTTCTGTCGTCAGTTTGTCTAAATCCATTATGTAGCCTCCTTGTTATCGGTTATCTTAAACGTCATGCCACCCTGGATAAAATCAAGTAATGGCAAATCTTTATAGACAATTTGTCCTATCACATTCACTTTTTCATCAGGTGACAGTTCCTGTTTTACAACTTGTAGTTCCCCTTTATATCGCTTATATCGATTATTATCGATAGTAATGCTCCCTTTTTTGCGTAACACCGTATTTTCAGGCTGAATGGTATCATTTTTATGAGCAGCCCTTGAATGTGCGCTACGGATAACATCTCTCGCAACATCCAATCGATTTTGGTGGTCTTTATAAATGTATGAATCCCATTTCCGATGAACAGACGTTGCGTGCATTAACAAGATCTTATGTTGAAGATATTCAGCAAATTGTTGACTAGTTTTATTTGTCAGGCCTGGATCACCAATATACACATCATCTATCATATAGTCCTGCATAAGCGACAACGAAGAAGAAAATGGATTTTGGCACCGATGAATTTCTAGTGTTGGCAATGTTTCATATAACGGTAAACGTAACCTCCCATCCCCAGGAGCAAATGCAGCTATTTTTAAGCGCTTATTCTTTAACCAGGTATTTTTTTCATCAAACCAGTTTTCATCCAAACCTGTATCTGGTCTCGGATAATAATTATGCCAAGCCTCGATATTACTAAAATCCGCTTCGTTTGCAACGAGTTGTTCGTAATCGGCTTCCGTTAATGTGCTGGCATTTAATCCAACAGTAAGATAGCGCGATACATTCGCCATTGTTTCCACATGAATGCCGTCGTCCATTCGCAAACCCGTGATACCACTTTCAAAAATTTCCTTGGGATTGTTTAAGGAAAGTCCAATCTGCTCTAATGCATCACCTGAAATATCGATCATCAGCTTCAGCTTCCTTGCCTTGACTATCTCCAACAGAGAATTCAAGCGCTCCTTGTATCTGGAGACGTCATCTTCAGGGATGTGCAGTGATGTAAAAACTCCTTCAAACCCGATATCGACCATGCGTTTTACATAATCTTCCTTTTCCGGTGACCAATCTTCAGTAAGAAAAACGGAAAATCCAAGCAATAAATCCCCCCCCTTTACTCATAGCATTTTTTACTGCTAAATATTACATTTGAAAACCCTTTCATAATTATTTTACAACATGTGAAATTAAATTTCAATATCAAACAAAAATATTATATAAATTGAATTTTTATTTCATTTTACATCATTTTTCAACAACCCCCATCACAAATCCAAGCATTAAAATACAGCACAACCAACAGTTGGGACTGCAAATTGTGCTGTAAACATGGATCGACATTCCTGTTAAAGGACCAATAGATAAGGTGATTCGATATATTTAACCAGTATTTTGAGAAATTCTGCTGCGTCGGATCCATTTCCCTTTCTTCTATCCCTGCTCCAAAGCATAACCAACATTTAATACAAGCCCTTCTTTGAATGCCGGTCCCATAATTTGCAGGCCGACTGGTAATTCACTTTTATAGCCACATGGTACGGAGAGCGCAGGCAGCCCAGTTAGGTTCCCTGGTCCGGTAAAGCGCACGATATTGTCCATGAGGTCTACTCTTCTTCCATTAATTTCTGCATCATCCTCCCCAATTTTTGGCGGTAACATGGGTAGCGTTGGGAAAATGAGGACATCGACTTTTTCAAAAGCCTTTTGGAAATCTTGTTTCAATTGTCGTCTTACTTGCTGTGCCTGAAGATAATCAACTGCTGACGGTATTTCTCCAAGTTCGAATAACAGCCGGACATCATCACCAAAATCATCTGGACGCTCTATTAGATTTCGATGATGAACAGTCGATGCCTCTGTTAAAGCCGTTATCATTTCTGCCCATTCACTGTATTGGAGGGTGGGTATTTTTATCTCGACGACTTTTGCCCCTTGATCAACCAGCCTTTGAATATTTTTTCGAACCAATGCTTCAATTTCTGCATCTACCTGATGGAAAAAATATTCCTCATTTACACCGATAACCAGATCTTTCACATTACCGGTCAGTTGTTTGGTATAATTTTCAACAGGAACATTTAACACAGTCGAATCATTTTTATCAAAACCGGCGATGACTTCGAGTAATCCCGCAGCATCTTTGACCGTTTTTGTCATCGGTCCGATATGATCAAGTGACCAAGATAATGGAAAACAACCATACTTACTGACCAGTCCGTATGTGGGTTTTAAGCCGACAATACCACAAGCTGATGAAGGAATACGAATGGAACCGGCTGTATCCGTGCCTAACGAAGCAGCGCTCATATCAGCAGCAACTGCAGCACCAGATCCACCACTTGAACCTCCAGGAATATGCTGTAAATTTCGCGGGTTCCTGGTTGGTCCAAAATGTGGGTTGTTGGTGGTCGCACCCCAAGCATATTCATGCATGTTCAATTTTCCAGTCAAAACCGCTCCGGCCTCTCTCAACTTTTTTACAACAGTCGCATCATAGTCCGGGACAAAGTTTTGGTGGATTTTCGAACCTATCGTTGTAACATCATTTTTAATGTACAAGTTATCTTTAATGGCCATGGGAATTCCATGATACATCCCACGATAATGGCCAATCCGTATTTCTTTGTCCGCCTTTTCAGCAGCTTCTACCGCTTCTTTTCGCGAAAAACTAATGTAAGCATTAATCTCCTTGTTTTTTGTCTCCGCATGATCCAATACAGCTTTAGTTAGTTCAACCGAGGAAATCACCCTTGTTTCAAGTAGTGGTGCCAGTTCTTCAACTGATTTCGTGATCAACGAATTACTCAACGTGATCACCTCCTGGGATATTCCGCACCGCAATGTCTGCATCGTCTATCTTGGCGTTTTCCAAATTTCCCTTTAATTCCTCTAATGCCTGCCAGCGGGATTCTAACACGTTTACATGTCCCTCCCCAATTTGAATGCCTTTGCTTGTCAAAATTTGTTCAATCGACAAACCCAATCCATTCAGCTCCTTTTTTTCGTTGTCCATGATTATAATGCAAGTACGATTGGTTAGGAAAATTTGCTATGTTGATGAGACGAGGTTTTATATAAGTTATCCAATCATCATACCAATTCATATCTATGTCCTGTCCGAAGAAAATATGCGAAGGTTGTAGGTAGGATAAGGATGGTTAATAGACTACTGGAAAAATAACGATCAGCAAATTTCTCTTCTTACTTTGCGAACTTACCCTGCTACATGAAATGATGAAATATTTTACGGCAGGTTTGGCAGTTTTTACAGCGGTTTTCACTATTTTTACGGCGATTTATCTATTTTTATCGGCGGTTTCTGCACTTTTTACGGCGATTCATTTTTTCGGTAATGTAATTTAATCCGGTTGTTCCGCTGTTTTCCTCTTCATAAAAAAGAGGGACAGACTTAGAAACCGTCCCTATGCTTCTATGCAAGCTTCGACCAAAATATTAATTCCGTTTTCGATCGCTTCTTTATTAAAGGTCATTTGTGGGTGGTGAAGACCCGGGGTGACGTCTGCTCCAAGTGCCAACATGGTCGCCTTGATGTTCGGCCGCATTAACGTATAATAGTGAAAATCATCTGAACCTGGTGTAATAATCGTTGGTTGGGTGTGTTGTTTTCCTAAACTTTCCACAATCGCGTGATGCATGATGTCTTCTGCCTCTTGATTAATAATCGCTGCCGGAACATCATCATCCAGCGAAATCTCAATTGACACATCATAAATGGATGACAGATGACTGCAGATGGTTTGAATTTTTTCTTTCATTTTATCCATTACATCATTGGTTTGGGCACGTACATCAAGGCCGAATGTTGCTTCCCCCGGAATAATGTTTAAATTATCATTGCCTGCATGAAAATTGGTCATTTTAATTGTCGCCGGTATTTGTGGAGCGGTATGAATATGTTGCAGCTGTTGCACGATTGCTGTTCCCACTTCTACGGCATTGACCCCTTCGTGTGGACGTGCTCCATGGTGATCCACACCTTTAATCTTCCCTTTGACAAATAGACACGCGCCGTGTTGAATACCTGGCGCGCAATCCGGAAAATCGATCTCACTATAGGGGCGCACATGGACACCAAATAAATAATCCAAATCATCCACAACACCCTCATTGACGACCCGAACCGCACCATTTCCCTGTTCCTCAGCTGGCTGAAAAATTGCCCGTACCGTTCCTTTCAGCTGATCCTCCATACCCTTTAACCGATGCATAACACCAGTCACAATCGTCATATGCGCGTCGTGACCACATGAATGATTCGCTTGTAACTTGCCATTGACTTCTTGCAGAAGTGCATCCATATCGGCGCGCAAGCCTATTTTTGGCTGCCCGTTGCCAACTTCCACATAGAAACCGGGAATAAACTGAAATGCAACTGGTTGAAATCCAGCATTTTTAAAGTGGTTCATCAAATAATTGGATGTGTTTACTTCTTTTAAACTTACTTCTGCGTTTTCATGCAAATGTTGCCATAATGCCTGTAATTCTTGTTTTTGCATCGTGTTGCCTCCAATCAACATTTCCAGAGCCGGTTAGTTAGTCATTCTTTCATATGTTAGGGTTGACTGGTATCTATCCCATTAACAAATGATGTTCTTGATTGTGGGAAAACCTCTATCAGCGATTTTCCTGCTTTTATCAGCGGTTTTAGCTCTTTTATCAGCGGTTTCAGCTCCTTTATCGGCGATTTTACCACTTTTATCAGCGCCTCCAGCTAGTTCGCCGAAATAACTTGTATCCAGCTTTTAGCTAAGTTCTTTGTGTTTTACGGCTAGTTGTTGTAATGCGTTCATGTCCACCGTGATGCCCAGGCCTGGCTGATCAGTTATATTCACGTGTGGCAAGGTATAGCCTAGATTACCGACATCGGTTGAAAATTTAGTTGGGCCGGACAGTTCGGTTGAGACAATATTTTGCTTAGATAAGGCAACGTGGAATCCTGCCGCTGATCCAATGCTGGACTCAACCATGGATCCGATTTGACACTTAATACCAAACAAGTCTGCCTGTGTAGCAAGCTTGTATGATGGATAAATGCCGCCACTTTTCATCAGCTTAATATTGATATAATCCACCGCCCGATGTTCGACAAGGGTGCGCAAATCCTGTGAGGTTACTAAACTTTCATCAGCCATTAATGGAATGGAACTTGCCTCCTTTAATTCCTTGAACATGGACAAGCTTTCCTGGGCAATCGGTTGTTCCACCCAAGAAACATGAAATGGTTCCAGTTGCCGGATCATCTCCTTGGCAACCTGTACACTTTGCCAGCCCTGATTGACATCAACACGAATTTTCACCCGGTCCCCAACAGCTTGACGAACAGCCTGTACTCGCGCAATATCTTTAGTATGGTCAATTCCGAGTTTCATCTTAATTTCTTGATAACCTTCTGCAACCGCAGCCTTCGCTTGTTCAGCAAGTACTTCTGGTTCCAGAATACTTAATACTTTTGGGATGACTGGTTGTTGTTCTTTTCTGCCACCAAGCAATGTATAAACTGGCAGGTTGCTGTATTTTCCTAAAATATCGTAGCAGGCAATATCAACCGCAGCTTTTGCAGCCCCATTACGTACCAATTCCCGATCCATCATTGCATGGATGTCCTGAATATTTCCAGGATCTTTTCCTAACAGGGCGGGGACCAACTGATGCTTTAATGCCGCAAAAACGCTATGTACTGATTCCCCTGTGACATGTTCATCGGGTACACTCTCCCCAAAACCAACAATCCCTTCATCCGTTTCAATCCGAATAATGATTGCCGGCATCACATCGAAGGACGTATATGAAATAATGAATGGCTCTTTTAGTGGTAATTCTATTTGAAACACATCTACTTTGCTTATTTTCATCTATATTCAGCTCCTTGTTAAATGCACCGTTTACATGTTGTTATTTACAAGCTATACCAAACCACAGATCGTGTCAATGGTTTCTATCAATTACTATCTTTCTACTATAACACCCTTAAAACAGAGCAAAAAATTGGTTCACCAGGGATTTTTAATAATTAGAACATATATTACTTAGTTGAATGTAATCGTATGTTATTATTCGGATAACATACAAAAGGATCCCACCATTTTACAGCGGGATCCCTTTTAAATGAATGTTTTGATTACCGGTTCCAGATTGCAGTTGATGTTTGACTGAATCTCATTGATATTAGCGTTCTAAGGTTATATGCTAAGCGTTAAATTTTTCGTTAAACACTTTAACTGCTGCCTCAGAAACTTGGACATCATTTGCCACCGAACTTCCACTAACACCGACAGCACCAACTACTTTGTCATCCTTCACCAAAGGAAAACCACCACCAAACACGACAATCCGGCCATTGTTAGTTGTATTAATCCCGTAAAGTTCAGCATTTGGAACGGTCGCCTCAGCCAAATCCCCGCTAGGCATCTTCAATGCAACGGATGTCCATGCTTTATTGTGGGCAATGTCTATACTTGCAAGCCAAGCGTCATCCATGCGATGGGTTGCCACCAGATTTCCGTCCTCGTCTAGCACCGTAATTACCATTTGTACTCCGATCTTCTTAGCCTCTTCCTCTGCTCCAGCAATCAAGTCTTTCGCCACATCCAAATTAATAATCCCCAATGAAACATCCTCCTTTTTAAAAATACAAATGTAAACCAATGACTAAACAATTGGCTTCGCTTTTACCTTGTTGTTTCCCGCCGTTTTGCAAATGCAAACAAGCAACATTTTTATTGTATGCTGGAGTGTTTGGAAAAAGACTATTAAAAGATTTCGAGACACACGCATATTGAGTCCACTACTTTGCTAACAAAATCGATAGGGTATTCTTTATATAAATAGATAAAGCCGATGAAACGAATGTTGACTTTCCCGGCAGCTAAAATCCACGGTCTTTTTTCTAAACAAAATCGTTCATTTTGGTTGAACGAACGTGCTCAAATAAAAAGCCACTGATCGTCAGTGGCTTTTTAAGTGTTAAGTGTTTTATAAATAGTCCTTGCGTAATTCTTCCGGCGTCTTCGGTGAAATGTAACCTGGTGCGACATCATACACCGTTTTCGCTCCGTGTTGCCCGTCTTTATTTAAGCGATGGGCGGCTCGGGCATATGCTACCAGCACGCTTGAGGTAAACCCGGGATTGCTGTCCAGCTTCAAACTGAATTCAACGATCTGATTGTTGCCGTCACCGGTTTGTCCACTCCGGATGACAAAACCACCATGAGGCATGGCAGAATGATCCCGCTTCAATTCTTCCTCGGTAATAAAGTGTACGGTTGTCTCATATTCGTCAAAATAGTTCGGCATTGTTTTAATTTCCTGCTCAATTCGTGCTGTATCTGCCCCTTCCTCTGGGACAATATAGCATGTCCTTGTGTGACGATCGCTATTGGATGCCTCCGGATTTTCCCCATTTCTGACTTGTTCCATTACTTTTTCTGAAGGTATGGTATATTGTACACCATTCTTCACGCCATCAATCCTTCTTACTGCATCGGAATGTCCCTGGCTCAAGCCTTTACCCCAAAATGTGTATGTTTTACCCTGCGCCAACACTGCTTCAGACATCACGCGATTAATGGAAAACAATCCTGGATCCCAGCCAACCGAAATGATACTGGTTGTTCCGCTTGCCTGTGCAACTTTATCCACCGATGCAAAGTATTCCGGAATTTTAGCATGTGTATCAAAACTATCTACCGTATTAAACATCTTTGCAAAAGCAGGAACCTGTTCAGGTAAATCCGTAGCGGAACCGCCACACAAAATCATGACATCAATTTGCTCCTGGTATTCCTTCGCGTCGTCAATATGTAAAACCTTTACGTTTGGATCATTCACTTTTAATGTTTGTGGGTCTCTTCGGGTAAAAATAGCGACAAGCTCCATGTCTGGCTGTTGTCCAATTGCCATTTCTGCACCTTTTCCCAAATTACCGTAACCTACAATTCCTACATTGATCTTTTCTCCCATCAATCCTACCTCCGATACAACAGATTATTTTTATATTTTATCGTTTTTAAGGGTAATGTGCAATCATTGGGTAGTATTCAAATAGAAACTGTGGAGTACATGCCGTAGATGATATCACCAGTGAAGTCTTTGTTCGCCGGCGTCATAATTTATTAATAAATAGAATAATGTACAAGTATACCTGTACTATTCGGAGGCTTTTCCCATGATTTTTAAAATAATGCCCGGACTAAAACAACTTGTCCATTATCATCTTTCCTATTTACCAAATGATCTTACCGCTGGGATGGTGGTTGCCTTTTTATTAATTCCGCAAAGTATGGCCTATGCTGTCATCGCCGGTGTGCCAGTAGTTTTTGGTTTATTCGCTGCTATTTTCCCTGTCTTAATTTATGCCTTATTTGGTAACTCAAGATATTTAAGTGTAGGTCCGGTCTCAATTGCATCCCTGTTAGCCTTTACAGGTATTGCGGCACTTGTAAAGCCCCATTCGTCACATTTTTTCACCCTAATCATTCTGTTGACCTTAATCGTTGGCGTGGTGCAACTGATGTTGAGTCTCATTAAGTTTGGTTCCTTTTTTGATTATATTTCACCCGCTGTAATCAGTGGATTTACGTCAGCCGCCGCTGTTATTATTGCGATAACCCAAATTCCGGCAATTATGGGGGTCAGCTTGGCATCATTTCAAAATATTGCCGATTACCTTCTTGAAATCACTTATCACCTGCACCAAGTAAATATTTTCACAGTGATTCTTGGATTTAGCAGTCTATGGTTACTGATCATTTTAAAAACCAAATTTCATACATCACTAGGGCCACTAATCGTTATCGTAGCATCAATCATTATCGTCTATTTTTTCCATTTAGAGCAAAGAGGAGTCCAAATCATTGGAGGCATCCCACGGGGGTTACCAAGTATTTCTTTGCAACTTCCAACATTTGATACATTCTTATCATTACTTCCAATTGCTTTCATGATTGGTTTTATTTCGTTCGCTGAATCCTATTCGGTTGCCAAAACACTGGCTGCAAAGAAAAATGAACAACTGAACCCGAATCAGGAATTGCTGGGGTTGGGACTAGCTAATCTAACCAGTTCCATTGTTGGTGCCATTCCAGTGGCAGGAGCGATTTCGCGAACAGCGGTTAATCATCAATCAGGGGCTAAAAGCAATTTTTCTTTATTTGTTGCGGCAGCATTTGTCTTGATCACACTGCTTTATTTAACTCCTCTATTTTATTTTTTACCAAAAGCAACACTCGCTGCCGTCATTATTGTTGCAGTCACCAACCTGATTAATGTTAAGGATATGCGTTATTATCTGAAACACGCGCCTTTCTTGGCGATCATTATGCTTTCAACGTTTCTCGCTACATTAATGATTGATATTTTTGTTGGATTAATGATTGGTATTTTTCTTTCACTGTTGTATACGTTTATCAAAACAAAGCTATTGCATGTAACCTAGCTTTTGGTAAAAGTGGACTTGAATTAGAAATTTTACCCCGGCTCCATTGACACAAAAAGCCACTAATTAGTTTCAGTGGCTTATTTAAATATTATAAATGGGGAGAAGGAAAACACATTAAGTGAGCCAAGAAGAAGGATCCCCTGTCTCACCCAAACCGGCAAGACAGGAAACCAATCGTTTATTTACTTTTCTTATATTTAATAGACTTAAGCATGTAATTGATAAACTCCGGATCATATTCTCGGAAAAACTGTTCATTAGCCCATTCTTTCATATCCTTATGGTCCGGATGGGTTTCATTTCGATAAGCTTCAATAAAATCCTCATATCCAGGAATTCCACCAACATCTTCTGGAGGTGCAGTTTCCGCTCCATCGATCAGAATTGGATACCCATACTTGTAATCTTCTAAAATTTTCTCCAGTGTAATAATAAATTGCCAACCATCACCGTAGTCATAAAGATAAGGTAGTTCCTTGTATTTCTCCAAATACTTATCAATTTTGATTCCTGAAGGCTTGCGGACTACTGTTTTTAAGTTTTCCAGTTGCATATCCACAAACTCCATGTTTTCAGGAGAAGCATTCTCATACATCTTTAATTCGATTTCCTTCCGATTATTCATAAAATGCTTATGCTCCTGATAAGCTTCCTCATCGTTGGTCACACTTATATTTTCCTGTGGCAAATCAAATGCATATAAATGGTATCCATGAAAATTTGTTACTGTTTGGATCACATCATGCAGCCGCTTAAATGTTGCATCCGCTGGCATAATAACGCGACGCCAAATTGACGGGTCAGTGCCAATTAGTTCGATTTTAATTTGATATGCCTTCATTTATACTACCTCTTTTCTGTTGGATTGCCTGAATTTCAATGTTTCAGAACACTATGTACCCCGTGTAATAACCATAGTCTCTTGTCCGCTGATACTATCAAAAATCCTCGTTAAAAAATATTTCCCTTCAACACAATAGGTAAAATGGCATTTTTACTATTCACGAACAACCTTATTTATGCATGGTATATCCATTAACGACCAATTTTAAACTAGCAATCTACAGACTTGTCCTTCTCCCATATTCAATTTTCATTAATTCTTATGAATATTCCCTTATCCCATACCTGTTTTTAGCCATCCTAGCCTATCCTCATATTAACCCTAAATTCACTGTAATTTTATTGTAGGTTTTTGCATAGTCTTGTTAAAGAACCTCTATAAGGAGATGATACATCATGAGTGACGAAAAGCATGAGAAACATCAAAATCAAAAGAAAGATAACTTCATTAAGAGCACTTCCAAGGAAGCAACAGACCTCTTCGGTAATACTGTTGATTCAGCTGGACGTATCATCAAAACCGTTTCCGGAGAAGGTGGCCTTGTCGGGAAAGCAACCGATGCCTCTGGCCGAATTCTAAAGGGTGCAGCCGGAAAAGCTAATGACGTAATCGGAAAAACTTCCGAAGCACCTGGAAAACTATATAAAAAGGCACGGGGAAATCACGAAAAAAAACATAAAGAATAACGTTTTGGGGCGGAGAATAGTTTCTCCGCCCCATTTTTTAAAGTGTTGATTGCAAAGATATTATATGACACTTAACGTTACTTTGAAATGAAAAATTCATTGTTTTTCCTTTTTATCACGCTAGTAATTAAAGACATATTACACCCCTTATTTTGCATGCTCCACATTAACCCCACTGAAGCTAAGAACCCTCATTGTTTGTTTCATTGTGTAAATACTCTTCTTTTTTATTGAGTAGACAATCGTTTAAGAAGGCTCTATATAAATACCATTTTCTTACTCTTGTCGTAATTGTTGAATTATAGTAGAATAAGATAAAACTTTTCAAAAAAATTACGTTAAGAAAGCGGGTTTTATATGGTATTAATTGGAGTTGCCTTAATTGTGATAGGATTTGCGTTCCGTTTGAATTCATTGGTTGTAGTAACTGTCTCAGGATTAATTACAGGCCTTATTGGCGGATTATCAATCACGGACATTATTACGCAGTTCGGTGAAGCATTTACAACGAATCGTTATATGTCGATATTAATCGTTACACTACCAGTCATTGGGCTATTAGAAAAAAGCGGGCTACAAAACCAGGCGGCAAAACTTGTATCAAAAATCAAGGCTGCTACTGCGGGGCGTATTATCAATATTTATCTACTCATTCGTGAAATCGGTGCTGCGCTCGGTCTTAATAGTATTGGTGGACATCCTCAAACAGTCCGGCCATTAATTTCTCCGATGGCTGAAGGAGCTGCAGAAGCAAAATACGGAAAAATTCCTAAAAAGGACAAAGAAGACATTCGAGCCCATGCCGCAGCAGCTGATAATATTGGATTATTCTTTGGAGAGGATATTTTCGTGGCAGTCGGTGGAATTCTTTTAATGAAAGGATTCTTTGACCAAAATGGGATTGATTCAGACCCAATTATGATGGCACTCTGGGGCATTCCAACAGCAATTTTTGCATTTATTGTCCATTCGATTCGACTTCATCGATTTGATAAAAAACTGAAACAGAAATTTAGTCCTAAAAATGCAAAAATCCGAAACGGAACAACAATAAGGATGTGAGTGCATGATCTTTTCGGTTGAATTCATCTATATTATAATGGGAATCATAGGTTTATGCTGTTCATTTTATACGTTTATGGATAAAGCAAATACTCACAGAATCCAATCTGGGTTGTTCTACTTTATTTACGCCATTACACTATTATTCGGAAAAGTGATACCCCCCTTTTATATCGGTGTATTGGTCATTATTATGGTCATTATCGTTGGTATGGGTGGGCTTCGTAAAGGTGAATACGGTGAAGCGACTGAGCAGGAAAGAGAAACTAGCCGCAAACGTTTAGGAAATCTACTATTTTTGCCAGCGTTACTAATTCCGATTTTAACGGTAATAGGTTCAAAACTATTAGGCGGAATAAAAATTAATTCGATGGTATTATTTGATCCGGAAAACCCGACACTGGTGGCATTAGGATTGGCTTGTATCATCGCCATTATTACCGCGATGGCGTTAACAAAAAGTACGCCACGAACAACCATAAAAGAATCGCGACGACTTCTGGAGGCGATTGGCTGGGCGGTAGTATTGCCACAACTACTAGCAACGTTAGGAACTATATTTAACAAGGCTGGAGTTGGAGAAGTTGTTTCGGATGTAGTTACCAAAGTTATTCCTGAACATTCATTATTCTGGGGTGTATTTGTTTTTCTTATCGGGATGGCGTTATTTACGCTTGTAATGGGAAATGCCTTTGCAGCGTTTCCAGTTATGGCAGCAGGGGTAGCAATTCCATTTTTGATCAATAATTTTAACGCGAATCCAAACCAGATAGCGGCAATTGCAATGTTTGCCGGTTATTGCGGAACACTAATGACGCCAATGGCAGCGAATTTCAATATTGTTCCAGCAGCGTTGTTAGACTTGAAGGATAAAAATCATGTCATCCGTGTACAAGCCCCAACCGCACTCATTGTTCTCGGTTTCAATATTATTCTGATGTATTTATTAATAAGATAGGAGTATTTTTCAATGGTAAAAAAAGTATTACTAACAGGGTTCGATCCATTTGGCGATGATAAAATAAATCCTGCACTTGAAGCAGTGAAACAATTGGAAGGAAAGATATTGAGTGGGGGTTTGGAGATTATTACCCAAGAGGTTCCCACTGTATTTCATGAATCAATTGATGCAGTAAAAAAAGCTATTGACACACATAAACCTGATGTCGTTATTTGCGTGGGACAAGCTGGCGGCCGTACACAAATCACCATGGAGAGGGTTGCTATCAATGTCGACGATGCGCGTATTCCAGATAATAGGCAAAAACAACCAATAGATGAACAAATCGTCGAGGATGGTCCTGTGGCCTATTGGTCTACATTACCGATCAAACGGATCGTTCGCGACATGCGAGAAGCAGCTATTCCAGCAGCTGTTTCCAATACAGCCGGCACTTTTGTTTGCAACCATCTTTTTTATGGATTGATGAACTATCTGGCAACGGAAGCTCCGAAAATACGTGGAGGCTTTATCCATATTCCCTTTATTCCAGTACAAACCGCTGATAAAGATGCACCAAGTTTAAGTCTGGAGACGATTGTCCGTGGGTTGGAAATTGCTGCCGTCACCGCCGCAAATGAAAAAGAGGATATTCGGGAAATAGGTGGAGCGATACACTAGGGGCAGGAAGGTGATTTTCTTGTCCTGACTTTTTCCGACAATGCTTATGGAATATAATCAGCTACTCAAGTGATTTCCCTTCATATCAGATTGACCTTATGCCCTAGCGTTCAACTTTCCCATCGGCTTTATGTCTTATCCGTTCCAAATCATGCGGTGGTCTTCTTCACTAAAGGTAGTACACTTTAATAGACATGAAGTGCAGATGCTACATTTCCATTGAAGTCTAACCTTAGATTATGAAAAAATGTTGCTTGGAAAACATTAAAGACTCAAAAGCAAATGAAAGCAGAATCAGCAAACTTATAAAGGTAAAACGACGAAGGATAGTATATCACCTTCGTCTTTTCATCGATGGAGCCTAGCGGGATCGAACCGCTGACCTCCTGCGTGCAAAGCAGGCGCTCTCCCAGCTGAGCTAAGGCCCCTTATTTTTTTATAATAATCGGGAAGACAGGACTTGAACCTGCGACCTCCACGTCCCGAACGTGGCGCTCTACCAAGCTGAGCCACTTCCCGCACTTGGAGCGAAAGACGGGATTCGAACCCGCGACCCTCACCTTGGGAAGGTGATGTTCTACCAACTGAACTACTTTCGCAGCATCAGAAGCATTGATTTCAACAAAGAAAATATTAATACGAATGATGAAAAATGTCAACTTGCATGCTTAGGTATTACTTAAGTTTTGATATACACCTAAGTATCTCGACTCTAAATTAAAATAACGACATAAATCCAGAGATTGCATGTGATTTGAGAGCACGTTTCAAAATGGAAAACCAAAAGCAGAAACGAGGATAGTGTTTAATCACCGTATCCCCTAGACAACCAGGTTTCATCAAGTGTTCCAATGGTTTAAAAAAGATGGATCCAAAAACTTAGCCTTCATGTTTTGGATCCATCACATTCAATCCGACAATTTTTACAATTGCTTAATCTCCTGTTCAGACAAGCGGGTCACTTCAGCAATCAGTTCAATGGACATCCCTTTTTTCAACATCTCACGTGCTACTTCTTTGGTTCTAATTTCTTTGCCAATTTCTTTCCCTTTCTCAATTCCACGCTCTTCATACGAAATCGGTAACTCCATTATTTTTTCCGCATCAGGCAACTGTTTGATTTCCTTCGCCATTTCTTCTTCCTCCTTTTCAGACAGTATTAAATAGGTCTCGAAAAAGCCATAAATTAATCTCTCACGTGCCGGGTCCAATTCCATTCGGGTCATCATTCGTAAAAACTCGATTTTCACCTGTACTTTTTCTTCCTTTTTATAACCCATTTTACTCAATAATGCCGCGGCTGCTGGATTGTCAGACTTGATATAGTCTCTCCAGTTCTTTTTACGCAAGTGTAGCGTCAAATATTGAAACGTTAACACATGGGCAAACGGAAATTCCATCGTATATTCATCACGTTCCCACTTTTCGCTATAACTAAATATGGCTATCGGTACAATAGGCTTCTGGTATTTATTATACATCAAACTGAAATAACGAAACATCCGCTCATGAAAATTATCTTGTTTTTCGTTTTGCGGTTCAATGTGAACGATAATGACGGTATCTGTACTCTTTAGTTTCGTTTCAACGATAATATCCAGTCTTCTTGTATTCCCTTGGATTAGATCTGTGTAAACTTCTTGCGGATAAGGTTGGATCGAATGAAAATCAATATTGTGATGAATGTCAGGAAAAAATGCTTCCAAAAATTCTTCAAAAAATGTGTTGATTAATTGTTTGAATAGTTGGTCATGTCTGGTGTAGCCGGGGGATTCTTCTTTTACTACTGTGGTTACTGTCAATACAGCACTTCCTTTACGAGGGTATGAAGTAGGAGGCCAAGGTTCTAAATCTATTTTTAATATATCAGAAAAGAAAAATAAGAACAAGCGTTTTTTCATAATACATCAAAAAAGTTATAGTTACCGACAAAAATATTACTTATACGTGAGGTTCCAGGCATTCAATGGAACTGGGCTAGTACAACAATAAAAAATATTTTTTCTGCATTTATTGAAGTTGCTTTACCATTACCCTTACCATATTGATCCATACAAAAAAGGCCGGCAACGATAGAATACTTGCCAGCTTTTTTTGCATAAAGTGAAACTTCATCGTGCAATCAGGAATATACGGACTGTTTACCTTTCACGTTTTATGTTTACTCACGCTTAGAGGCGGGGGTATTATTACAGCCCGTTAATGCGTGATAAATCCCCACTACACTAATTTTCATTCTCGAAATGGTATGTTTATTTCATCAAAGCCAATGAACCCATCGGATCCCACGGCTCTAATACGATTGGTTCTTGCTCCCAGGCATTTTTTAGCTGGTCTGAAAGGAATTTCTTGTTAATAACAACTTGATAGGTATACTCATCCATCCAATCATCACTCATTACGAAATAACCCTTGTTGCCTACCTTTTCTCCCCAGCTGTTTTCAACCTTCCATCGGTTAGGTTTGTCATCTACAAGGTTGACACCTGTCAGCACCATCGCATGTGTTAGCATTCCATCATGGTAATCAAGACGCTCGGCTTTGGACATCTTTGTAGAATAGCCCAAAGCTTTTTCATAATCGTACAAAGCCGTATCCATGACACCGTCTTTACGATTGGAATCCTGCCCAACATCACAGCCGAACCAGACGCTTTCCTTATCTTTTATTTGCTGAATAGCGAGGTTTTTCAATGTCTCCATATCGACATTTAGATATTTGATCGGCGTACCTCCAACTACATTTCCCAAATATTGTACCGTGTAGGTTTTTCCATAAGGTTTATCTTGTGTTGGTGCATGTATAATGCTCACGTAGTCGTTTAAATCAACGTCAACATATTTTTGGAAAAATGTCTGCGGTGTTAAATCTTGTTCCCGATGAAAGACCTCCGCTTCATCCCGATATTCAAAATCAAATGTTTTTGGTGGTTCGCCCAGTGCGTAAACAAGCAGTTTATACACTTCAGAGAGCATATCGGCTTTTACCTGCTGCAAGTTATCTTTTCCTTCTTGCTGTAATTTGCGGAGTTGGATCGCGTCTTTGCGTAATTTTGCATTCAACAGATGATTTAATTCGCTCGATTTTCTGCTATGAAATGTTTCTGGCATCACCTTTTTAGGCACTACACCGTATTTTTCAATTAGTGAAACAAACATATCCCACTGTCCACCGTCTTGTTGCGGTGTTGTCAGCAACCAAGCTACCAATCTACCCTCAAGCGGTTGATCAGCTGTTTCCAAAATATTTTCATAGAAATAGTTTGCTTTTTCAAATTTATCCCAGAAGTTCACATAGTTTTGTGACAGCTCAAAGTCTTTGAGATTAAATTGCTTGTTAAGCTTATGCGAAAAAGTATTTAACGCAGCAAACATCCAGCAGCGACCGCTTTGCTCCTGGTTAAACGCTTTACCTGTATCCAGTTCTTCGGAAAACACTGGATTCATTTCGATGGATGAAGCCATATTTTCTGTTGCAGCTTGAAAACCGTTTTTCTTGATGGCGTGCATGATGACTTCACTTTCAGGGTGATCATGGATAGCTTCTGAAAGCTCGTTGATCATATCTTTGGAAATGTTTTCGGACATTTGGATTCCCCCCTCTTGATGATATATTTTTATTGTATGCCTATTGGAAGTATAGTTCAAAAGTTTAATATAAATGACATGTTTAACTTAATGTCTGTCTTTGGGCTAAAACAAAAACGCTCCAGTTTAACCATTTCCTGTTTTGTTTCCGCCTTCATTCTCTGATATCCATCGTCTCCACGCCCTCGATTTGCGATAATTTCATATACAGGTCAGTGGCTTTTAATTTCCCTGTAATGTTAACCTTTAGCACAATTAAAAATGGCCTGTCCTTACTTTCCTTGATCCGGATTTTTTTGATCGAACGAACTTCTTTTTCGACTTTGGCAATCACATCTGGTATGTCCCCCCGATCCTTCACCCCAATTCTTAAAGTCAAATCCCGGGAATGAAAAAATCGCCTCTTCACATGATTACTTAACGCTGGAAGCAATTCCACACTGCCCATCAACAACACCACGCCAACGATAGATTCCACATAAAAACCCGCACCGGTTGCCAGCCCAACCCCAGCAGCACCCCAAACCATTGCTGCAGTGGTCAACCCGGAAATCGTGTCATCCTCCCTCCGCAAAATAACCCCAGCACCCAGAAAACCAACACCGGAAACAATTTGTGCTGCCAAACGAAGCGGATCCATTCGAATCGTAATATAATCCGAATCAGGAAATATGTATGCCGACTGAATCGAAACAATGGTCAATAAACAGCTTGTAATCGAAATAACCAAACACGTCTTTAATCCCAACGGCTTCCCCTTATACTCACGCTCAAGCCCAATCACCAAACCGAGCACTGCGGAAATCACCAGCCGTAATAGCATTTCATAATCAAACATAGATATTTCACCCCATTGAAAGGAGATATTTCAATTTTCTTATTCCTAAATTCAACCATATTTATCTGAAAAAAACAAGGAAAGGTTATGGGACGAGTGAGTCAAGTTGCACAGTCTGCCCATCTAACACAAATATGATACACTATTCCTTAGTTTGATTAGATGGAGATGTTTGTTGATGGGTTTGTTTCTTAGTGTAATTTTGCCAATTATGGCGGTGTTTGCTTCAGGGTTTATTTTACAACGGATGCGGGTGTTGGATGTATCATCGGTGGCGGCGGTTTCCTTATATATATTGTCACCGGCGTTAGTATTTACTACTTTATATGATGCAGAATTTGATCGTGGCTTTTTGGTCGTACTCGTATTCATGTTTCTTCTATTTTATGTCATGGTGTTATTAAATAAAATCCTGGCAAAAATTTTCAAGTGGGATCGAAATACAGAGAGTGCATCCATTCTGGCAACAGGTTTTATGAATTCAGGTAATTATGGTTTACCAGTAGTGCTGTTCAGCGTAGGCGAGGCAGCTGTACCGTATGCGATTTTTATTATGGTGATTCAATCGTTGCAAAATAATTTCTTTGGAATCTATTATGCTTCAAGAAGTACGAGTGGAATGAAACGGGCGCTCCTAAACGTGATGAAAATGCCAACCACGTACGCAGCAATTCTAGCATTTATCCTTCATTATTTTTCAGTTGGCATTCCAAACGCTATCCATTCTACCTTGTCCATGGTTGGAGATGCTGCCATACCGGTCATGATGATTATGCTTGGCATGCAGCTTGGTTCGATAACAGGTTTGAAACTTAACTGGCAAGTTGTTACCTCAGCAGTAATACTAAAAATGATCGCAGCGCCAATTATTGCTTGGGCTTTTGTACTAATTGTCGATGTTGATCCTGTTATCGCGGCAGTGCTGATTATTATTTCCGCGATGCCAACCGCTGCAACAACGACTATGTATGCCATCGAGTTTGATACCGAGCCAGAGTTGGTGTCTAGTATTACATTGATTGCCACATTGGCGAGTGTTGTGACGCTGAGTGTGTTGTTGAATATTGTGGTGTAAAATAGATTTTGTTGGTAGTCTTAATGTGTGGTTGATAAAGTAACCCTTTTTTACCATACGCATTTATTTAAACATCATTAACCACTAAATAATCCCTATCTGTTTTACGATAGGGATTAAACAATTACTATTTACAAACATCAAAATAAAAGATGATACTATTATTTCAACTATCCAACAATTCTATTAACCCTTTTGTATTCATCCCCATCATATCAAACTTTCCTTCCGACCTTATATGCATGAATCCGTGTTTAGCATAAAAGCCCTCGGCACTTTTAGTTGATTCTACAGTAATCAAAGAACAGCCAGACATTTGGGCAACTTTAGCGCAATTATATAAAACCGAACTCATAAGAAAACTTCCATAACCCTGTTTCATATAATTATTGTCTACACCTAAATAATGAAGCCTGATCGCAGGAATCTCTTTAACTTCATGGGGAAGGAACACATTTAATTCTTCTCTTTTGCTCTTATTGATTTTAACTACATTGTTAAATAATGAATAGAAGCCAATTAAATTTTTATTTCCATCAAGAACCAAACGTGTTCTGACCACATTCCTTTCCATTAATTCAAGTGATTCCTCTTGTAGGAATATTTGCACATGGTCATCCCCGTCAGCATCCGTACATCTGAAATCACTTATTATTGTTCTTATGTTTTATATTTAACCATTCTTCAAAGAGAGAATTTACTTCTTCCATCCAGAATTATCTTTCCAACTTTGATATTGTTTCATCAGTTTTTTCACACGTTCATTGGGTTCTGGAGGATTGTTTAACATTTTAACAAAATCATCGTACTCTTTTTCAGACTTAAAATTAATTTCTGCTGATTTAATAGGTTTGTGTTTGATTACTGTATCCATATCTTTTTCCTCCTTCTTATCACACATTACATCACATCCTTTTGGATAACATATGATGAAGTGTGCCCTTTTATTAATATCATTATAACATAGAATACTTATAATTAAATGAATAGTAAAATGTGAAGTTGGTGGTGGAAGGGAAACCCCCAATGAATGCAGTTTCGCTTTATTTGAATTTTCTTTCCAGCTATGCTTTAGACATAAATCTCATATAAAAAGCTGTTTCATCAAGACAGTACATGTTATAATTTTGTCGAAAGGTGGCTCGTAACATGAAGTTAGAACAACGAATGCTATCCCCCTTTGTAAAAGCAAAATATTTATCAGAACCTAATTATAGACGCTATACAAGTATCATTCATTACTTATACCAGCAGCATGAGTACTACTATGGTCCTCCTGCTTTGCAAGGTGATATTTTTAACCATATTATTGAAAACGACACCTTGCAATTGTTTACCGATTATACCGAAAAACAATTAGATGAGGACTTAAAACAATTGGAAGAATGGGGCAATGTTGTTTCACATGCAGATAATTCCCGTGTAAGCAAAATCCAGGATTATAACCGAAGCAGGCTACGCTATCAATGCACTGATGAAACCATCGAAATCGAACGGATGCTGGAAAAACTGGATGGTCAGATTCATCGCATCAAAGGTTCCCTGGATTCAAAGATGGTCAGCTCATTGGCAGCGCTCGTGTTGCAATTTCAAAAAATGGCGTTCGACTCACCCTTATCCAAAGACGAACGTTCAGAATTCAACGAACTTTGGACAGATATGATCAAACGGTTTAAGACATTACGAGAGGAAGCTTCGGACTATCTTGGTATTATCCAAAGCAGAAATATTGAAGAAGCAATGCAAAGCAAGGATATTAGTGCATTTCGGGTCAAATTCACTACCTATTTGACCGATTTCATCATCGCTTTACAAAATAATACCTTTATTATGGAATATGCATTAAAGGATATTCAAAATAGAGGACTTGTCGATCGGGCTATTAAGGAACTAATCATCTATCAAAAGGACAAGCCAAACTTGGAAGAAGAAATCAAAGATGAAGAGATGGCGGAAATCTATCAAATGCAATGGAATGGGATTCAAAAATGGTTTGTCCAAGATGAATACGGCGAACGATATGTCAATTATCTGCTTAAACAGACGAACGAAACAATCAGCAAGTTTATGAAATTCCTGGAACAGCTTACTGAAAGAGAACAACAAATGAAAAGCAGAAAACATGAATTTCTACATTTGGCAAAATTATTTGAGGAAGAGGAGAACTTTGATAACTGCTTGCAGATGTTTGGCGCAATCACCAATATTGAAAACCCACCACATTTCTTTTCCGAGCGAAATCAAGAAATTTATCCAGACGAAACGATCATTGAGCAAGGTCCGGAAACCAAAGCCCTAAACAATGTCAAAACAGCAGGCGTCCGTAAGAAAAAACAAATCGCTGTCATTGAACCTAGTGACGAAGATAAGCAATTATTGGAAGATCTGCGACGACAAAAAGCGTATGAGGAAGAACAGCTTGCAGCGTTTACCCAACGTGGCAGGGTTGAGCTTGGTAAAATAGAGAAGGTCGAAAGCTTTATTTTGCATGCAATACTGGAGTGGATCAGCAAGGCAAATTCCACCAAAACCAAGCGTGGCAAAACAGATAACGGCGTAAAGTATTATATTAAGAGAAATAGTAACCAGTTGATAACCGTTCAAACAACCGAGGGTACGCTAACCATGGATGATTATGTCATTAATTTCGAGGTGTAGGCAATGAACGAGGAAGCAACAGTATTACATGGAGAAGAAGGCCATAAAAAGCAAATCAAGGAAGAAGTCCAGCGTTGTATCCGCATATTACTTGAACGATTCTGGATTACCAGGGATGATAATGAAGAATTATATTATCTCATCAAGGATAATGAAGCAGAAATCAAAACATTTTTTCGTGACACATTCCGTTATCGGCTGATTATTACCCATGAATTGATTAAACTTGAGAAAGTTCCTGTCCGAACGTTTAACTGGATGGGAAATAAAGAAGTAAATGGCCAATCCACTTTCAAACGACAACGTGACTTTGTCTTTCTGTTTTGTTTACTTGCATTTATTGAAGGCAAAGGTAGAGACGATCAATTTTCACTGCAGGATATCTGTGAGGCAATCCAAGCGTATTATCCACAATCCGAGACAAAAGAGCATGTGACAATTATTTGGAAAGAAGGCACCGGCTATAAAAACCGCCTGTCATTGGTTCGCGTGTTAAAATATGCGTTGAAGATGAAGCTGATTGTCATCGTCGACCAATACCTGGAAGATTTTGCAACAGATGCAACCCATGACGTATTATTCGAACGGACGCCATATGTGTCTTATTTTATTCGTAACTTCAAGGATTTGTTTGCCTGGGACAATTATGACGATTTTCAGACGTTCCTGGCTAACGAAAATAATGAATATATTGACGGCAAACATCGCTTTTACCGGCGTTTGTTCCTGGAACCAATTGTTTATCACCACGAAATCTCGGAAGATGAACAAGATTATGTCAAACGATTTCACCATACGATCGAAAACAACGTTCAAAGGTATACCGGATATGAATACGAACATTACAGGCATAACTCTGTATTAACAAAGACAACGATGGTTTCAGGGGAAGTTCTCCACCCTGCCGAAAACATGCTGTCCAACCTTATTCTCAGCTTTGCCGGATATCTATTGGAAAATCAAGCAGATTATGCATTTTCTTTTACGAATGAGATCGACATTTCCAATAATGAAATACAGCAAATTCTATCAAAGTTAAAAGAAAATGACTCCCGTTTCTGGTCGAAAAGCTTTAAGCAAATGTCCACCGAACAGTTACGAAACGTAGTAACCAATTTCCTGGTCAACTGGAATTTTGCTGACATGAAAGATGATAAAACCGTCACATTAAAAGAAGGGCTTTTCCGCACTGTAGGATCATATCAGCATGAAAAATCCAAAGGTCAGGAGGACAATCAATCATGAGTGACGCACTACAACCAACAGGCAGATGGCAAATGTACCGGGCGAAATTGTTCAGTTTCTGGTACTATCCGGATCAGGAATTTTATTTTAAAGATGGCTGCGGCGTGCTGCGCGGACATAATGGCAGTGGTAAATCGGTGACGACACAAAGTTTGATCACCGTCTTGCTCGATGGGGATGTACGAAGCCATAAGCTCGATCCCTTTGGTGGCAGGGAACGCAATATCACCGATACTGTATTGGGTGAAGAAGGCTTATTAGGGATTAACGAACGGATCGGGTATATTCTGCTGGAATTTAAAAAGGAAAACGCCGAAGTATACAAAACCATTGGCATGGGAATTGAGGCAAAACGCGGCAAATCACAAAATAAAGTCTGGTATTTCATTGTCGATGGCAAACGTTTTGGTAATCAGGAAGGGTTTCTCAAGCTTTACAAAGAAGAGTTCATCGAGGGTGCCCTAAAAAAACTTCCATTAAATGAAAACCAGCTACGAAATCTGATTGAAGTGGAAAACCGCTGCGGAAGAATTTTTACCAATCGAAAAGACTACGCAGACAAGGTGAATAAACATTTGTTTGGTTTTGATACACTGGAAAGTTTTATGGGACTGATTGATTTATTAATTCAAATCAGAAGTCCAAAGCTGAGTGATAAAAATCGGCCTGAAGGGGTAGCGGAAGTCATTAATGATTCCCTCCCCCAATTAACGGAAGGTGAATTACGCCCATTAACTGACTCGATTGAATCAATTGACCGCATTGAAAAGGATTTACAAGATACGAAAACCGACTTGAAATCCTTGGAACGGCTAAATGATGTGTTTGTCAAATACAATCAAGTTGCCTTGGTTGAAAAAGCAACAGAATATACGAAGGCACAACAATCGCTTCGTAAGTTGAAATCTACTATTAAGCAAAAGGAAAAAGAAGTTAATCAACAAAAAGAGCGGTTGATGGAAATTGACACTACTCGAACAAAGCTTTCCAATCAGCTGGAAGTAAAAAAGGAAGAATTAAGTTCCCTTGGTTTGAAAGATATCGAGGAAATTGAAGGACGCAAACAAGAAGCAGAAAGCGATTTTACTGAATTAACGAAAACACTCGAAACGCTAAATGATAAGCTCGACCACACGGTCAAACGAAAGCAAGCGGCAAAGCAGAAAAAAGATGTCTATGAAACTGAGCTTTACCAATATGAAAAGGAATTTAAAGATTTTATCCAGGAACTTGACAGTATTACTGAAGAAATGGATTTCGCCAAACATCATCCGTACATGACACATCTGGTCGCTAATCAGAACGACTCCAATTATTCCTTTTTTTCCTGGAAAGAAGAGGTAAAAAAATACGGTGCATTTTTAACAACGATGAAAGCCGAGCTGGATAAATATGAAAAACTAAGGGATAAACTCAGCCAGATTGATAATGAATTAGGCGATATTCAAATGAAAATTGATGGATCACAAACGGTCATTAGTGAATGTAAGGATAAACTGGACGAAGAAATTATTCATGTTGTCGAAACCATTCAACAATGGGCTGATAATGCTGTACATTTACAAGTCGATGATAAAACAAAAGATACACTCATAGAAACAGTTGAAGATGTATTTGATCGTTTGTCAAAAAATGACTATCTACAGCCATTAGAAACATTATATCAACAACGAAAAGAAGCAAATCAAACAAGAAAAATAGCGATTGCCCATCAAATCAATCTTCTGGAAGAGGAAATAGCAAGCCTCGAGAACGAGATTACCGAATGGGAAAATAAAGAAGAAATTGAACCGGCCTTTGTAGAGAAGAAACGCCAGGCTTGGGACGATCTAACAGCAGCCGGAATCGACTATGTGCCCTTTTATGAAGCGTTTGAATTTCATGACACGATTAACCATGACGAGGCTTTGCGTTATCAGAACGCATTAATGGAATCCGGTATCTTGCAAGCAGTTATTGTGAAGCCGGAAGATGTTGAAACAGCGAAACAGTATACCACTGTCCTGGAATATGATGAAAAACAATCCGATAATTTATCGACTGTATTAAAAGCAAGTCATAACGTGAATTTGGAACAGGTACTCACTTCTATATCAGTTGAGGAACAAAACGGAACTTATATCCTGGAAAATGGCTCGTTTAAAAGTGGACTTGTGCAAGGAAAGGCATCCCAAGCAGGAGATTCACTATTTATCGGAAAAGCCGCCAGAGAGATGTACCGTCAAGAAAAAATTCACGGTTTAAAGGTAGCACGTGATCAAAAAACCGAGCAAATAGAAGAGCAGCAAAACCAACTTTCGCAAACGGAAGCGAAACAGTCCAACATGGAAGCTGAATACAAATCTTTCCCGACGCTTTCTAACCTTGCTGATTTGTACGCAAAAATAAATACCGAACAGCAGACCATTGCGGAAATCTATGAACCGCAAAGGAAGAAGTTGAGTGACACCTATAACGATATCGATGAACAAAGCAAGAAACTATTGGTGCAAATCAAAGCAAAATTGGATTTTACAGAACTAGATCTGACAATCGATGCATTCGAGACGGAGCTAAGCAACCAACGAGATTATATGCAATGTTTGCAAGATATGGAAATGGCTTTTACCAAGAAAATGAATGCAAAAGCAAGTTATGCTGACTATAGCAACCGCTGTGAAGAATATGAAGGACAGGAAGTGGAAATCCGTTCTGATATTCTGGACAATGAATCTAAAAAAGACAAAGTCCACGAACGAATCAAAACCTATGAAAACCGGTTAAGAGAAATGGGTTCTGAAGACATTCGCAAACGACTCACTGAGCTGACCAAAGAAATCAATACAACGATTCCGGAACAATTAAACGAATTATTAACCGAGAAAGCCAATGTCACACGGGATATTGAGATCGGGGAAACATTTATTACTGACAAAACCGATAATGAAGCCCCCTTTAAAACAATGGTCCATGAGGCATGGGAAAAGGAATTCCAATCCCATTATAACCTGGGTTATCTAACCATCGACAAAGACACGGTAGACTACCTTGAAATTGCTAAAGAAATCGTAACGCAATATGGTTCGATGATTGATAAAAAAAGAGAAGAAATCACAAAGGTTATCAATCGATTGACCAATACGTTCAACAACAAAAATATTGAATTGTTCCATTATGAACTAGAAATGCAAACATTGAATTCCGAATACATGCCAGAGGTTGATACCGTAGACGATAATCAAATGACAACGTTAAACTTCATGCAAGAGCAAATGAAGCGCATCGTGGTCACGATGAATGTCGATGGCGAACGTGTCCCGCCAACCTATGCGGTAAAACACCTGACTGAGCGTATCGAGCGATTGGACAGGGATATCAATGAGAAAGACCGTGACTTATATGAACGGATCCTCGTCAATACGCTGGGCGATACGATCCGTCGTAAAATCACCTATGTACAGCGTTGGGAAAAAGAAATGAATAAATTTATGGAACACGAAAATCTAATCAAGTTTCGCCTCGCCTGGAAACCGAAAAAAGGGGAAAACGAGGACCAGTTGGACACCTTGAAATTGGTAGAAGCCTTAAAACGGGACAGCCAATGGATCGATGTGGATGAGATCAGCAGCCACTTCCGCTCCAAAATCAAGATTGCCAGACGCAGACATGAGAATCAGTCCCATAAGGAATATAACCTGAAAGACATTATGCGGGAGGAACTTGACTACCGGAAATGGTTTGAATTCGAGATCTACTTTACCAAGAAAAATGATAAAGAAAAGAAATTAACCAGAAACACGTATGGCGAATTAAGTGGTGGACAACGCGTTTTGGCCATGATTACACCAGTACTTGCTGCCTTGTATGCGAAATACTCCGAAGCAAGTGATGATTGTCCGCGCATCTTCACGTTGGATGAAGCATTTTCCCGCGTGGACGATGATAATATTAATATCATGTTTGCGTATATCCGCAAATTGAATTTCAACTATATACTCAATTCCCAATCATTGTGGGGATGCTATGCGTCAGTTCCGTCCCTCAATATTTATGAATTGAGCCGACCGGAAAACCGCCCGCATGTATTGATTGATTCCTATTACTGGAATGGCAAGAAAAAGGTTAGAACAGAAGAATTAGAAAGCGAGGAAGAACAGCTTGTCACTTCTTGATGAGATTACGGATATTTTCAAACGAGAAAAGGGGTTCGACCGCCTTTTCTCTCTTTTTATAAAAAAGTATAAAAGCTATGAACGAGTGGAAAAAGGAATTTCTGTTGTATTGCAAAACCCTACTGCAGAGGAAAAACGGGCCATATCCGGGTTGCTTGGCAAGGACTATTCCAAGAGTAAATCGATTAAATTAACTGCTGAGAAAATAGAAAAAGCCATTTTGAAAACAAAATTTGGCAAAAGCCTGGACTCCATTTCTTTTGAAGAAATCGTTGAGGCTTATCATGGCGAGCCATTAGTAAGCAACCGGGAAGAAGAAATGCGTTTCCTGTCAGAAAGAAACACCTATTTTAACGCGTTGGAAAGTGACGCCAGCTCCCGTTTATTTGTTTCATTGATAGATTGGATCAGAAGAACAAAGTACAATCGATTTTACCAAATGTACAATCAGGATCTTACTGCGTTAACCAAAGCAATGCAACATTTGGATCAGGCATTTGCTTTATTCCCTTTGGAGGACTATGAATATCTGGCGGTCTTCGCTTCCCGTGCAACTGGGAACCCACATGCGTTTGACGCAAATGAAAATGAAGGAAAACTGTTTCTTTATGCATTGCAAATCATCTATTCATTGCAACAACATTGGGAAATCAGGGAATTGAATGCAGAAGAACGTGCAGAATTATTGTACGAATTTCGCATCATGACAGACGACTTATTGAATTTTGTTTCCGTCTTTCAGGCACTTGGCGTAAATAAAAACGGAAAAGAAAATATGCTGCTCCATGGTGCCGCAGAAGAACAATCATTTTTTCATTTACCTTTGAAAGAAATTGTTAAATTGGACAGTGTCACATCTGCTTCTGGCAAAAGCCGACTTTTCATGATCGAAAACTCCAGTGTGGCCTCTCATGTAGTAAGCGAACTGATCAAGCATGATTTAAATGAAACTATCGTATCAGGCAATGGACAATTTAAAATAGCCACCCTGAAATTCCTCGATGCCTTTGTCGAAAACGGTGGGACAGTCTATTATAGCGGAGATTTTGATCCTGAGGGAATATTAATGGCATTCAAATTGAAAAAGCGCTACGGAGATCAAGTAAGTTATTGGAACTATGGCCTGGACAATTACCATATGGCATTATCAGATGAGCCAGTTTCGGAAAGAAGATTAAAGCAATTGAACAATATTGATGATCCAGCACTACAACCGCTTATACAAGAATTAAGTAAGGTCAAACGAAGCGGCTATCAAGAGAAAATATTGACAAAGATGATAGAAGATTTGAAGCAGGAAAAAGATCCAAGCGGGACTTAGTAACAGGTCTATTGTCCCACCTGATGCGGATTTTATCGGCAATTTTGCACAATTTTACGGCAATTTTTCAACATGTATCGGCGATTCAAATTTCAGGGGGATTATTAGCCCATTTTTAAAGCAAAAATCAAACGGGAAGTGCTGCACACTAACCCGTTTGACTAGGTCCCTCTTATTTTACATCTGGAAGATATCTCCGTATTCCGGAAAGTTCCTCGTAGTACCCTTTGGTTTTGACCGGGATGATTTCCACATCTTTTTTCGAGTTCGGTGAATGAATCATCATGCCATTTCCAGCATACATGGCGACATGGTGTACATTGCCTTTTCCTTGATCATGGGCAAAAAATAGCAGATCGCCTGGTTTCATATTTTCAAAGTCGACTGGTTCTCCATGTGTTGCCTGCACACTGGAATCACGTGGAATCGTGATACCATGCGACTGATACATTGTGAACGTAAATCCGGAACAATCGAAACCGAAACCACTCATTCCAGCCCAAAGATAATGCAGTCCCAAAAATTGTTTACCAGTGTTCACCAGATCTTCCCCAGTTGGCGTTGGAATAGCTTCCTGTGAATCATAATGATAACCATCTTTTTTACTAATCCAAGCATGTTTGCCATCCGGTTTCATCACCCGATATGCGTTCTTCGTTTCACCTAAATATGGTAGACGAGTATTGTAGCTTAATTCAATTCCTTGGTGGTGAAACGATGGTGTCTGGTAGAGAAATGCAGTTGGCGAGTTAACTAATACAAATGATTCGCTCGCTTTAGCATCAAACTTTTTCGTATATGTTAATTGGGATTTCGGCATCCAGCCACTATATCCCAATTCCTCATCCGGTGAAGGTTGTCCGGCTACAGCAACCTTTACCCAATCGCCAGCTTTTTCTAAAATGTGAACCTTGTTGCCGTAAAGTGCCTGTGTTTCCAGCATACCGTCATCAGAAAGCTGAACCTGTTGTTCATACGTCATATCACGTTTCCATTTCCACATATCGACTGGATTTGTAGCTGAGGGTGCATCTACTTCGCGTAAAATATCTGGTGCCGTCCAGAGTGTTGCCACAGCTACATCGATATAAGCGGTTTCTTTTTGCGTATAATTCTCTCTGTCCTCCGCATGGGATACGGAAGGAAAAACTATCATACTACCAAATAGCAAAACAGTTATGATTTGAATCAACCTACGAAACATATTTATTCCTCCTCAGAGACAAAGGCCCGGTTCCTCTGTCCCACCGTTTTTTGTAAAACTGGAATATGGTGCCTGTCCCCTACCCAATTCCGGGATTTGTGGATAGAGTGATGTCCTCTCCTTTATACGCGATTGCTGTTGGTGCTTCAGCTAGCCATAATGGTGCATCCAAATCGAAATAAACCACATTCGGATGGGCGGCGGCGAAATGGGCGGCTGCTCCAACCGAGTGAGACGGTTCCATCATGCTGCCGATCATACAGGCAACACCACCAACTTCTGCCAAACTAGCAATCTTCCAGGCATTTGCTATTCCTCCGCATTTCATCAGTTTAATATTCAACAAATCTACATAATGACCACCAACCAAATGAAGTGCATCCTTTGGAGAAAATAAACTTTCATCCGCCATGATCGGAATGTTGACATGATCAGTCACATACTTTAGTTCATCTAACTCCCGGGCTGCGACAGGCTGTTCAATAAATTCAATGCCGGCATTCATGACTTCCATTTGCTTTATCAGTTGGACCGCCTGTTTTGGCTTCCATCCTTGATTGGCATCTAACCGCAACATCACTTCTTCTGGTACAGCCTCGCGGATAGCGGTGATCCGGGCAATATCCAGTTCGGGTTGAGCACCAACTTTAATTTTCAGGCGACTAAACCCATCTGCTGCACATTTCTTCGCGTCCGCCGCCATTTTTTCTGGTGTATCCACGCCAATCGTCATTGAAGTTTGAAGTGGTTTGTTGCCTCCCAACAACTGATAAAGTGGTACTTGCAGCAATCTACTGTATGCATCATATAGTGCCGTATCAGCCGCTGCCTTTGCACTTGTATTCCCAATGCAGCATGTTTGAACCACATCTAGCAATCCCTGAAAATGATAGATATCTTTTTCAACTAATGCCTGCTTAATCGGCCCAAGCAAAGCAGCCTGAATACTTTCCATTGAATCACCGGTAATCACCCAAGTTGGCGCTGCTGCCCCCTTGCCAGTGATCCCGTTTTCTAATTCAATTGTTACCTCGATACTTTCGATTTCAGTTGCTGTTCTTAACGCCGTTTTAAATGGTGTGTGCAACGGGATATTGCGGTGTGTAACCTGCAAATCTCGGATACGCATAAACATTCCCCTTTCTGCTATAATGATAGGTTTTTTGCTTTTACAACATGCTCAGAATATTTCCGATCAACATACCGAAATACGTTCCAAGAAATGACCCAATCAATGCCATAATGACGCCAACCGGAATCAACGTCCGGCTATATGCGGCCGCAAGCATTGGTGCTGAAGCCATCCCGCCGATATTGGCAAGACTGGCAATCCCAAGTGTAAATAGATCATATTTAAACCATTTTGCGAGCAACAACATGATAACCAAATGAATCAGCAAAATCAGAAAACCGGAAATAAGATAAATCGGTGCCTGAGCAATCTGGGAAAAGTCCGATTGCGAGGCGATTAGTGCCACGATAATATAAAGCATTACATTGGAAACATCCAATGCCCCGGGAATCCGGGATACCCGTGTTTGCCCAAGAATCAGACCAACAACAGAAGCAATCATAATTGTCCAAGTCGTGGCATTGATCACATCGCCAACTTCCGGCAAATGATCCCCAACGAATGTAGATAATGCGGATACGAGGAGACCAATACCCAAGAGGTACATGATATGCTTGAATTGTGGACCGTGATCATCCTCCTGAGTCGCAGCCGCTTCTTCAAACCCATTTTGCATAAAGCTGGTATCTGCCTTTGTCCAGCGGTTAAATGCACCAGCAAAAGGTACGAGCCAAAACATAAACATCACCCAGACCGCATAATTAATGGTATCCATCATTAGTGCATAACCAAAAATATTTTCCGGCACCTTAAGAATTCCCTGCAAAGCAACCATATTGGCCGATCCGCCTGTCCAGCTGCCGGCAAGCGCACCAAAAGCACGCCAGGTATCTGTAGCATAAAAAGATTGGAAAACAGCATAGACGATTATAAATCCAAGAAAGATGCTAATAACAGCTACCAAGTAACCACCAAGCATGCGCGGTCCAAGTCTCATAATACTTCTGATATCGCATTTCAACAGCATAATCATCAGCATCGCCGGAAGTAAGGCATCTTTCACATTGGAATAGGCAGCTTCAGTCGCTTCATTATCAAACAGGCCGATTGTTTGCAAGAAAGCTGCCCCAATATAAATGAGGACAATGCCCGGAATAAATTTAAAAAAGCGATTGGAACTAAATTTGTTTTCAATTCCCACCATCAAGGCAGCCAGTGCCACCAAGACGCCGATGTACATAAAACCATCTGTAATCATTTCTGTTTCCCCCTTGATGTATAAGTGAAGTATAGTTATTGAGTCAAGTTATCTTCTCAAAAACTTGAAATTAAAAATCCAGCCTAACAATTGATTGTCAGGCTGGATTTTGACTAGGTTCATGTAGTCAAAGCAGCTTTTGCTTGATCATATTTATTTATGGCATCATGAAATGCGACAATCAAAGCTTTTTGTGAGGCACCCTGATACCGTTTGCGAATATCTTCCTCTACGTTGATATCGTTTATATCACGACCAATAAATAAGGAACGGACAAACTGATTGGTCAGCTGAATCGTCGAAGAACATTCGCAATCGACAATTTCATCGCTGGTAGCATCAACAACTAATGCCAGAAAAAATTGACTGTATCTCTTGGTAATCGGATTATTCTGTGGTGCCTTCGCATCCCCGATCACATAGATGGTATTCTGGTTATACAATTTAAGAATCTCCTTCAACGCACTACAGACGATACAAGGAAACCAACAAGGGATAACTTGTAGTGGCTTGTACCATGCTAGCGCTTACAGGTAACATATTATTAATATAGCATTTGAAGGATTATCAGTCAATAGAAAAAATATCATTAAGACGTTTCAAGGCATCTATTAGTCAATTTTTATAGCAACAATCCATTTAATTGTACAACTAACTCCTATCTCCCTGTGCACCCACTTATTCGAAAAATATTTGGTAATTACCCACCTAACTCTTAATTGATGTTATAATCATACTAATTTTCTACATAAAAAATTCTAACGAGGTGATCTACATGAACATAACTTTATCAGATAAAATGGCGCATTTTCAAACATCCATTTTTAGTGAACTATCCAATTATAAAAAGCAAAAACTTCAGGCAGGAATGGAAATGATCGATTTAAGTGTTGGAAGTCCAGATTTACCACCCGCTCCATTTGTCATTGAAGAACTGACAAAGAATGCGCAAGATCCTACCCAGTACGGCTACACATTAACCGGCACCGAATCACTTCATCAGGCGATTACTGATTATTATAGAAAGAACTATGGTGTTGAAATTAGCGCGGAAAATGAAACATGGATGGTGATGGGGTCTCAGGATGGTCTGGTTCATTTGCCGATGGTATTGACCAATCCCGGCGATATCATCCTACTACCTGATCCCGGATATACAGCCTATGATACGGGTCTTTCCTTGGCCGATGCCACGCCATACCGAATGCCATTAAAAGAAGAAAACGGATTTTTGCCCGATTTAGAAGCGATACCGGAAAGCATCAAACAGCGGGCCAAAATGATGGTGTTGAACTTCCCGGGTAATCCTGTTCCCACTTTAGCAACAAGGGAATTCTTTCAACAGGTAGTCGCCTTTGCTAAAAAATATCAGATTGCGGTACTTCACGATTTTGCTTATTCAGAACTATATTACGAAGACGAGAAGCCAATTAGCTTCCTATCCGTTGACGGGGCAAAAGATGTTGGCGTTGAATTCAATTCGTTCTCCAAAAGCTTTAACTTAGCCGGCTGCCGAATTGGCTATGTCGTTGGAAATTCCACCATTGTTAATGGATTAAGCCGATTGAAATCAAACCTGGACTATGGCGTGTTCCTTCCTATTCAAAAGGCGGCAATTTGTGCTTTGCAGAATTCTACTGATTTCAGTGAAAAGTTAAGATCTGTCTATAAAGGACGAAGAAATATTTTAGTAGACGGATTAAATGCTTTAGGTTGGAAAGTGGACACACCTAAGGCTTCGATGTTTCTTTGGGCGAAAGTTCCTGAAGGGTTTACATCGACGGCGTTTACCTACCGATTAATGGATGAAGCAGGAATTGTCGTTGTGCCCGGGAATGCATTCGGTGAATCGGGTGAAGGTTATGTACGGATTGGATTGGTACAGCCGAAATACGTTTTGGAGCAAGCTGTGGAGAAGATAGAGACTAGTGGATTGTTTTCAATTGTAAAAAGTTAATGATAAAAACATTCGTTGAGATTGCTCAACTTTTTATGTCTGCAAATACAACTTGAGATTCAAGTATAGGAAATGCAAGGCTGCTTACTCAGAAGCAGCCTGTACTCATTTATCCCCATCAATTCTACTCTAAATTAACAAACCAACATTCCCTTTATACGCTTTATACGCTTTCCTTCTTTGTTGACGTCAAATTGCTGCAATGGAATTTACGTTTTATTACAATACAGCTTCCTGCAACGCGAGTTTGCTTTCAACGTAACGTATTTTTTGTTCTCTTCCATAAATAAGAATAGATTTTGTAACAAGACCTTCATTATCCATCCTTATTCCATTTAGAAATAGATTATCGGTAATACCTGTAGCCGCAAAAACACAATCGTCAGATCCAATTAGTTGTTGATGGCTCAATGGACTTTCCGCATCCGGTAAACCCATCTGCAGACATCTCGTTATTTCTGCATCGTTACGAGGTTTGAGTTTAGCCTGCATTTCTCCTCCCAGACATTTAACAGCAACAGCACCCAAAACGCCTTCTGGTGCTCCGCCAATTCCAATAAACATATCGACACCACTATTTTCCATACATGTTGCCATTGCATAAATGACATCACCATCATTAAACAAGTGCACCTTGGCACCCGTTTTCCGAATGGTATCGATATATTCCTTATGCCTCGGTCGATCTTGAACACAAATATTTAACTCATTCATTTGTTTTCCGTTTGCTTGAGCTACCGCTTTCATATTTTCATAAAGCGAATAGTCAATGTTAATTTCACCCCTTGCCTTTGGACCAACTGCAATTTTTTCCATATACATGTCTGGGGCATGAAGTAATGTTCCCTTTGGTGCTGCAGCTATCACAGTAATGGCATTCGGTTGCCCTTTTACGGTAGGTGTCGTCCCTTCAATTGGATCTACCGCAATATCCACATCTGGTCCATACCCCGCACCCAATTTTTCGCCAATAAAAAGCATTGGTGCTTCATCAATTTCTCCCTCACCAATGACAACCGTGCCATCCATCGCTAATTGATTCAGCATACTGCGCATCACATTTGTGGCCGCATTATCTGCTGCAATCTTATCGCCGCTTCCAATCCATGGTAAAGCGGCAATCGCAGCTGACTCGGTTACATTTAAAAAATTTAATAACAAACTTTGCATTAAATTGTTCCCCCTAGCAGGTACATGAATTCATGGCTGCTTCTTGATATTTTCCGTTCAAAAATTCCTTTTCTTTATTATTGATTTTGTCTACTTTTCGTTTTGATCCATTTGCCCATGTCACATTTAAATAGGCTTCAACAATTTTTTTACCAACTTCCAGACCAATAATTTGCGCACCCATTGTTAATATTTGTGCATTATTGCTTAATTGGGCTCTTTCAGCAGAATACGTATCATGTGCCAGTGCGGCGCGAATGCCAGGGTATTTGTTGGCAGCGATACAAACACCAATACCTGTTCCGCAAATTAAAATGCCCCTATCCAATTTGCCTTCACTAATGGCTTTTGAGACTTCAAATGCAACATCTGGATAATCAACTGCCTCACAAGAATGACAGCCATAGTCCACCACTTCATGTTCTGTATTTTCCTCAATAAACTTTTTAATCCCTTCTTTCAGTTCATATCCATTATGATCTGATCCAACAGCTATTATCATGATGTGATTCCCCTCTCTATCCTTAGAAATTTATTTATCAATTAATTTCATTTTAAATCATTTATTTTCGTTTATCAATATTTGTTTTCGTTTAATTTTGTTTTGTGTCAAAAAAAGAATCAGAAAACACAAGCTCTGATTCCTTTTTAGCCATATATATTCCGGCAACTAGCTTACCTTTTGTGATAAATCTTCAACATAGTCTAAAAATGTAGCCAAAAGCAAATATGCAGAAGTTGCCCCAGGATCTTGTGCTCCTACTGATCTATCTCCCAAACGGCTGGAGCGCCCCTTTTTAGACACAAGGTCCCTTGTCGACTTCATACCTTCCTCCGCTTTTTGAACAGCATCGCGGAAAATCGGTAAAAGGCCTTTCGCTTCTACATCTTCTGCACCTTCTATTTCCAACACTTGAACAAATGGCGCAAATGTATCTACCATGGTTTTGTCGCCAACTTCAGCTTGCCCCCGCTCCTTTACACCATTTGCGAAAGCGATCCAAAATGCTATAAGGTCCTCGTCGTTTAAAACTTCTTTCTTTTTTATTTGCTTGGCTCCGCGCATAAACCCTGTTGCATATAGCGGGCCAACGGACGAACCAACCGCGTTTAAAAATGTTTTACCCGCTGTAACACTAATCTTGCTGCAATCCTTTTCATCAGCCAAATCAGTTTCCAATTTTTCATTTACTGCCTGAAAACCAATCGACATCGTAACACCGTGGTCCCCATCTCCTAATTTGCGATCAAGTTCACAGAGGTAATCCTTCTCTGCTTCAACCATGCTCACTACTTGTTTCAAATATGTTTTAAATTCTCTTGCTGTAATCTCCACTATTATCCCGCACTCCTTTGTCTATTTAAACCTAACCGAAATTAAGCCTAAAATTAATCAAAGACCTCTTCTCTGTTACCAAGAAGAATGTTTATTTCAACCCTCGGATTTACTTCCCGAGGCCAGCAGATGGGGTCAAACCACAAGCAATCTTTGCCTGTTTAAAATCCCACCAAACTGTATACATAGGGGATTCCACACCTATGTAGCCTGCGCGAGGCAATCGCTTTTTGGCTTTCTTTCCGATATTAACTGCACTGTTGATATCTCTCGAAAGCGTTGTACCGCAGTTTACACATGTAAAGCTGCGAATAGATGGATCTTTTTTCTCTTTGTTACCGCAGACACAACAGGTTTTGGTTGTGTCACGTTCATCGATCTTTTGATAATATTTACTACTTTTTTCCTGCACCCAGTTCAAAATACTCCTGAATTTACCGACTGGTGTTTGATTTAACATGGCTCTTCTCATTGACCCGTATTTCGCTACATCGGGAGTTGGTGTATAGTCACCAATGTAGATCGCATCGTAACGCTTGGAAAAATAATGCGCATAGCTAAATAACAGCGTCTTCATTTGTTCTCGACGTTTTAATTGCGCCTTTTCCAAAGCATGATTGAGTCTCTTCCAACGTTTGCTTGGCTCAAAATAGGTGACGTTTGGGGTGCATACCAGCTTATTAAATTTTTCACATTTGTCCCGTTTTGATTTGATTTCATCGATTCGTTTATCCCAATACTTCAACAGTGCATTCATCGATTTCAATTCATATGATTTTCCATCACTGCCTAATCCTACTGCCAAATTCTTATGGTTGGGATCAAATACAATAAACGATTGTTCCTTCATCTTGGTGATTTCTTTGACATCTTCTATTGTAAAAATGACATAATACGAATCCAGATCCTTTGTAATGCGAAGGGTTTTGATTCTCTCCGTTTCGCTTAGTTCTACCGCTTCCACAAGTCCAACTTTAATTTTGATAGTCTTCTTAGCCTTTTTATCTTTTTTCTTTAATTCCTTATGTTCTTCATCTGTTAACTTGCCAAAACTTAAGGAAAGCAGATTGGCGTCCAATAATTTAAAGCCTTTTTTTGGTTCATCATAATATAGCGAAAACCACTTCTTTTTCCATGAACGATATTTTGGTTTCTCATTCATTAATTTTGGATCAAAAAATCGTTCATAGGCATCTTTTAACCGTAATGCCGTATTTTTCAATGGGGAGGAATGGACTTTACACAAAAATGGGTTTTCCCCTTTTATTTTCGGTACTTCATTCCTCAGGTTTCTGCCGGAAAGCAGTTTTTTCTTTTTTCCATTGCGATAATCTTCCTCCACCGCATCAAGCAATTGATTGTACAGCCAGTTGCACATTCTGGATTGAGAATCGAGTAACTGCTTGTTTTCCTTTGTAACCACCAATCGTACCTTTTTATTATACGTAAGCATGGCCGTTGTCCTCAATGACCTGTTTCACCGCTTGTTGCAGTTTCTTTCGCTTGTGACTTCTGCTTCCATACAAGCGGCTGCTGAAGACAGTAATAATGGAAAGCATATCCTCGACTAACTCCTGCTCATATGTTTTATCCTCTGTATGGTTGACGATTTCAATTTTCACATGATGGAAGGCACATATTTGTTCCAACAATTCATACCCAAAACGTAGTAACCTATCCTTGTAGTTGACGACAACTTTCTCCACCTGATTGCTTTGCACCAGCCGGATTAATTCTTTTAACCCCTTCTTATCGAAATTCAAACCATTTCCCAGATCTTTTATAATACGAAACTGATATCCATTTGCCGAACAATACTGCGAAACGGTATGGACCTGCCTTTTTAACTCTTCCTTTTGGTCCGATGATGAGACACGGCAATACCCGATAACAATTTTGTCCTGAAGTGGTTTCAAATCATGCTTGATAGCACTAAGGTCTTCTACAGCATATCTTCTATGGCCACCGGTAGTTCGAGAGGATGTTATCTTCCCCTCTTTTTCCCACCTTCTTAATGTAGTGGGATGAACACCAAGTATGTTGGATGCTTCATCGATGGTATACATGTTAGCGATCCTCCTCATTTTATTTCTACTTACAAGGTTCGACATAAAATGCGAGAATCCTGCTAAAAAGTAATTAATTTTAAATAATTTAGATTAAACTGTTTTGGAACCCCTCTTATTTTTGAACAAACATCGGACAATCAACTGGATGATCAATACACTTTTTCAACTCATCATCCAACTTCATGATGGTTACGGAACAGCCACCCATTTCCAATGAAGTGATATAATCACCAACATAAGAGCGATAAATTGTTATACCCAATTCATCAAGGAGTTGCTGAACGCGACGATAAACGATATACAATTCCATTCTCGGTGTAGATCCTAACCCGTTAACAAGTACTGCAACTTCATCGTCTTTGGTTAAATCGACATCTGCTAAAATATCATGTACCAACCGTTCTGCAACACGATCGGCTGATTCCAATTTACCTTTTTCGATGCCTGGTTCACCATGATGCCCTAAACCAATTTCCATCTCATCGTCCGCGATGTCAAAGCTTGGTTCGCCAGTTTGCGGCAGTGAACAAGGGTTCAAACCTACGCCCATTGAACGTGTATTTTCATTTGCCTTCTTTGCTATCCGAACAACATCTTCTAAATGATAACCAAAATCAGCTGCAGCACCCGCAGCTTTATAAACGAAGAATTCACCAGCAATTCCGCGACGTTTTTCCTTTTCTTCTTTTGGGGCCGAGGCAACATCATCAGTCGTCAAAGCCATACCGACCTCAATATCTTCTTCCAAATCAGCTGATTCCGCTGCCATGCCAAAATTCATCACATCACCAGCATAATTTCCATAAAGAAAAACAACCCCTGCTCCTTTATCAATTGCCTTGGTAACTTCCAAGATAGGATCCGGGGAAGGGGAGGCAAAGATATTACCCACTGCAACACCGTCTGCCATGCCATTGCCAACATATCCCATAAACGCTGGTTCGTGACCGGATCCACCGCCAATGAGGATACCAACCTTCCCATCCCTCGTTTTTTTATTAATAACCAATGATCGTTTATTTGTCGGTAATTGATTGATATAATCAGAATGCGCCATTACATATCCTTCAACCATTTCTTCTACAACATCTACAGGATTGTTTATTAACTTTTTCATCTTGCTCCACTCCCTTTACTTCTGTTTCTTTTCCTACTCTATTGAAAAATAACAAACCTCAAACACGAGCCAGTCCCCCTGCATCCAAGCCACGGGACTGTTTGATCGTCTTTCAAACTTATTTTGTCTTAATCTGCAACAACCGCTTCACTCTTACCGATATCATCCAGGGTTTTTGCGTTATTTGGTAATTTAACCCAAATCATCATAATCGTGCTTGCAAAATATAGGCCGCTTAAAATCCAGGTTACACCGACCGCACCGACAAGCCCATAAAACACTGTCACTATGGCCGGGCCAACAAAGACACATAGACCGGCGCCCAAGTTCAGAATTGACATGGCTGCACCTTTTTCTTCTTTAACAAGGGAAGGAACCAGCGCGGAAATCGGCACATAACCCGCCAGGCAAGCACCCCATAAAATACCCACTATAGTCATGACAGTCAGGTTACCGCCGATGATTTGTGGTGTATAGTAGAGCAATAGCGTAAACACACCACAACCAACACCGCCAATCCACATAATCGTATTACGCCAACCTAACTTATCACCAACGACACCGAAAATTAGGTTAAAAGCAATATTAGAGAGGAAGATTGCACTCCAGATACCTAACCACGTTGTCGTTGGTATACCGTATGCTGCCAGGTATGTCGGCAAAAATACCGGAAAGGCATATTGGGCAGCCTGGTTGATAACACGAACAATACCAGCAACGCCTACTTTTGGTTCCCTTATGACAATCGTTATACCACGAGCCAGCTCCTTGACCTGATCAATACCTTTGGACGTGGATACTCTTTCCAGCTTGTCACGATTAAACACCAAAGCAAACAGCGCACCGAGCAATACCCAAAAAATTGATGACCATAATGTATTAATATACCCAAGATGTTCGACTGCCCATTTAGAAAAGCCAGCTCCAAGGACATTCATCCCTCCTGAGAAAACGAACCAGAACCAGCCAACAGCTTTACCAAGCCGTTTTTGTGGCGTCCTATAGGTAATCCAGACCAAAAAACCATAAGCAAACAGTGGATAACCAATTCCACGCATCATATACGTCGGAAGCATTATTATATAATCTAAATTGCTAACCCCGAAACCGACAAATGCTGAATGGCCAACAATATAGGCAATCAAGCCCCAAAGCATGACTTTTCTAGCCCCGAACATGTCAATCAATACACCGGAAAACCAGGAAGCAACCGCAATCATTATCCCATATCCGGTAACCAATGCGGAAACATGTGTCACTGATAGGCCCTGATCGACCAGATAAGGCGAAATAAAAGCTAATTCAAGCCCATCCCCCATCATGAAAATTAGAACACCTAAAAAACCCCACGAGATTTTACTGGTAATCCCAATCCTATCCAGAAAATTTTCACTATTCAGCACGTAGTTCCACCTACCTTATAAGTAAATTGTCCGGAAGAGAAAGCACATTTCCCTTCCGTACTTCTATATCATTATGGCTGTAAAACAATTTTTAAAGAGTTTTCACCCTTCTTCATTAAATCGAAACCCTCTTCAAATTGCTCGAGAGGAAGCTTGTGTGTCACAACACCTTCTGTCGGAAAGTCCCCGTTCTTGATGCCCTCAATAACGAGCGGGTAGCAGTACGGCCCCAAGTGTGATCCTAAAAGATCCAACTCTTTCCGATCGCTGATAATACTCCAGTCTACTGTTACCGGCTCACCAAACACACTAAATTCTACAAAACGGCCCAATTTACGAATCATTTGCAAGCCTTGTTCAACCGATTTCGGATGACCAGTAGCTTCGATATAAACATCGCAACCATAGCCGTCGGTCATTTCTTTGATTTCTTTTTCCACGTCCACTTTACTAGGATTTAAAACAAGATCCGCTCCGAATTTCTTCGCCAGTTCCAGGCGTTCCTCTTTCAAATCCAATACAATTAACTTCTTAGGGCCGGATTTCTTCAAGGCTCCTACCATTCCCAAACCAAGCGTTCCTGCACCGGATAAAACAACAACATCACCAAGTTGGACGTTAGCTCTTTGTACTGCATGTAGACTGCAAGCGTATGGTTCTATTAAAATAGCTTTTTCTAGTGGTAAATCTTCTGGAACTTTATAATTGATTGCTTCCTTGGTGAATTTCATATATTCTGCCATGCCACCGTTTACATTGTTTTGAAAACCGTACAAATCATGTTTTTCGCACATCCAATATTGCCCTCGATTACAAAAACGGCAATCCCAGCAAGGTACAATTTGTTCGGAAATGACCCGGTCACCAATTTCAAAATCTGTAACTGCACCCCCTTTTTGTACAATTCTCCCAATGAATTCATGACCTGGAATCATTGGCGCTTTTATATATGGTGGTTGTTTTTCATCCCCCCAGAAGCTAGGTGCCCCACCATATGCTTTAATATCTCCTGCACAAATTCCGCACGCTTCTACCTTTATAATAATCTCTTGATCGTTTTCCAGTTTTGGAGTTTTCACTTCCTCAAACCTATAATCCTCTGGAGCGTAGGCCACTACAGCATTCATCGTTTCCGGAATCTCCCGAGATACCACCTGTTTTTCTTCTACTGTTTGACTCATCCTCATTCTCCCCTTCTATGGTTTGTAAGAATAACCTAAGTTCCATACCCTGAATATTTTTTAATTGAAGGCGATGACATAACTGATGAAGGATTATAGTTTCAATGTTATGTAATCGCTATCAAATTATAGTCTAATTTTATCATTTGTTTTCAATTTGTCAATAATATTTTTAAATATTTTCATATCCTTTTATAAAACAACCTATCGATGCGGGGAATTTAAAAATATGCAGAGAGATATATTGATAAATGTTGATAAATGGCATACTATTATCATTAGTAAAAGAAAATTAAGGGTGAAGATCATGAAGATGTTTGCGAGTGAACGACGAGATAAAATCATACAATTTCTAAACGACCAAAAACGTGCCACGGTCAAGGAATTAGCTGGGGAAATCGGTGTATCGGAAGCCACACTAAGAACTGATCTCAACAAGATGGAGGCAGACGGACTATTAACCAGAACTCACGGCGGTGCAGTATTAAATACGGATAACGATAATGAGACCAGCTTTAGTGTACGGGAAAAGAAAAATAAAAAGGAAAAAATGCAAATTGCCAAAAAAGCATTTGAATTGATTGAAGAAAAACAATGCATTCTGCTTGATGCAAGTTCCACCGCATTAGAAATGGCCCGCTATATCAAAACACAGCCTATCCGACTAACCGTTGTGACAACAGGCCTCCAGTGTGCTATGGAGCTTAATCACAATCCTGATATTACCGTTATTCAGATTGGTGGTTTGGTTACAAAGGGATCATCTTCCATTGAAGGTACCCTTGGGTTAAGTATACTTGATTACATAAATATTGATCTGATGTTCACCTCGGCTAACGGTTTTTCGGTCGACAATGGGTTGACTGATTTCAATTTGTATGAAGTTCAATTGAAAAAAGCAATTGTGATAAAAGCGGAAAAAGTAATAGCATTAATTGATTCCTCGAAAATTGAAAAGAATTCGAGTGCTGTTTTTGCCAGCTTGGATCAAATTGATAAAATTATTACCGACAGGCCTGTTGGTAGTGATATAGCTGAACAGATTGAGAGCAATGATATTGAAATATTAATTGGGAGATAACCAGTCTACTACGGTTAATGATATTTCTCTAGGTCGGGGGAGATTATATACATGGGTCCAAAAACAATCGCTAAAAACATGCAAAATTAATTTTCATCGTATATTCTGGCTCATCACCAAAACCTATGGTTGACCATATTAGGCTATTCCTTGCATGTAAGTCCAATTACACTCAACTAAGATGCGATTTTCATAGACATTTCGATTACGCGTGAAAAAATGACGCCGTTGTAAAGCCTTTATTTTGTTATGGCGTCCCTCTACGACGGCATTGGTAAAGCGCAAACGATGATAATTGATTATTTCTGTTTCCCAGTTTTGAATCGTCTTGATGCAGGACTCAACTGTATGAGTAATGCGATGTCCCTGTTGATACCATTGTTTCAAGGTCAGTTCAGCTTGTTTGGCATTCGTGCTTGAGGTATACCAGTCAATGAAGGCCTCTTTCCAGTTGTATACGGCTTTTAATCGATCGTCATAATTTACAATAGTTTGGACTATAGCTTGATACTCTGCTGATAAGTCGTCATAGCGTATTTCCAGTTGTCGATGGTGACGTTTTAGTTGTTTGCGTGGTGAGTAGAAAGATTTCACCCCGCTATTTTGGTTTGTTTGTGCACTTTCACTATAGCAGGGGTATGAGTGTTTTTTCATTTATTTGGTTTTATTACCATATATCCCATCAAATGGCAGACATAGATTTTGGTGAAGAGCTAACCAAAAATGGCCTTGGTTGCTATAAATAAAACAGAAGGGCATAAGAGTACACCTAACCCGGTAAAGAATGTCGCGGTCATTGCACCATATGGAACTAATTTAATATCTGTTGCAGCAAGACCCGCACTTACACCACTAGTAGTTCCCATTAAGCCTCCAAATACTAAAGCGGTACGAGGATTATCTAAAGAAATGTATTTAGCAACTAATGGAGTGCCAATCATTGTCAATACAGATTTAACTAACCCAGCAGCTACACTTAACGCAATGACCTCAGAGCTTGCCCCTATTGCTGTACCGGTCACGGGGCCGACAATGTATGTAGCAGTCCCTGCGCCAATTGTTGTTAGATCTACGGGATCCGTATAACCAAAGGTTAATGCAATAACTACACCAATAATAAAGGATATAATTAAACCCGCAAAAAGAGAGATCACTCCTGCCCAACCAGCGTTCTTTAATTCCCTGAAATCAGCTTCAAATGCCGTTGCTACGATTGCAAAATCACGTAACATACCACCACCCATTAATCCTATACCAGAAAACATTTGTATATCAGCTAATCCTTTTTCGCCCCCGGTTGATATACCACCCAAATAAGCCAAAATTAAACCAATAATAATTGCAATGGCCGACCCATTCAATCTTCCTTTTGTTAACTTATCAGATAATATATAGGAAATCAGCATGGTTATACCAACAATTGCAAAGCCGGTTATGAGGCCATTTTCATTTAATACTTCTGTAAACGAATCTAACATTATTTAAATCCTCCCGCATCTATTTTTTCATTATCGAATGACTCTATGCTACCTTTTCCCTTTCCAATATTACTTAATATTGGTACAGCTGCAAAACATATTATCACAGTGACCACACCTGCCAAAATAGCCATTGGTCCGCCCTTTATGGCACCTGCCACATTTTGTTGAGCTGCCATCGCTACCACGATAGGAATATACATTCCCCCCCAAAATGAAAGACCCTTTTGAGAATCTTTATCTAATTTTCCCCTTTGTTTTAGAGAGTTAACTAAAACGACTAGTATTAACATCGCTATACCAACACCACCGACATTCACATCTAATCCTATAGCAATCCCTAACCATTCTCCAATTAACGTTCCTGCTAACATACAAATCGCTAATAATGCAACTCCATAAATAATCATTTTAATCCCCCTACACTTTTGAAATAAATGGATAAATAACTTTCTTATTCATATTGTGAATTCTACGACATATACTATTTATCCTTTGGAACTCAGATTTTATCCCGGTATACGATGAATAAAAGAAACAATTAATATTGCTTAAAATTTAAACATCAAACAAAAGTCCAATTCAGAGCAAGTTTACATTGGTTTTAATATATTTTTTCAACTTCATCAAGATTTCCATCAGACCCAATCTTGCTTTTACCCTGCAACATTCGAATGATCTAACCTGTTTTTGGCCAACTAAAATGGCTGAAAAATAAGTACACCAGCCAGCATCTTCCCTTTCTTCCCGCATGGATGGATGGTGAATGAGCTACATAATTTATATACTGGCTAAAGGTCTTGCGTTTAGCTAACAATGGGTAGCCACGCCATTGTCGTTGACTAAACTACTACCTATATTTAACAAAGCTGCGAACACTAACCTACGATGAATAGATCTCTTCTTTTATTTGTTTTACTCTATTGTCTAACCTAAAAAAGAAAAATAATTTAATTGAAAAACATCCTCCTTTAATTTATCATCAGCATAATTATGTGCAATCCTGTAAATCTCCATATAAACATCTGTAAATGGAGCATTTGTTTCGAATAGAACGCGACCACGCCCACTTTCAGTAATCATGTTTGTGAGCCAGTCAACAGCTACAGCAGATGAAGTTCCTAAATATAAATTTTTATGCCGTTCCATTAAGTATTGAACCTGGTTTAAAGTAATACCGCTGAGATCAAGTTGACCGGCGTTTGTTGCTTTTATATTAACAGATGGATATCTTCTTGCAAGATCTGCAATTTTTGATATATGTGATACCCAGGGAAAGCCAGCTTCTATAATAATGGGTTTTCGATATTTTTCCGCGTATTCTAGGAAAGGGATAACGATATCATCATTACACATATAATTTTCTTCCCATGGATTGAAATAAATCGCTTTAAATTCATTATGACTGAATAACCGATCTAATTCATTAATAGATTCTTTTTGTCTCCATGGATCTACACGAACAGTAGCAGTAAATCGATCAGGATATTGTTTTACAATATCCAGCAATATCTCATTACCATCCTCTACCTGATAGCTTATAGGCTTATTTGCGGTAAGCATTGCAATATCAATATTATTTTCTTCCATCAGAACTAGATAATCATCAATATGGAGACTTCTTCCATTGAAACTGTTTCCGATCTTTACATGGGAATCTATAATCATAACATTCTCTCTCCTTCTCTAAAATTATTTTATGCTTCTTCCTTTAATAGACTAGCAATATTGGAATAAAATATTTTTTCCTCAATTTCCTTACCCAAATTCGCCTGTTTCACCTTCTCTATTTCAAAATATGGATTATCAATCGGATTGTCGGTACCGAATAGAATACGATCAGGTCCAATTTCATCAATAGCTTTTTTTATACCATCAACAAATGGTGATTCACATGTGTCCATATAAACGTTTTCGTATTGTTTACAAACACGAATAGCATCCTTTAAGTGAAAAAATCCTCCAGAATGAGCTAAAATTACTTTTGTTTCAGGTGATTGTTCAATACATGATAAAAATTCGAGCGGCATCGAATTACCTTCATCAGCACAGTGTACGAGAATAGGTACATCATACTTAGCTGCCCTTCTAAAAATTTTTACGGTAGGTTCTCCACCGGGGTAAAGATTATAACTTGATGGATGAAGCTTCACTCCGCGAAAATTATGTTTCTGTATCGCTATATCAAGGATCTCTATCGTTTGATCATCAAAACGAGGATTCAGGCGTATAAATGGGTATAGTCGTTCAGGATATTTTTTCACTTCCGAACTTAAAAATTCCATGGGTGACTCAATTTCTGGACTTGGACAATCGCGATACGCACTTACAACGGATTTTTCTATTCCTACACTATCCATTACTTTGATCAATCGATCTGCAGTATCATACCATCCTCTTATCTCCGAAACATCCAAATGTGCATGTGCATCAAAAATCATAAAAAATCCCTCCGTTACATAATTATTATTTATTTAAATAAAAAGAAAGAATACGCTTAGTAGAGCACCCATTACAAGTGATATAACTACGCAATAACCCATAACATCACGGATTCCTAAACGAGCTATCGCCAATATCGGTAAAATCCAAAAGGGCTGAATATTGTTTGTCCATAAATCGCCCCAAGCAACCGCAAGTACAACTTTTGCTGGTTCTACACCTAATTCAAGCGCGGCCGGTACCATCAATGGACCCTGTACAATCCATTGTCCACCACCTGAAGGAATAAAAATATTCACAAGTCCTGCACTAAGAAAAGAAATGAGTGGTAACGTTTCAGCAGTTGCATGTGAAAGCCAGAAGTTTGTAATTGCTTCGGTCATTCCTGATTTTGTAAGCATTCCCATAATACCTGAATAAAACGGGAAAAGGAGTGCAATTCCAGCAGTTGTTGTGACTGCTTTTTGAATAGCAGACATATATTGTGCAGGTGTACGATGGGCAATCATTCCGAGAGTTATAAACAACATTATAAGAGCATTGAGACTCATGTTTACTCCCTCGGTTATGAAGTAGTGAATCATATACCCTCCACCAAGAAGTGCGACAACAATCGTGAATATTTGACTATGTTCCATTTTTTCAGATAACACAGGTTTTTGGGCTTCACTTACAGTAGCAACCTCATCTTCAATGTCTAATACACTAGGATCAGGTTCAAATGCTTGCCCCTTCGGTGGCCGCATGAACACATATACTAAAGGTATAACAAAAAACAAAACAAGTGTTACGGTTACACTCCAAGGCCTAAACACTGTATCTGTTAGTGGAACAACGCCAATGATTTCCTCTAAAAAATGGCCCTTGGTAGCAACAATAAGCGTTGCTGCAGAACCAATTCCAATAATCATTGCACTACTATATGTAGAAGCAACTAATAGTGGAAAATGAAGCCCCTTTCCATTAAGTTGTATCGAAAGTTCCCTGGCAATAAGTCCGGCACAGATTAAACCTAGCCCCCAATTAAAATAAGTTAAAATCATTGTAATCATCGAAGCGAAGAAAATTGCCTGAATAGGGTTGTTGGGAATACTACACATCTTTTTTAAAAGTTTCACAAACGGTTTGGACGTTGCGAGGGCGTACCCTGTAATCATGAGCAAAATCATTTGCATTGTAAACGTAAGTAGCTCAAAAACCCCATCCCCCCAGTAAACGGTCATTTGTACGGGTGTACTGTGATTAAATATAACTCCCATCAAAAAAACGAATATTGTTAGGATAATAGCTAACACAAAAGGACTAGGTAAATATTTTTTTACAAAATTAACCATAATATTTGTGATGAGTCTCATGATTCTTCCCCCCCTATAATGTTCAGTTTTAAAGGTTACATTTTTTAATCCAGCAATGCAATTTACCTGTAATTTTCCGATTGCTTGTCTATAATTGTGTGATACATAAAGCGAGCAACTTAATCCGCTCAAATAAGCTATCAACATAAATAAACTCTCTTTTTGTGTGATTAAAGTTACCAGCAGGTCCAAAAGCACAAATCACTGGAATTTGAAAAGATGAGATATATGAAGAATCCGCACCGCCTGAAACGAAAACATACCTTGGTTGTTCCATTCCTGCCCCCTCCATAATAGTTGCAACATTATGGAACAATGCCATGTTCTTTTCATTCACTTCCATTGCAGGGTACTCTATAACTGAATTCATAGAAAAATTAGCATCAGGTTTATCGGCAGTACATTGTTCAATATTCTTTTTGACCCAATTAACCAAAGACGTAAAATCTTGTTCTGTAAAAAAGCGAACATCAAATTCGGCCTTTGCATGACCAGGTACGACATTTACTTCGGTTCCTCCATTGAGTTTTCCTAAATTAAAATGCTGCTTTTCTTTTGAAAGATGAACCTTATTCCTTTGTATATGTTCAATAAGGCTGGTTAGGTTGAGAATTGCATTTACACCATTGTCCAACTCATATCCCGCGTGAGCTTCAATGCCCTCAGATAAAATATCCATTCGGCCGACACCCTTTCGACCAATAACGAACGCACCATCTGGCCGACCAGATTCACAACATAAGGTACACTTCACATCGGTGGAATACTGTTTTAAAATGTTTGTAAAATCCGAATGCAAATGCCCGTTTTCTTCGTCACTTGCTATGATGATCTTAACCGGTTTGTATGTATTATTTGTAGCCTTCAGTATTTTGAGGGCAAAAATAATTTGTGATAAACCACCTTTCATGTCCAGTACACCTGGCCCATAACATTTGCCAAAAGCTGTAGTAAACGCCCATGAGTCTGTATCATCATCCGGAAACACGGTATCAGAATGCCCCAATAATAAAATCGCCTGCTCTTCATCATGAAGTTCTGAATAATTACGAGCCACTAATGTCGCACCAACTGAATGTTGATTGATGATTTCAACATAAAAACCCATGTTGATTAGTTCATTTTTAATAAATATTAGTATTTCATTGTTCCCGTTTACATTTTCGGAGTTACTGTTTATATCAACAATTGTTTTTAGATGGTTAAGAATACTTGGCTTTAGTTTTTCAAGTTCATTGTCTATTTTTAACAAGTTTTAACCTCCACTAAAAGGCTCCGAGTTTCTCTCCGTATAAACAAAATATTCAGACAAAAGGGAGCGTTAATTGTAGTTATGTGATACATAAGCACTTTATATTTATTATGTCGTTCATGATTAGCTGTATTTGTTGGAATTCTAAGAATAAGCATTACCTAACTCCTTAATAACATGACAAGTGCACAAAATTCCATCGAAGAAATTATCAACATTTAAATTTTCATTTGGAGAATGATTTGCTTCATCATAATTTGCGTACGGAACTATAACAGAAGGTACCCCTAAAATTTCAGTCCATACATAGTCAGGCAAACTTCCACCTAAACTTGGTTGTAATATAGGCTTTTGTTTATATGATTTTTCTACTGCTTTTTTTACTATTTTAACTTCATTTAAGTCGGAAGGTGTACGAGAAGGTTTCATGGAACCATATCTTTTTACTTCTACTTCTGGTGCAAATTTATTAACATGCTCTACGAGCTTATTAAAAATATCTTCGGGATCTTGCTCTACTACTAGACGAAAATCAATTTTCACTTTGGCTACCGATGGTATAATTGTTTTAGCACCTTCACCGTCGTAACCACTATGGAAGCCTGCAATATTAAATGTCGGTTCTAATGTTAATTTTTTATAATATTCTTCTTTGGTCATATTAAAATCTCTATAACCAATTTGTTCGGCTAAATCTTGAGCGTTAAAAGGTAATGTCGAAATTAATTCCAATTCCTGTTCAGTAGGTTTAAGTAGGTCATCATAAAACCCATCAATCAAAATTTTTCCACTATAATCTCTCATTGTATTTAAAAGTTGAACTAATTTCCACGCAGGATTTGGAACAATATTTCCTTTATTTCCCGAATGATTATCCCATTTTGCACCTTTAGCTACGAGTTCTATAAACAGCATTCCTCTTACACCAAGTAATACGACAGGTGCACCGCTATCGTGCATTGGCCCATCCGATACATAGACTAAATCAGATCTGAGTAATACCTTGTTATCCTCAACAAATTTTGCCAGATTAACACTCCCACATTCCTCCTCGCCTTCTATAGCCACTTTAATATTTATAGGAAGATCTCCTACAACATCTTGGTAAGTTTTAATTGCAAGTAATTGTGCCATTAATTGGCCTTTATTATCTCCCGCCCCGCGGCAAAATATTTTACCGTCTTTTACTGTCGGCTCAAAAGGCGGAGTTTTCCATTCATCCAAAGGGTCAGGTGGTTGTACGTCATAATGACCGTAGATTAGTAAAGTAAAGTCATTTTTGTTATTTATCTTTTCTCCATAAACCACTGGATAGCCTTCAGTGGAAATCAATTTTGTTTCCATTCCAATGTCCTCCAAAATTTCCATTAACATTGTTGAACACTCTTCCATACCAATATTTTGTGCACTGATGCTTTTTTGTTTTAACAGCGTAAATAATAAACCTAAGTACTCCTCTCTTTTTTCATTAATATATTTTTCAATATTTAGCATGCTCATCCTTAATCCCTCACTCTCAAATAATTATTAAAAATGGCTCCATAATTTGTTTATTTTCTTTTAATTTCTCAAAAACTCGTTATTAGAAAACAGAACACTATCATGGCAATAAATTTTTCCTTTAGGGGGAAGATAAAGAAATATCTGCTTACAATTTTGGAATGAATATTATATTTTAATATGGTCCATAATTTGTTAAAACTGCTATAGCTACAAAAATAGCTCCAGCTATTATCCACATAATTAATAATGGAAAAGCAAATTTCATCCATTTTCCAAATGGTACTTTTGCGATCGCCAGGCATGCCATTAATGTTCCACTTAATGGTGTAAAAATATTTGTGACAGCATCCCCTAATTTAAATGTTATAAATGTTGCTTGCCTTGTAACATCCAACATATCCCCTATAGGTACCATAAGTGGCATAACAATTGCAGCCTGTCCCGTCCCCGAAGTAATTAGCCCATTAAATATAAAATTAAACACATAAAGAAGTTGCATTGATACTAACGGTGAAAAGCCACCTAATGATGAAGATACACCATTAACAATTGTATCTATAATCTGACCATCTTCCAATAATATAACAACTGCACGAGCCATCCCGACTATTAATGCGCCGTATATGACCCTAATAGCACCTTTCATAAATCGATCAACAAATTGGTTAGGTGTAATCTTACTAATCAAAGCGATAACTACACCAAGCAAAATAAATATTGCCGAAAGCTCATTAATTGACCAATCAAAATTAAATACGCCAAAAAGGTAAAACCCTATAGTTGAGAAGAACAAAAGAATGATTATCGTATGTTGAATAGTAAACTTTTCCTCTTGCTGACTTCCTTCTTCCTCTAATGATAATTGAGAAAACGGATTTATCCCCACCAAACTTTTCTCTGGGCTCTTCCTTATTTTCTTAGCATATGAGCAAATATACAAAATAGTAATAGTTACAAAAACTACAAATATACAGATACGAAACATGTACCCGGAAAATAACGGAAGCTCTGCTATCTGTTGTCCAAGTACTGTAACAGTTGGGTCAAATACACCTCCAGCCCAACCTGCATATGCGCCTAGAAAAACCATCGCCACAGCTACCATGGGATCTAATTTTAAAGAACGAGCAATCACAAGTCCAATTGGCACAAACGCAATAACTCCGTTAACTGTAATGCCTACTGATGAAATCACAGCAAATATCGTGCAAAAAGTGAGAATCAATACATTATAGTTCCCATTTGTTTTCTGAATAAGGCTATGTATACCTGCATCTATCGCACCGGTTGATTCAATAACGGCAACTATTCCACCAACTATTAAAATCAAAAATACTATGCCTGCCGAATCAATAAGCCCCTGTGGAATAGATGAAAATATATCCAAAATAGAAATCGATTCTGCATCAACATAATGAAAACTACCGGGGACTACCTGTGTAATACCATCTTTTTCTATCCTTTCATACGTACCTGAAGGAAGAATATAAGAGGAAAGAAACGCTAACAGTAAAAAGCAAAAAATAATTACAAATACATCTGGCATTGCAATTTTCTTTCTTTTTTTAGTTTTTTCTTGCGGATTTATTTTCTTAATTTCAAGACCCATATCACCTTCACCTACCTCTTATTTTTCCGATAATTATATGGATGGTCTAAATGCTAAAAGTCATACACTATTTCTTTTGGTACGAAGGGTGGCTTATTAAACGTACAAAAGAGAAAAAAAGACATGACAAAGTTTTAAAATAGAACGCATTTTTTAAACCAACTTAGTTATACAGACGTCAATAGAATCTAATTCTAACCCTAGATGAGTATTGAAGCTTCGGCTGATACCTTGCTGAATTTTTTTAATGGTACCTATCATGTTATCAATAGTTTTTAAGTAGTAAAGTTTTAATTCTACATTAATAACGGGTGAATTTTCTAATTCAATCAAAACCTTATCACATGAGGCAACCTCAGCATAAGAGAAGCAAACATTCAGAACAATATTTTTAAAAACCTTGTCACTAATAATTAAAGAGTCTTTATGAAAATTCGGACGAACAATGGTTGTTTCTCCAACAACCTCTCTTTTGGGTGAAAAAATTTTAACTCCTCTTTTTATTATTTTCTTAAAAAAACTTTGCTCAACCTGCAGATAGGGTATCGGCATTAAGTGGTCCCCTTTAGTATTTCTAGTAAACTTCGCTAAACTAATTTCACTTGGTTTACGAATATCCTTAACCTCAATATAATGATCAATTTTACCAAGCTGAAGTTTTAAAGCAATTAAGTTCACCATTTTGGTAGAGGTTCCTATTATTAAGATTTTGTCAATTTTATAGAACTGTATTGCCCTCTTAATTTCCTCAGCATGATCCCCAAAATAAAATGTTGCACGTTTCACTGCAGTAATCATATTTTTCTCGAATTTGGCTGATGTTCCGGATACCCTTTTGCCATGAAAAATCAACAATCCATCATCTATAATTGCTGGAATATCTTTTTCATATGCATAAGACAATGCACTCGTACTTTTACCCGTGCCACTTGGACCGGTTAAAGCAAATATTTCCATAAAAATTTTTCCACCCTTTACGTAAGGTTATTAGAAAAAAATAAAACTACAGTAACTTTACACATAACATGATAGGACTGTAACTTCCAAAAACAGGGGAGTTAGACCACGCATTTATAAGTTAAACTGTGCTAGAGTTTTTCTCCGGTATGGAAGTAACACCTTCTTCTATAAACGATTGAATTTGTTCTTCGTTATAACCAATTCGTTTTAGTATTTCCTCACTATGCTCTCCTTGCTCCGGCGGGGTACTCGTTATTTTTCCAGGTGTTCTAGATAGTTTCACTGGTATGCCCAACTGACGAAGTAATCCTAGTGTTGGATGATTCGTTTCAACTACCATCTCTCTTTCTTTTACATGATGATCGTTTAATATGTCCGAAAAATTGTTTACTGGTCCACATGGTATTCCGGAGTATTCAAATAGTTCGACCCATTCATTTTTCGTCCTTGTGATAAATACATCGTTCAAAATTGAAATAAGTAACTCCCTATTTTTTATACGGTCAGGGTTTGTTTTGAATTTCGGTTCTCTTAGACTTTCCATTTTCATGGTCTCAACAAATTTGTCCCAAAGACTGTCATTACCAACCGCTAGAACAAAGTAACCGTCCGAAGCATTAAATACTTGATATGGGACAATATTAGGATGGGCTCCCCCTAATGGTTTGGGATTCTTATCTGTTGCAAAATAGTTACCTGCAAGATAAGTTTGCCAAGATATCATTGTATCTAGCAATGCGGCATCGATCCATTGTCCTTCTCCCGATCGTTGTCTCTCCCATAACGATGTTAAAATTCCAATAATAGCCCACATGCCTGCACCTATATCTGCAACAGAATACCCAGCTTTTACTGGAGTTCCACTCGGGTCACCAGTAACCGACATTAAACCTCCCATTCCTTGGGCTAACACATCGTAACCGGGCTTTTGAGCGTATGAACCACTTTGTCCAAAACCCGAGATAGATGCAAGGATAATTCGCGGATTTATTTTCTTTAATTCCTCATACCCGATTCCAAGTTTATCCATAGTCCCTGGTCGGAAATTTTCTACAACTACATCTGCGTCTTTAATTAAATCTTTTAAAATTTCCTTTCCTTTTTCTTTTTTTAAATCAAGAACTACACTTTTTTTATTTCGGTTGACACTAAGGAAATAAGCGCTCTCATCTTCTACAAAAGGCGGTCCCCACTGTCTTGTATCATCACCGGAAGGCCTTTCAATTTTAATAACATCAGCACCTAAGTCGGCTAAGGTCATCGTACAAAACGGTCCACTTAAGATTCGAGTTAGGTCAATCACTTTAATTCCTTCTAATGGCAGCATCATACTAAACTCTCCTTTTAAAATTTGGTTTTCTTTTTTCTAAAAAGGCCTGAACCCCTTCAGGAAAATCGTAAGGATCTACACTTTTACTTACTTCAGAATCCCATGGTATAGAATAGTTTGGTAAAGAATAGGCGGCTGACCGCTTAACTGCAAGTAATGAAGCTGGAGATTGTTCCATTATTTTTTGGGCTATTGTTAAGCCATAATGTACAATATCCTTATCCTCCGCTATTAAGTAGTTTAGTAACCCCCACTGTAAACCTTCATTAGCATCAATAAGTCTTCCGGTATATACCAAATCCAAAGTTCTGCTTTTGCCAATAAAATTTATTATTCTATTTACAAATTGTTTATTTAATGTAATTCCCAGTCGACCGACAGGCATTCCCATTTTTATATCTTTCGTACCTATTCGAAGGTCGCATGCAAGAGCTAATTCAAAGCCTGCCCCCATTGCAGGTCCATTAATAAGAGCAATTGTTGGCAAAGGCAATTTCTCAAACGATGATATAGCCTCTTCCATTGATTTAAAAGCATCATTTGCCTCATTAATCGATAGTTGGCTAAATTGCTTAATATCTGATCCTGCAGTAAATTGTCCTTTATTTCCTTTTAAAAGAACAACCTTATTTTTAGGATTCTTAACAATTTGCTTAGCTACTTCAGATAATTCTAGCCACATACCATTTGTCATTGCATTTTTCAATTTTGGACGGTGCATTGTTACAATTGCCAGTCCGCCACTTTCTTGAAGCGTAATTTTCCCCTCAGTTTCAAACCGACTAATTGTTACCTTCATTCTACCCCTCCTCAGCATTAAGTCGACAGTCGACCTTTTTATGTATTATACACCTTCGAAATTATTATTTCAATCGGAAATTTCAAACCTTAAGAATTTTTCAGTTGTAAGAGGTATAAGTTTGTGGGGTTTATTTAAATTATTGCTAAAATAGAATTAGCTAAATAAAAAAACCTTCCAGATTTTTTAATTTGGAAAGCTTTAAAATGAGGGATTAAAATAAATACACTACATTATTCTCGTTATCACGTCTAAATTATGTTTCTCTAGTATTACATTGGCAGCGTCTATTGAGTTCTCGGATAATAATTCAAAAATTAATTTATGCTCTTCTAATGATTTTTTAATATGTTTTTCTTCTAAGAAAGAAATCCGTTGTAATGCGAGTAATGGCCTTCCTAATTTCCAATACATATCATTAATTACATTACTTTGACTCATTTTGATTATACACCTATGAAGTTCCTGATTAAGACGAGTGTATTCTGTCTGATCTTCGGTAGCCATGGTCATTAGGGATATTAAATTTTTAATCTGTTTAAGAATTTCATGGTCAACGCCATGTGCTTTGATTCTTTTCATTGCAAGATCTTCCAAGATTGTCCGGATTTCACAAATATCCTTAATTTCTTCTTTTGTATAACCTTTTACAACCGCGCCTTTTCGCGGAATTCTCTCTACTAAGCCTTCCACTGTCAGCAAAAATATAGCTTCACGCACCGGCGCTCTACTCGTCCCAAAATTCTCGGCAAAATCATACTCACTAACCTTCTCTCCCGGTTTTAATTTGCCGGAAATAATTTGATGTGTAATCTCCTCAGCTATTATATGTGATAGGGAAATATTTGGTGTAGATTGTTTACCGTCCATATTTTACCACCTGCCTAACCAACACATTTGTTCTTTTATTATAGTATACCGAGGCTGTAATCGCAATAAATACCGTGTTTGAGTTTTTATGGACTATTAAATACGTAAACCTTAAAAATAAACCTATTCATTTAACAAAAACTAGTTGCAAATGTCAGAATAGTTCTATACAATATCATTATATATACTTTTTGGTCGTCTGTCGACCGCATGAATCTTTAAGTTTTTAATCTTAGAGAGGGGGAGTTTTAAATTGGATAATAGTACTCATTTATGTTTTCAAACGGCACATGAACTTGCTGAATCTATACGAAAACGTGAATTCACTGTGCGAGAGGTTATTGAGGAACACTTGGAACAAATTAATCGAATTAATCCACAAGTTAATGCGATCGTTTCCCTTAATGAAGAAAGGGCACTCAGAGAAGCAGATGCTGCTGATAAGAAAATTGCTACCGGCGAAACAATAGGGCCACTCCATGGTTTACCAATTGCTATTAAAGATACACATAATGCAAAGGGCTTTCCAACCACTAAAGGATTTTATCCGCTCCGTGATAATTTTGCAAATAGTGATGATCTTATAGTTGAACGATTAAAAGCTGCCGGTGCCATAGTTATTGGTAAAACTAATACTCCTGAATTTGCAGCCGGGGCGCATACATTTAATGAGGTTTTTGGCGTTACGAGGAACCCCTACAATCTTAATCGTACTGTAGGAGGAAGCAGTGGAGGTGCTGCAGCAGCTGTTACTAGCGGAATGATTCCTTTCGCGGATGGAAGTGATATGGGCGGATCTTGCCGTTATCCAGCAGCTTTTAATAATGTGGTAGGAATGAGAACTTCACCAGGACGGGTACCTGCCTATCCAAAACCAGCTCTTTTCTCTACATTAGGGGTTCAAGGACCAATCGCCCGAAGTGTTGTAGATGCATCATTTATGATGTCAATTATAGCCGGTTATGACAACCGTTCGCCTATTTCAATAGAAGAAACTGGAGAAAAATTTTTAAAACCATTTGATGATGATATCACCGGCTTACGTATCGCATGGACGACAGATCTAGGAGGATTATTTCCTGTAGATTCTTCGGTAATAAAAAATGTTCAGGAACAGGTAAAGGTTTTTGAAGATCTAGGGTGCCAAGTAGAGGAGGACTATCCTGATTTATCAGAGGCTGATGAAGTTTTCCATGTCTTCAGAGCCTGGGAATTCGAAATGTCCTATGCTGAACTATTCGATAAATATCAAAGTTTCATGAAGGAAAGCTTTATCTGGAATTTTAACAAAGGAAGGGAACTAAAAGGTATAGATATTGGTCGTGCTGAGAAATTGCGTTATAAATTATATCATAAAGCTAGGGAATTTTTCAAAAAGTATGATGCACTCATACTACCAGTTAGTCAAGTTCCTCCATTTAGTGCTGACATAGAATATCCAGCAGAAATTAATGGGGTTAAAATGGAGACATACCTGGACTGGATGCGTTCTTGTTATTATATTTCAGCCCTTGGAAACCCCGCTTTATCAATCCCCAGTGGTTTTACAACTGATGGGCTCCCGATGGGGATGCAAATAGTAGGACCGTACAAAGCAGACTATGAGGTTCTCCGTATCGGCAAAGCATTCGAAAAAGCAACAGGGTATGGTAAAAAACGTCCGCAATTAAGTATCCGGGAAACTATGTAGTCCATTTTCGGTTCACTTCTACTAAGCTAGGGGTCATTTACGATATTACGTAAATAGATATTACGTAAATAATTTATCCTGAATTATTCACTGAAATTCTATAATACAGTTTAAATGCTTATCTGACAGTCGGTTTAGCCAAAACATTTATTCATCTAATAAATGAAAAAAGAACCCATTTTCTGTTACAGTTAAAGTACCAACAAAAACCAACAGAAAGGGGTTCTTATATTGGCTACTTTACCGCAAATACCGCTAGATTTCAATCGCCAAATCAAATTATCTAACGATGGTGGTGCACTTTCATCCGATACAGGTGAACTCTTATTCCGAGAGTTCGATGAAAAGATTGGCTTCTTCTCAACGCTGACAAAGCATTTAAAGCTTAAAGATGATCGACGTTACTATGTTCACTCCAATGAACAGTTACTTCGCCAAAAGATGTATCAAATCATTGCTGGATATGCCGAAGATGACGCAGCTGATCAATTAACGAATGATCCTGTCTTTACGCAGGTTGTAGGAACAGATGCTTTAGCTTCCCAACCAAGTTTATCCCGGCTTTTCCCACGATTTGATGATGAATCGATGGAACAATTAAACCAGGCAAACCAGGAACTTTTAGACAAGGTGCATCAATATAGAAATGCCAAGTCGATTATTCTGGATTTGGATTCCACTCATGCAGATACATATGGCGATCAGGAGGATGCAACATTCAATACGCATTATGGAACCATTGGATTTCATCCTTTAGTTGCTTTTGACGGTATCACCGGCGATTTTTTGAAAGCAAAACTACGCCCAGGCAATGTCTATACTTCCAATGGCGTGGTGGATTTTATCGAGCCTGTTATCAACCATTACAATGAGCAGTTTCCTGAAACCATCCCGTTTCTGCGCGGTGACAGTGGCTTCGCCGTCCCGGGCCTATATGAACTGTGCGAGGATGAATCGGTTTATTATGTGATTCGTTTGAAATCCAATCCTAATTTGCAGCGACTTGCCGATGAGCTGCACCCTTCCACTGTTCCAACCGATGTGACAAAATCGGAAATCTATTATGAAGAAGCCGAGTATCAGGCAAAATCATGGTCCAAGCCAAGAAAAGTGATCATCCAATCCGTTCGTCCGGCCGGTGAATTGTTTTTCACGCACGCTTTCTTTGTAACGAACCTGACTGATGTCTTCTCTCCTAAAGATATTGTTCATTCCTACCAGAAAAGAGGAACGATGGAGAATTATATCAAGGAATCCAAAAATGGGTTTAACCTGGATCGCATGAGCAGCCATAAATTTGAATGCAATGAGGTTAGAATGATGCTTAGTTTGTTAGCTTATAACCTTACGAATTGGATGCGTACGCTTTGTTTTCCTGAAGAACAGAAAAACATGCGGATCCAAACGATACGAACTAGAATCATTAAAGTCGCCAGTAAATTGGTAAAGTCAGGACGATCTCTTTACTTTAAATTAGCCTCCAGCTTTGTGTATCAATCGTTTTTCTGGAAAGTATTACAGCGAATTCAAAGATTACAATTAGAGTGAGGCCATACCGCTGTTCTCTAAGCACATTTAAAAAACCATCGTAAGACCAAGGGAGTCGTATGTCCAAAAACTAGAGATTTTCAAGGATCTCTAGTTTAAGCAAACCATTTCTGGAAAGGTTCCATCTTATTTTACGAAAATAACCCAGGGCTAAGCTTCATTTATCTTTTTGGTTAGAAGTATGAATAATTCAGGTTTATAAAGATCTGCAAACTGTTTGTATTTTGGCCGATAATTCTCATCCACTTAACGTCCATGTATTTCATATATTCTATGAGATACAGAAAAAAACCTACTCAGTATTCATTATAATTCAACCAAATTCCAATACTAAAAAATCTTTACCTAATCTATGCATTTTCCCGTTTTTCTTTCATCTTTTCGATATAAAGGATAAGGGTTATAGTAATTGCCACTGAAACAGCAATTTTGATAAGCCCAAAAACCGGAGATAATAGTACAGCTAACCCTATCAAAAGACCAATTACCCCGTATAAAGGTGTTTTAAAAGCAAATTGACCAAGGACGGCACCAAAAATTGCTGGTAAAACAAAATCAAACGCCTCTTCAACTACTGGTGGTAACATTTCAATAATATACGATCCGCCTAAAATTACGAAAACAATAACTAATGTATTTACTAAACAAGCAATTGCGATTCCGAATACTCCAGCAATTTCGGCCTTTCGGGATCCCATTTCAGCTCCTATCGCTTCTTGGGCAGCAGCAGAACATGGAAGGCAAAGATTAGAAATATTTCCAGATAAGAAAGCCAAATACGTTCCTGCTATTCCCAAAATCGGATAATACGTAATCGGCTCTATAACCCACATCACTCCAATAAATCCTGCATAGCCAATAACTCCAGCAATTATTGGCCCCCACCCTGGATGAAAACCCATAACGAAGGATAAATATACCGGAGCCGATAAAGAGGCTAAAATAGTTGCCATTAATGTTAAACGTCCCCAAAAGTGTGCTTTATTATGAAATATACTCATGCTATCTGTATGTTTTATACCTACTCTCTTTGTACTAATCTTTTCTGGACTGACATTCATTATTTTTTCCTCCCATGTCAAGGCAAAATTTTGACTAAAATTACAGATAACCAATATTTATAGAATAGGTTTATATAACTGAATATGAATTATCTCAATTCATATTCATACAAAGGAAACACAGTACCCACAGGCCATACCAACCACCATTGCAATCCCCAAAGCCCATTCTTTTATCCATGCTTTATTAGTTTTTTTAGCTATTCCCAAAAGGATGAACATCATTATTAGTCCCGCTAAACCTGAAACAGCGTAACTAAGACTAATAACCATTTTCTCAATTGCCAAATATCCGAAGGCACCCATCATGGCTGCTGAAGAAACTATGGCCATTGCTTTTGGGTTTTTATTTGCTAACTTTGTCTGCACGGTTCCAAGGGACTTTGTGAAAAAGAAGGCAAAAAATAGCCACCCCATACCTCCTACACACATTGTCCAAACCACGGTTGTAAAAGCTTCTGCAATAAATGCATCACTACCTAAACTAACACCAAATGCCTTGGCTCCCACTTCAGCTGCTCCCGCTTCAGTTGATGCAGAACCAATGATACCAATTCTCATCATGGTTATTGGAGAGCCAAGCAACTTAATTAGTGAAATAATTACAATCGCAATCCCAAAGGATGGACCCAATGAACTAATAAACCCAGTCTTAATTGCCTTTTTTACCTCTATGGAGGTCATACCTACTTCTGGTGCAGTTTTTTTAGCTATCCGCATAAAAATAATACATTGAAAAATAACAATGGATATAACAGCAAATGCTATTATCCAAAGTGAAACAGAACCGGCTATTTCTTTCACTTCTTTTGGCAATCGACTTCGCTCCCCTCTATTCCTAATTCAATTATTATTTGTGTTTATAGGTAAAAACTAATACTGGTTAAAAATTCATTTCCAGTAGATTTAGTCAGATATAGTTAGGTAGGTTATCACTACCTAACTATTTACTTCTGATAAATCTTCTTTCTTTTCCTTTGATAAATAATCAAAAACAGTGGCGATAAATAATTTCCCGATATATAAAATTGCTTTTTCTTGTACATTAAAACGCGGATGATGATGTGGATAGACCTCTTCCTTATTCTCCATAGCTCCCCCGACCCAGAAAAATGTACCCGGTAGTTCCTTTAAATAATAAGCGAAGTCCTCCATACCCATTTGTGTCGGAATTTGCTGAACTTTTTCTTCACCAAAAAGTCTTTTGGCAATTTTTTCAACTCGAGCAGTCTCCCTAGGATTGTTTTTTACTGCCGGATAACCCCGGACATAGTTATATTTGACGGAAGCCCCCATTCCACTGCAAGTTGTATTAGCGATTTGTCCAATAGAACTTTCTATCCAGTCACGTACGTCTTCATCAAAGGTTCTTACTGTTCCAGTAAGTTTTACTTTATCAGGTATTACGTTAAAACCCTCCCCACCGTTTATGGAGGTTACGGTAACAACTGCAGGTTTAACAGGGTTTACTTGACGACTTACAATTTGCTGTAAGTTTAAATGTAATTGACTTCCCACGACCAAAGGATCCACTGCTAAATGTGGTGAAGCAGCATGTCCTCCTTTTCCTGTAATTTCTATTTCAAACATATCTCCATTAGCCATTGCATTACCTTCCCTGACTCCAACAACGCCTAGTGGGTCAGTTGAGCTAACATGGGCACCATAGACAACATCAACACCATCTAGGCAACCATCCTCAACCATGAACTTAGCTCCGCCAGGAATTACTTCTTCGGCAAATTGATGAACAAAAACAACACTTCCTTCTAATTCTTCACGATTCTCACTTAAAACCTTTGCAACACCGAGCAACCCAGCAGTATGTAGGTCATGGCCACATGCGTGCATTACACCTGGTATACGAGATTTATATTCCACCTCTTTTTGATCCTGAATTGGAAGTGCATCAAAGTCTGCACGTAAAGCGATTGTTTTTCCAGGCTTGCCACCTTTTAATATTCCAACTACGCCTCGACCTCCAACTTCAGTTCTAACTTCTAGCCCTAAATTGCTTAAAAAATCTGCAATCTTTTTCGGAGTATTAATTTCTTTATGTGACAATTCCGGATACATATGAAGGTCCCTTCTAAAATCTACTAACTCGGGATATAGTTCCTCTAATCTGGAAAATAGTTTTTCAAACACGTTTACCATTCCCTTCCATAAAATGAATATCTACTTAAAAATTGCTTAATAGTTATTCCACTAAAACCAATATGGCAGCGCTTACCAAAAATACTATAAAGTAATATCCCTCCATTCTAATCTATAGATAAAAATAGTCGATAGTCGACCTTTTCTCAATCTTTATATGAGTATAAAATATTCTTGCAACATTGTTTTGGCGATTTTATTTATTTTGATAATATGCTAATTGTTATTCCATCTTAAAACAAATATTCTTAAATGACCTTTCTGCAAAGGGGTTATTAGCTAAAATTTGAGTTGATCTTTATAACAATACAAAACTATTTCTTCCCCTTTTACTTTTCTTGCCATACTGGAGAACGCTTCTCCATATGTGCAGCAACCCCTTCAGCAAAATTTTTACTACCATACACTTTCGAGATAATATCATTAAATTCTTGCGCAGAATTTGTTAAACTGTTATTTTTGTTTAATCTGTTAAATGCTTCTTTTGTTGCATCCACGGTAGATGGGGCATTTCCACTTATTTTAGTAGCAATTTCAAATACTTTATCAAAAAATATCTGTTCTTCAAAAATATCTGTTATAAAATTGTTTGAAAATGCTTCCTTTGCAGAAATAATGCGAGCAGTATAGAGTAATTCCTTGGTTTTCATAGCCCCTAATTCCCTAACCAATCTTTGATAATTATCTAAGCTTAAACAATTCCCAAGTGTTCGGGCCATTGGTGCACCAAAACGTGCCTTTGAAGTTGCATAGCGTAAATCACATGCTGTTGCCATAATCATACCACCTCCAACTGCATATCCATGAACTGCTGCTATTGTTGGTTTTGGGAATCTTTCCAACTTATTAATGATGCGGTCTATTTTCCGTTCATAATCAACCCCATCTTCACCAGTGAAGTTTTTAAATTGGTTAATATCCGTACCTGCCGCTAATGCCTTCTCCCCGTCACCCCGAATTATTAAAACACGAATGGAAGAATCTTCGGCAAGAATCTCTAGATATTCTTCCAACTTTTGGTACATTTCCCAAGTCAAAGCATTAAGCGCTGTAGGTCGTGACAAAGTTAATTGAGCAACTGAACCAAAACGATTAAGAACAACATTCCCTACATTAGTAGCTTTATTAACATCCATTTTGTATCTCTCCTTTAAGTAATATTGATAGATTACTCGTTGTTAATTTAACCAAATAGTGATTACTTTCATTTCAATCGTTATTTGTCTTAATCCTGTTTTATGTAACTGATCATAAAAATAAGTTCTGACTTGTTCAGTACTTATTTTCAATAAATTTGAAGTATTTTTAGTAGCCTCATCTAAAGACATGGTTTATTAATTATACTTTTTATACTGGCAAAACCAAAAAAGCTTTTTGATTTCATTTCCAACAGGCCCATTAATGTCGGAACCATCTTTTTTAGCCGCTTTAGCAATACCTAGTGAATTCTTTCCTGATGTCCCATCTACCTGCTCTTCTCATTTATCACAAGATCGACATATAACAGCTCTTCATCTTTGACCAAATCCGCGGAGGCCAGATTTCTGTCTAGTAATTCGTCATCCATTTTTTAGCATCTTCTCGCGGTCCGACACGTATAAGGTTCTATTTCTAATGGGTTCTGGTATCAGTAGCAACTGAGAAATTACTATAATAAATTATCAAAGCTACTCTAATCAATCTTGCAAACATTATTTAGTTTGGCTCCCCCATACTTAAACTGTTTATCCTTATTATCTAGGTTCCAAGGGCCTGAGGATCCCTCCAATTTGTCGTTGATCCCCCAGGCCAATTATGAATTTGGAGACCCCATCATCAAAGACTTGTATGATTAGGTGTACTGTACCATAAGTAGTTGTGTTTAAGGGTGATATTTTTCATGATGAATTTTAATCCTGAAGCAGATGCTATCCCTATTACACAAGTTTTACCGTCTCCCATATGATGCCTTAACTTGATAAATCATATTATTTCGCCAAACAATAGGCAAAAAATATTACTACCTCCTCCCAATCAAATAACTCCTGTATAATGAAGAACTATTGTAATCACAGCACCAACCCCTCCGGCAATTGTAGAACCCACACTTACACTTTTTATACCCTGTTTCACGTTCATATTCGAGAGCGTCACTGTTACCCAAAAACCACTGGAATTTGTATGTTTAAACATAAGTGCACCTGTTCCACAACCGAGAAAAGCAGCGAGAGATGAAATACCAAATCCACCTAACATCGGTTCAACAAGTGCAGCAGCAGTCATTACACCTAAAGTATTTGATCCGGTAATAACATGAATTAATGCTGCAATAATAATAGGTATCAATATACCAGGAAAATTTGCATTCCCAACGATTTCCCCAATATTCTCAGCAACTCCAGATTCCTTAATGAATTCCGCCAATGCTCCCCCCATACCTGTCACCACAATCGGCATAGCTGCTGTGCTAAGGCTACTTTCCACCCAATCATTTAATACTTCTTTTGATTTCCACTTCTTCCCTGTTAAAATCAAGGACAGTATGCATCCTGATAACAATGCGGCAAGTGGGGAGCCAATAAATGAGAAAAAGTTTGCAAAGGTGGTTTCTGGATTTAGAGTATTAATAACATTATTCCCAACTATAAGAATCAAAGGGAGAAATATTGGCGCTAAAGAACTTGTTAATTTCGGAAGCTTTTCTTCACTGTAATTATTTGCGCTTAAATACTCTTTTTTTGGTAACACCTTTTCTTTTAATATATTACAATAAGCTACAGCAACAAGAACACTTGGTACCGCGACTATAGTTCCCCATAGAATTGCCTCAGAAAGTTGCGTACCTAATAAGGCAGCAGCTGCTATGGGGCCAGGGGTCGGAGGAACGAGTGATGAGGTTACGAGAGCACCTATATATAATGCGCCCCCATAAGACATCATAGACCTTCCGGTTTTTTGTGCGAGAATCGAAACTACTGGGATTAAAAGTATTACCACCGTATCCGCAAATATTGGGATTCCCAAAATTAGGGAACTAATTCCTATAGCCCATATCACTCGTTTTTCCCCGACCATATTCACAGTAGAATTCGTTAGTTTATATGCTGCACCAGTCTCCTCAAGTATTTTTCCCAGTAAAGATCCTAATACAATTACAATAGCAATGTCTTCAATTGTAGAAGCAAAACCAGAATTGATAACACCTTCAAGCTCTCCCCATGGTATTTTTAAACCAATACCAAGTGCAATAGCTGCTAAAAGAATACTTATTACAGGATGAAGCTTTACTACAGATATAAAGAAAATCATAGCAATAATAACTATAAACAGAACTAACAGAACATAAATGGTTGACATCTAATCCACCCCAACGACCAATAAATTCCTAATTGAATTACTACAATTGGTTTAATATGTGAAATGTGCCCACTTGTCAAGACAAAAATTAATACTTTAAAATAAATTGTTCTCTCTAAAACAAAGATAGAATTCCTTTTTCTGAGAATCACTAAAGTTCATCACCTAGACATTGTTTTTGTCCACAGTACTGTTTTTATGTACAGTGGGGAAAATTAAGAATTCGGACCATTAGGATCTATTCGCACATCTGGCATACCATGGACAATCACGTCGTAAGTTCCCATTGAAGGGTGCCGTTCCCATACAGCAATCACCAAGGAGTGACAAAGTATAGGACGGCCAATTTTGCTATGGTTAGGCTTCGACCAAATAGTTATTGACCGTTCTCGTTCACAGCTCTACGTATTTCAGATGTGATCTTTTAGTTTACTGATAGATTCGATTAAAATAAAACGTTTACATAAATTCTACTTTCTTAATAAAGTACCGTCTTGTAGCTTAATTAAACCTTTATCCTCCATCTCCATAATTTCGTCGTCACCATATCCTAATTTCTTCAAAATCTCTACTGTGTGTTCTCCATGTAATGGAGATGCAGTATTAATAGTACCTGGTGTTTCTGAAAACTTAGTCGGAATACCAATCGTTTTCATGCGTCCCATAATTGGGTGCTCTACTTCCTGAATCATGTCTCGCGCCCGATAATGTGGATCTTCTACAGCTTCTGCAAAGTTATTGATTGGACCAGCCGGAACCCCCGCCTTGTCACATGCTTCCAGCCAATAAGCTTTCTCCTCTGTCATAAGTACGGTTTCAATGTCCCTCTCAAGTTCTTCTACATGTTCATGTCGGAGAAGATTCGTTTTGTAACGGGGGTCATCAATCCATTCCTCTTTTCCCGCAACGTCTCTAGCGAATTTCTCCCACGTTCTTTGATTAGCACAACCTAATATCATATACCCATCTTTTGTCTGAACAGCCTGATACGGTGCTGAAACACGATGGCGCCAACCGGTTGGTTCAGGTATAGTTCCTTTTGAAAAATAGGATGCCGCTTCCCATGCAAACCATGGGAGACCTACTTCGGCCAAAGAAACATCAACAAGTTGGCCTTTTCCCGTTTTCATTTTGTGAACATAAGCTGCTAAGATAGCATAACTCGCCGTTATCCCTGCCCCTATGTCATACACGGCAATTCCTGCCTTCATTGGTCTTCCTCCTTTCACTCCAGTCATATCCATTAGTCCTGTCATTCCTTGGGCTACTAAATCAAAACCACCTTTATGAGAATAAGGTCCGGTCTGACCGTAACCCGAGATAGAACAGTAGATAATCCCGGAGTTTAATTCCTTTATTGTCTGATAATCAATCATTAGTGATTTGGTGACACCGGGCCGAAAATTTTCAACAATGACATCTGCCTTTTTGGCAAGTTTATAAAAGACTTCTTTTCCTTCCTGGCTTTTTAAATTCAACGCCAGGCTCTTCTTATTTCTATTAATTTGAAAAAAACAAGTGGATTCTCCTTCTACATAGGGACCCATCTGACGTGAATCATCACCGCCATTTATTTTTTCTATCTTTGTAACTTCAGCTCCAAGATCGGAAAGGACCATCGTACAGTACGGCCCAGCCATAATTTGGGATAAATCCAATACTTTTAAACCTTTTATCGGTTCCACTATTATCACCTCAAAATTTTTATAAACTTTTACTCTAAACACATTCAAAATTTGCCGATGCCTTGAAACTTTGATATCATTAAGACCTACACATATTTAGGTTGGATGTCTCTTTATTAGTAGTTTGGAGATATCCTACCTTATTTTCTTATTCTATAATAATCCCAAGTCCCCTTATTAGATCATTTTTTATATGCATTTCAATCGTTTTGACTGCTTTACTTCGATTCCTTTCAACCAATGCCTCATATATTTTCCTATGTTCCCAATTAATATCATAATTGCGTTGATAGTCCCTTAGTATATTCGCACGGTAAATGAGCAAAAAAGTTCGAACTTGCTGTACTAAATTAACTATACGTTTATTTGGACTAGCTTCAAATATTTTTTCGTGAAAAATCGTGTTCAACTCCAAAAGTTGCAAGTACCCTCGTTTCTCTAATACTTGATCAGCTTTGTTAAGTAAATCGTTCATTTCGCCAAGCTGTTTGTCTGTAATTTTATCTACAGCCATCTTTATAATTTCTGTTTCAAGTATTAAACGGCACTCGTATAATTCTTGAAAGTCTTCAGAATCTAGTTTAACCACATGTAATCCTAAACGTCCTTGCACAAGCAACCCTTCAATTTCTAATTGCCTAAGTGCTTCACGCAATGGAGTACGACTAATTTTGTATTTTTCAGCCAATTTTGCAGCGACTACTTTTTCACCCGGTTGAAAATCTCCTTTTAAAATTGATCGTTTAATGCCTTCATATACTTGTTGATATAAAGGCTGGGAAACTGTCAATCCTTCCATTTTCACCCTCCTTTCAAAAGAAGTGGTATCACCTATATTTTTATCTATCCGGATGTCGCATCCTGGATACAGTATAATAATAAACAAAATTCAGATTAATGTCAATGCTAATTTAACGAAAATAAAAAATATTAATACTCTAATTGAACTGTTTGGTAACTTTTTCATATTTCCAAATTTAATAGTACCTTATAAAAAAACATCTACTCCGCTAAACGGGCTACCCTAATCCCCCATATAATGAACCCTACATAACTCAAAAACGTCCTAGTCAGATTTTTACATCGCATTTCTTCACGCTTTGAGAGAGATATCGTATACCCTGTAATCAACACATAACTCTCTTATCCCCTATTCCGTAGATTAACAAATGGGGAATACACACTAATCTAAACCAATCCAATCCATCTCCACCACGTACACGCCATTATAATAATAGCCACAGTAGATACTATTGTTGCATATAAACCAGGTTTCAGAAAGTCTTTTTGATCGATCATGCCTGAGCTATGAACTAATAGGTTAGGCATAGTTTCAACAACTAAAATAAATCCATAGAGACTGGTTAATCCTGCGGTAAAGCCAAGAATCATTGGATCTACATTTGCATTTGCGGCTATACTAATTACAATTGGAACAAGCGTAACCACTGCTGTTGAAACATTAGAGATTAACTTATGGAACAACTGTGTCAATATAGCAATAAATATTACTGCTAATAAAGGATTTTTTACAAAAGATAATACCCAATCTAAACTTAAATATTCGCTAATTGTATTTGCGGCACCTGAATCTATTAATGTGTACCCCATAGATAACGTTACGCTTGTCAACAAGACGGTATTGTAATTTATTTTCACTACATTTGCCCACTGTGCGCATCCGATCCCTGGCAATGTCATCAATATAACACCTATTATTGCCGGTATACTTGGATGCAATCCATGTAAAGGTTCCGTTGACCATAAAATTACAATAAAGATTAATATCAAGATACACCGAAATTCTTGTCCACTTATGGATCCCAATTCTTTCAGCTTTACTTCCATTTCATTTTTTATCATGGGAAAAGATTGTTCTTTCTTAGTTAATGGAAATACCTTTAAGAGTAAAAACCAGATTGCTGGAATTAATATTAACCATAAAGGAAATGTGTAAAAAAACCATTGGAAATAAGTGATTTTAATGTTTGCATAACTGTCAAGCAACTCAACTGTTAAAATATTGCCGATTGCCGCCGTCATAACAGCCGTTCCACTTATATTCCCACCAAATGCAATACCTAACAAAATCATCTTTCGTAGATTACTCCCGGGGCGTGCATCCACCGTTTTTATAATCATCGTTGAAATTGGCAACATCAGGGTTGTTCGTACAGCAGTAGCCGGGATAAAAAAGGCCTGCAATTGCATGATTAGAAGTATGCTCCCCAATAACCCTTTTGAATGATTGCCCCATTTTTTTAATACTTTATATGTTATTCTCCTTGCCAAAGGTGTTTCATTTACCGCTTTTGCTAACATCATTCCGCCAACAATTAGATAAATGGCCGGAGAAGAAAATCCGCTGAAAATCATATCTGTTTCAGCAACTTTGAAAAGCAGCATAAGTACCAAAACAATTAAAGATGTAAGGCCTAAAGGAATTGGCTCAAGCGCCCACAGGATAACCCCAAAACATACAATAGCCGTCATAATTTTGGCTGAATGCGAAAATGTGTCGGGTAAGTAAAAATAAAGCGAAATAAATACACCAGTAGCAACGATAAATATCATAACCATTTTTGAGGCTGGCATTTTCACGTCCTTGTTTTTCTTTACTTCCCTTTTTTCAGCTAAAGAATTCATATGTAGTGTCCTTCCTTCATTTACCTTTGATTACAGATCCTTAACCCGTCTATATTATCCAAACCAATAAATTTACCTATTACCAAAACACGTATGATCCACAAGTCATCTTTTGGATTTTCACCGAATGAAAAGGGAGCCCTTCGCAAAGACTCCCCAAAGAAAACCGTTTATCCGACTTGATTTACCGATTTGACCGCGTGATCCTTCATATATTGCAATGTCGCTTTTCCGAGTACTTTTGCAGCATGTAACAATGCGCGCTCATCAATATCAAATTTGGGATGGTGGTGCGGATATGGATTGTCTCGTTCTGGATGTTTAGCGCCTGTAAAGAAAAATGTCCCTTTCACATGTTGCAGATAGTACGAATAGTCCTCGCCACCCATAACCTGTGGTGTTTCCTTGACAACTTCCACACCAGGCACATCTTTGGCAAGTTCGGCAACAAATTCCGTTTCTTCCCGATGATTGACAAGCGTCGGATAGCCACGCGTATATGTATATTCATAATCTGCATCGGACACTTGGCATGTTCCCTGGACTACACGTTCAATTTCCTTTTCAATAAAATCACGCGTTTCTTCTTTGAACGTACGAACCGTTCCTGTCATTTCAGCAGTGTCGGCAATCACATTATACGGGTTTTGTGCAACGAAATTACAAATTGAAACAACGGCCTGATCAAGCGGGTCAACACGTCTGCTTACAATTTGCTGCAGGTTATTGATGAGCTGCCCGCCGATTACAATACTATCTTTCGTATCGTTTGGATAGGCTCCATGTCCGCCTTGACCTTGAATTTTAATATCAAAACGGTCTGGCGCGGCTTGTAATGGGCCAACCCGATAACCAATTTCACCCAGTGGCATCTGTGCCTGTAAATGGGTGCCAAAGATAACATCCACTCCGTCCAGGCAGCCATCCTCAATCATCGCTGCGGCACCACCCGGCGGCAATTCCTCGGCATGCTGATGCACGAAAACAATTGTTCCTTCCAGTTCATCTTCCATTCCGTTCAACACTTTGGCAAGGCCTAATAAAGTTGCAGTGTGTCCATCATGGCCGCAAGCATGCATTACCCCTTCATTAACTGATTTAAATGGTACATCCGTCTGTTCCCGAATTGGCAGGGCATCAAAATCTGCACGTAATGCTACGGTAGGCCCTGGCCTTTTTCCTTCCAAATAAGCCAACACTCCATTCCCACCTACATTGGTACGAACCTTGTGCCCTAATTGCCTATGAAAATCAGCAATATACGCCGCTGTTTTCTCCTCCTTGAACGATAGTTCCGGATGTCGATGCAGATGGCGGCGAATATCGACCATTTCGTCATAGATCGCGTCTAAATTGTTATATAACTGTTCCAAGTTTCCCACTCCTTCAACAAAATCTTAACACTAATATTAATACAATTTTTCAGATAATGCCATAGGGAAATATACGCTTTTCAAACAAATCTCACTCAATAACTCAACAATTCATCAATCATCTTTCTTATCCGGCTCTCATTTGGCAGCCAATCATCTTCTACCATCCCAACCGGATATGGCGTATCAAATCCGGTCACCCGTAAAATAGGAGCTGCCAGCGAAAATATTCCCTTTTCAGAAACGGATGCAGCTATTTCCGCTCCAACGCCATTCGTTTTGACTGCTTCATGTACGATTAGTAAGCGTTCCGTTTTTTCCACGGATTGCAGAATCGTTTCTTGATCAAGTGGTGCTACGGTTCGCAAATCAATTAATTCTAAATGGATCCCTTCCTGTTCATAGGATTCTACTATTTTTTTCAAAGTAACCACTGGCGGTCCCCAAGATACGATCGTGGCGTGAAATCCTTCCTTTACCAACTTGGCTTTACCAATCTCGACCTCATAAGCTTCTTCTGGAATTTCCTGGGGTTCTGCCCGATATAATTTCATCGGTTCCAGAAATAGGACGGGATCGTCATCGCGAATCGCGGCTATCAAAAGCCCTTTGGCATCATATGAGTTGGATGGCATGACAATTTTTAAACCGGGCGTATGACTAAACAACGCTTCCAAACTATCGGAATGCAATTCTGGCGTCCGCACTCCGCCCCCGTAAGGACTTCTTATCACGAGTGGCACAGAATACCCGCCAGCTGTTTTAAACCGAATTCTTGCCGCCTGACTTGCCAGCTGATCCATTGCTTCGTAAATAAAACCTAGAAACTGGATTTCCGCGATGGGACGCATCCCGTTCAGACTCATTCCGACCGATGTTCCGATGATGGCTGATTCAGCTAACGGCGTATCAATGACGCGTTCTTTGCCAAACTGCTTTTGCAAGCCATCGGTCACACGAAACACACCGCCATTTTCTCCGATATCTTCTCCCAATATGACAACCCGCTCATCTTGTTCCATTTCCAATTCCAATGCCTGTTTGATTGCCTGTAACAGCGTCATTTTAGCCATGGAGATCACCACCTTTGTCTTGAGAAAAAGTAGTCACATATTTTTGCTGTTCCACTAATTGATTACTCTTCGTGGCATACACATAGTCAAACGCCTCTGCCAATGATGGGGTTGGTTCTTTTTCCACTTGGTCGATTTCTATATCCATTTCCTGTTGAAGGCTTGCTACCAAAGATTGTTCCTCATCCTCATTCCATAGCTGATTACTGATCAAATACTTCTTTACCCGAATGATTGGATCTCTTTTCTCCATCCATTGCTGTACCTCTTCTTTGGAACGATATTTATTAGGATCATCTGACGTCGTATGTGGTCCCAGACGGTAGGTTTCCGCCTCAATTAATGTTGGCCCTTCGTCATTTCTCGCTCGTTGTACTGCTTCCTTCATGACTTGATACACGCCAACCAGATCATTTCCATCAACTTGCACGCCTTTTATCCCATATGCAATTGCTTTTTGTGCGATCGTATTGCTGGCTGTTTGCTGTTTTCGTGGCACGCTAATAGCATAATGATTGTTTTGACAGAAAAACACGACAGGTAATTGATAGACACTGGCAAAATTCAATGCTTCATGAAAATCACCCTGTGAAGTTGCTCCATCGCCAAAATAGCTAACCGAAACGGTATGTTCATGCTTTAATTTGGCTGCAAAGGCAGTTCCTACTGCATGCAGAGTCTGTGCAGCAATGATGATCTGAATCGGCAACATCCGCAGTCCCTCCGCATTCCGGCTGCCATATAAATGTCCTTTCACATAACGCAGTACCTGGTCAAATGGCATCCCATGAACCATGCATGCGGCAAGATCGCGGTAACTGGGACATAACCAATCGCTCTTTTCCAATGCAAAGGCACTCCCTACTTGAGCCGCCTCCTGACCACTTAATGGCGCGTATGTCCCTATCCGCCCCTGTCGTTGCATCCGTAATAACTTTTCATCCATCAATCTCGCTTTTTTCATCCATTTGTACATATGTAACATGGTATCATTACTAATCGGCATATCAGATGAAGGGTTATTTATTTTCCCCTCTTCATTTAGTAACTGTACACGGTCAAACGCTAATTGGTTCTCTTCAAACATACTCCTGCCTCCTTTATCTAGTCTTTAAAAGTAAGCTTTCAGGATGTTCCATATAATGGGTTAAATCATTCATGAATCTTCCTGCGGGCTCCCCATCGATAATCCGATGATCAAATGACAAGCTGATTCCCATCACATTGCCAATCCCAAGCTCCCGGTTTGGAAGGATAACCGGTTTCTCCTTAATGGCATGAACACCCAGGATGGCAACTTCAGGATGGTGGATAATCGGCGTTCCGTAAAACCCGCCCTTGGCCCCGGTACTGGAAATGGTAAATGTTCCACCCTGCAACTCGACTAATGATAACTTCCCATTTTCAGCCTTCGTGGCAAGAGTTGCGATTTCCAATGCCAATTCATCAATGCTTTTTTGATCGGCATGGTGGATTACAGGTACGATTAATCCTTGATCAGTTGCCGTTGCGATGCCAATGTTATACTGCTTTTTCAGATGAATCTCTTGCTTTTCCTCATCGATTGATGCATTAAAAATTGGATTTTTCTTCAAAACTTCCACTACTATTTTTATGATGATTGGTAGATACGTAATCTTATGTTCCGAAACATGATTGAGTTCTTTCCTCAATTGAACGAGCCTTTCCACATTGATCTCATCCATCCCGGTAACATGTGGAATAGTAAACGCCGATTTCGTCATGTTTTGATAAATTTGCCGGCGTAATCCCTTGATTGGAAGCACCTCATCACTTGGTGGCGTTTCTTGGGGTTTCTTGGTTTCCATGTTATCCGTTACAGTGAACCCAGTCCTATTATTTAGATAACCTTGAACATCTTCTTTTGTTATACGCCCATTTTTTTTCGTTCCAGTTACCAATTTCAAATCGACGCCTTTTTCCCTGGCAAATTTTCGAACACTTGGTGCCGCAATAATTCGCGGTTCATTGGGGGATGATTTTAAATGCGGATATTTCGTTTGTACCGATTGTTCCGGCTGTCCGGAGGTGTTATTTTCCCTTTCCGGTTCCGCTTCCCCTTGCGATAAATCTATCTCGGCAAGTGTTTCGCCCACTTTAACGATCTTCCCTACTTCGCCAAACAAACGTTTAACCACCCCCGTTTTCGGTGACGTGATCTCTACAGAGGCCTTGTCCGTTTGTACTTCGACAATGGGTGAATCAGCTTGAACTCTTTCCCCTTCCCGAACAAACCACTTCAGTATTTCCGCCTCGTGGAGCCCTTCGCCAACATCCGTAAAGGTCAACTCGTACATGTCATCACACTCCTTTGTTAGATAGTTCCACTTACTAAAATATAAAGTTTTTTCATAGTAATCATTTTCAATATACTCTTTCATTTTATCAGAAAATTATTTCTAAGAACAGCGTACAGTTCGGGTTTATGGAAAAAGTTTAGGTTGATCTTCCCCAGTTTTTGGTCGATATTACCGCAACTCTAGGAGTCAAACCTTCATCTGGGATCTATTTCATTTAAAACCCATCACCATAAAAAATAACTTCAGATCACTCCTACAAAACCAGTAGGACTCAATCTGAAGTCATCTTTTCAACCTAAAAATCATCTCGAAAAACATGCTCAAGCTTAACAGACAGACCGTCAAAGGCAGAAGTATTTATTACATCACCATTTGCGAATGTTCCGGTATGTTTGTAGTATTCGTTCTCCAACAAATATACATCAATCGTTTCATACACCGGGTCAACTATCCAATATTCCTTCACGCCTGCTCTTTGATAGCGATGGAACTTAATCATTTTATCTGTTTTCGCGGTTGATTTTGAGAGGATTTCCACTATCAAATCTGGTGCACCGGCAATATGATTTTTCATGATTTTATCTTTATCACACACAACCACAATATCTGGCTTAACCCATTCATTTACCTTGGATGGATCCTTTTCTCCACTAAGCGAAACATCAATCTCACTAACTACTCGGCATGACTGATTTCTAAAATGAATGTTAAATTCTGTGATAAGTTCTGATGCAATGGATTGGTGTTTCACATTTGGTGATGGCGCCATATTATAGATACGGCCTTCAATCACTTCATATTGCATATCATCATCTAATTCCAGATATTCAGCATAAGTAATCACATTATTTTCTTGTGGTAAAACCATGCTTTCGCCCCCTATTTGATCGATCATTCAGGTTAATACTATTTTACAATATTACTTAGCAAGAATACAGTTTTATTAGCGATTGACCAAACAACCCTTCTTCCCCTAACATCAATCTCCGCATTTATTTATTTGGAAAAAGAGATAAAAACCGATGGAAGTGACAAGTAAGGCAACCTTATTTCAATGTTTCACGACATTTCCCGGGAAATATTGATAGTGTTCCACGGTATTCACCAGTAACCACCAATAGATGCGCAAAATTGAAATCCGCTTTAGCATGCGTTTATTAAAGAGATGGAAGTACTGTATTTTGGTGATTTCAAATAACAAATTTTGCCTTTTTAGTTAAAATCCAAATTTATCCAGCAGGAATTACCACCTTTGATGTCGAATATTAGTAAATTAGGGATTTTTAATATATCAGATCATGTATAAAATCACCAGTATCATGATGAAAGTCGCGCAATTGGAGTACTTGGGCTGGTTGTACCTTGGCGATTACGGACTATCTGTATTACTGCCATTAATCAAGGTTATTCTCGCTGTCTTTGTAGCCTGTATCGTGCACGCAGCTATCGTTTATTCATCAGCTGTAAAAATCTATGGCAAAATGAGTCCATGGACGTTTTTTAAAGGAATTTCACCAGCGGCCATCGTTGCTTTTAGTACAGCAAGCAGTGCCGGAACATTGCCGGTGACGATTAAAAATTGCCAGGAAAACTTTGGTGTATCAAACAGAATCAGTAGTTTTGTCCTTCCACTTGGGGCGACTATTAACATGGACGGAACAGCGATATATCAAGGGGTCTCTGTTATCTTTATCGCCCAATTTTACGACTTGGACTTATCATTAATGCAACTATTGACTGTTGTTCTGACAACCGTTTTGGCATCCATTGGAAGGAATCGCGCTGATTGCCGGAATTGATCGGGTTCTTGACATGCTAAGAACCTGTGTAAATATTGTAGGCGATGCGTCAGCGACTGTTGTTGTGGCAGGGTCGGAGAAGGAGTTGGAGAAAGGTGCTTAAGGATAGGTACTGGCTCTTTCGGTAAGATGGAAATAATTCTCCTGTTCAATTCACCCTAAATACAGACACAAACGGGACAGTGCGCCTGCCCCGTTTACACTTCAACTAAATTGTTCATCAAATACCGTTGCCGCCCGATCAATGTCAACATTATGCCCCATTTCTTCTAACGTCACACCGATTAACCGTACAGCTTCCTTCAGCATGTCTTTTGTGGTATTACCCATATGGCCAATGCGAAAAGCTTTTCCTGCCAAATGTGCAAGGGAACCGGCTACGACGACACCTTTTTCGGCTAGTTTAGCACGGAATTCAGCATCATCCACACCCTCTGGATACAGCACACATGTCAATGTTGTAGCCGCAACATCTTCATCAGCTAATGGTTTCATGCCATATGCTTCAAGACCTGATCGTACCAGTTTGGAAAATTCCTTATGGCGCTCGATACGTTTTTCCATCCCTTCCTCAAGGACAAGTTTCATGCCTTGATCATATGCATAAATGAGGTTAACTGCCGGTGTGGCAAAATATTTCTTTGGATCGTGCATAATTGGAATCCAGTTATTAATGTCTGTGTAATATGCCGGGACATGCTCCAGCTTTTTGCGAGCATCTAGTGCACTTTGGTTAAACGCAACAACCGCAAGTCCTGGTGGCACACCGATTGCCTTTTGTGATCCTGTCAAAACTACATCAATTGTTGCGTTATCATCCCCATAGCCCTTGCTCATATTCTCTTCCATTGCAGCAGTCGCACAAACACCATCCAAAATAACCAGCGCACCATGGCGTTTAACAACAGGTACCAATGCATCCAAATCGGCTGCAACACCTGTAGACGTATCTGCATGGGTGATGGTTACCGCCTTAAATTTATCTTTTGCCAACTTTGCCTCCAGCTCTACTGCAGTAACAGATTGTCCCCATTCTACCTGAATCACCTCAATGTCGATACCAAAGGATTTTCCCAGTTTTATAAAACGATCTCCGAAAAACCCATTACTAACAACCAAAAGCTTTTCTCCAGGAGCGACCGTATTAACAACCGCCATTTCCATCGCTAGTGTGCCAGAACCAGCAATTACAAAAACCTCGCCATCGGTTTTGAGCATTTCCCTCGTTTGCTCAATTGCATGTTTATAAATGGCAGCAAATCGTGGATCTGTATGACTCCAGGTCTCCTGTGCCATTGCGTCATAAATAGAATCAATGACCGGTGTTGGCCCCGGAATTAGTAACATTTCTTTGTTTCTCATAAAAAATCCCCCCCATAAAATCAATTACAATACAATCATATTTTATATGTTGGAGGAATGCAAATATTAAGAAATTGAATTATGTAGTTATCGGATACGGAAACTATTATGAAAAAGGGCTTTGCAGTGTTGTCTCTCTGCAAAAGCCCATATCATTTAAAACCAACTTGGAGGTTATTTAAACCCATCATTTAATCTTCTCGCTTCTTCAGGGCTGGACATTTTTGTTGACCCTTTATATCGCAAACCCACATCACGATCTGATTGAACTTTTCCGCTTTCTTTCAACTTTTTTTCTTGACGATCTTTGCCCAATATACACACCTCCCATGCTTAACTTGGGTTTTATAAAGAAAATTATACATTGAGATGGGACAGGTAAAGAGACATGAATATACACTCCTGCATCATCATTGTTATAATTTTTATGGATATATTATATTAGGGAGGAATAAACATTGATCGAAGTATACACAGACGGTGCATCAAGCGGTAACCCCGGTCTTAGCGGTGCTGGTATTTATATCAAAGCGGGAGGAAATACAGATGCATATACTTTTCCACTTGGAGTGCTTACGAATCATGAAGCAGAATTTCACGCCGTCATCAAAGCATTAGAAATTTGTAAACAGTACTTTCCGGGTGAAATTCTGTCATTCCGTTCCGATTCCAAGGTTGTAGTGGATGTTATCGACAAAAATTTCACGAAAAACCCATCCTTCCTTCCGCTGCTGGAAAAAATCCAACAAGAAGCTGGGCATTTCCCGTATTTTTTTATCAAATGGATCCCTGAGAAGCAAAACCACCATGCTGACCAGCTGGCTAGAAAGGCTATTCATCTACATTAGTGGGACAAAAAAGCAGCATGGCACTATCTAACTGGTGTACATATCCTTAGCTGTATATTCTGAATTTCCCCATTCCTCGCCCCTCTGTCACCTAAAGAATCTTGTCTCATATCAACCATCATTTTATTAATAAGGACTCCACATCAGTATCATGTCGCATATTCCCTAAAATTTTAGTGTTGAATATTGTTATTGATATTGTCCCATGCTTCATCTTTTACTTTAGGATGGAGATAGGTAGATTCACCATCCTTTTTTCCATCTATTTTCTTCTTTGATTCATTTTTGCGTAATACTTTCTATTGTCTTTATATATTTTGTGATTGCTCCCTACATAGTCATGACATTAATGCAAGTCATGGTTTTTTCCCTTGATATATTAGCTATCTTTGCATCCCCGGGAATTGCCAAATACCGCTAGCCCGGATTAAATCACGGTAAATCACAAACTCTTCATCTTTTTTTACTTCCTCCGCCTCTTTCTGATCATCAAAATCCATGTGAACGATATTGCTAATATCCCGGTCGATATCTTCTCCTTGTTTTTGAAGCATATTATTGATTTCATTAAAAACGACTAGCGCCCTTCTCATATGTGAGGCACTTGTGATTAAGGTAATGTCCTTAACCCCTTCCTCTTTAACAATATTCATGGAGAATAAGGCATTTTCGATTGTATCTGTTGCCATATCCTCCTTTATAACCCGATCTTCTTCAATACCTTCTTCAGTAAGCCAATCAAACATGACATCAGCCTCGGTATTTCCTTGTTTTGGAACACCGCCAGTAACTATAATCTTTGAATCAGGGTATGCCTCGGCAGCTTCCTTGGCAACTTTCAACCTTTCTAATAGTGTATCTTCCATTTTCCCATCATCAGACAGAGCATAACCTAGAACAACAAAAGCGTGATTTTCTTTTTTTAAATCATCTGGCACCTTGGTTTCTAGGGTAACCCCCTCTATGTTGTCTACCAGATCAATTTTCTTGTTGTATTCTTTTGCTTTTACCTTGTCAATTTTCTCCAATTGATCAATGTCAGATTGAAAGGTATCAAGATCACCCTCTATTTTTGAATAAATTCCGTGCATTAACCAGGCATTAAAATACTCTTTATCATCGTTCATAATTTCTTTATATGTATTTAATGCTTCTGGGATTTCTTTTTGCAAAATTTGAGTTGATGCAAGGGCGTATTTCAAATCCATATCATGCGGCTCAATGGCGGATGCCTGTTTAAAAGCCTCTTCCACAACATCATAGTCCCCATGTAATGTAATCCCTTTGAACACTTCTTTTTCAGCTTCTTTTAAATCCCCGCCATACCAATAATAATGCATGGCAATATCTTTTAGCGCTTGAATTCGCTTACTTGTCGGGGAGTCATTTTTCACTTGATTGAAAAGATCATCAATATCCTGTTTTTCATCTTTCGATACATTTTCGATGTTATTTTCATCGGACGAAGCTGGCTGATCATTTTTACTGGTTTCCGAATTATCACATGCAGCCATCATCGCTATTAAAAAAATAGAAAATAGCATTTTCAAAAGTTTAATTTTCATAATAAAACCCTCCGAAACATTTTATAAATAACACCCTGTACACCTTTTCATAAAATTATTATAAAAAAGTACATTGGGAATAAGGGGTCTACTAAAAATCGACATACTTGTAACGCCTAACCAAATTTATCACATAATCATCTTAAGTTATTTTTTCAGACTATACTAAACATTACCATTGCCTTAAGTAAATAAATGTTTTAGTCTAATCCATATTGTTTGACAATTTCAGTGCATTCCACATTCCGTAAAAGGATCTTCATTTTATCTATTTGTTTCTTTTTAATGCATATTCTCTACGCACGTAATACAAAATCATAGAAGAAGAAACTCTACTTCCAGGATCCCGCAAAACACTTCACATCAAAACAAAAACCCATTCGCTATACATACTCTCCATCCAACTTCGCTTTTACCTCAATAGGAAGTGCATCTCGTCCATTGGATACCCGTTGATATCCCCTTATCCGTCAATTGATAGATTCCCTCGTAATGATAATTGCTCTTTGGAACATCGGTAATGGTGATTTCAATTGATTTTCCCAAGCTTGCCCGTTTATTTCTTTGTAACAGCCAGTTCATCATATTTTAGTTGAACCAAATCAACAAATTCATCCCAATTGTACCCCCACTGTTGAAAATAAGCATGTGGATCAACATGTGTTGTCCCGCCTAAATGGTTGCTTACTGCCTTATGTGACCATAGTGAGCCAGTTCCAGTCTTTTCCGCACTGCTAACGCCAAGATCGTATTTCCATAACAGAGATGCAATATAATTCGCATAATTATTGATCGATCGTGCAAATTTATCAAAACTATGGACACGGACCAATTCGACGTGAATGAAGCGTTCATTGGCAAATCGCCCTGCACCCCATGAAGCGTAATTAGGCGGGTGCATTTCAATTACTCGGGAATTATCCACAAAAGCATGGACAAACGCATTTTGATAATTTCTCGTCGTATAAGAAATTTCATTGTCAATTGTCGATGAATTATTAGCTGTTTCATGCGCGACCACACCCTCTGGTTTCCCATTACGGTAACCAAACTTCGGAAAAACTGATTTATGATCATACGCTACTTTCGCAGTTGGTAGATTCTTAGATTGAATGTAGTCATTTACATTAGGATAGTTAGCCTTTTTAAATGTGGACAATTTATTCTCTTCTGCTTCCCCGTGGTTCACATGTTCATGTTCATCTTCACCTTCATCAATACCATCGCGCCATCCTTCTGGTATATACTGAAGCTCGTCCTTGGTAAGTTTACTAATATCTTCCCCATGCACCTTTGTACCCTTCTTGACACCCAGTTGGTTATATTCATCATCTTGTTTGGAATCCTTTTTATCGTTCGTTGTGTCATATTGCTTTTCGGTTTGATCATCCGAATGGTTATTTGTTGCTGCAAAAGAACCTGTCGGAAATCCCACGGTACAAATGATGAATGCTATCATAATGATACCTATCTTTCTCATGTCTACTCCCCTTCCTTTTTGTTTTCTATGAACCTATTTCCTTAAACTTTAAAACGAAATCTACTTTGTATTTCTTGTACCCCTCCTTTCTATTAATCACTTATTCTAAGTTAAGAATAACCAATAGCACTAAAATAATCAATATGAGGATAAACATTCCACCGGCGGACTTAACCGATATTTAGTCAAAGAATTTTTCCTTATTAATGGTTACCTTTAATTCAGTTTGTCCACGCAGGCACCTGCACCAGTTACCTTGACAATTTCACCTGTTACCACTTTGGAAGTGGGGCGAATATCCAGTTCTACCGGTTCCCGGCCGAGCATATCAGCTGTATCAACATCTCTTGGGGTACCGTAAAACACACAAAAAAAGCCCTCCATAACGTAAATAAAGGGCTTTCTTTTTTATGATGCATTCATATTAATTTTTTCCCCTGCTTTTCGCCTCTCTCTAAATTCGGCCGCAGCTGTGAAAAGGGCGTCTGTTGACGAGTTAAGTGCTGTTTCACAAGAATCTTGTAAAACACCTACGATAAAGCCCACGCCAACTACCTGCATTGCAATATCATCTGGAATTCCAAAGAGGCTGCATGCCAAAGGAATTAGTAATAAAGAACCACCTGCAACACCCGAAGCACCGCAAGCACATACTGCTGATAAAACACTAAGAATTACTGCTGTTGGGATGTCCACTTGAATATCCAATGTATGAACTGCAGCCAGTGTCAGAACGGAAATCGTAACAGCGGCACCAGCCATATTAATGGTTCCGCCCAACGGAATGGATACAGAGTAAGTATCTCTATTCAAGCCAAGTTTTTCACATAATCTCATGTTAACAGGTATGTTTGCAGCAGAACTGCGTGTAAAGAATGCTGTAATTCCACTTTCCCTTAAACATGTAAATACAAGTGGGTATGGATTTTGACGAATACATATAAATACCATGATTGGATTAACAACGAGAGCTACAAAGAGCATGCAACCCAACAAAACAGCAAGTAACTTTCCATAATCAAGTAAAGCATCAAGTCCACTTGTAGTAATAGCCTCAATAACTAGTCCCATAATACCAAAAGGTGCAAATTTGATGATCCATGTAACGATTTTGGTAACGGCATCTGAAATATTGGATATCATTGTTTTGGTAGTATCCGGCGCGCTTTTCAAGGCTAAACCAATAAGTATTGCCCAAGCCAATATACCGATATAGTTCGCATTGTAAATCGCCGATACCGGGTTGTCTACGATGCTCATTAGCAATGTTTTAAGAACCTCTACTACACCACCAGGAGCCGATAAATCTTCAGAACCCGTAGCAAGTGTTAAGGTTACAGGGAATATAAAACTTGCAATAACTGCTATAAATCCGGCTAAAAAAGTACCCAACAGATAAAGTACGAGAATCGATTTCATATTCGTTTTATGTCCACTTTTATGTTGAGCGATGGCCGCCATAACCAAGAAAAATACCAATATTGGCGCAACCGCTTTCAAAGCTCCTACAAATAAAGATCCTAAAATGATAAAGGCTTTCGCTACACTCGGAATAGCGATGGCCAGAATAATACCTACAACCAAACCGATACATATTTGTTTAACTAAACTTAAGCGATTCCACATATTCCATAGTTTTTTCATGAAAACCCCCCTTGTAAAATGCAATATTACCTAGCTCATTAAAAATGACCCTAGGAACTGCACCCTTCATTATCTACACTTCACCTTTTATTAATACTATTTCAATTAGTTGGTATTTGTCAACTTAAAATTTCCGCTTCCCTAATAGTGCGGACTTGGCGCTCGAACGACTCGAACTATTCAAATTTGTCCTAGGATCTGGTGCTGTTACTTAAAAACATCTTATCCTTCTACCCTCGTTCAAAGACCATCCGTTTTTATTTCTCTCTTTAACTTTCCTATATTTCTGTGAATGCAACGGATAACCCCATATCCACACGACATAGTTCATATTATACTAGAGAATGACCATCATCTAAAGGGTGTATATACGAAGATAATGGTCCCTCAAATTGTAGAACGAAAACCTAAAATTCACGAGAACTACGACCCTATTTAAAAATATAAATCTTCTAGCTAATTTGTATGAAACCCTATGCAGTTATGGATTAGCTCAAGCAAATATAAATCTCAAATCCACTCATCGTTTTGGACGTCAACCATTTTATTCCACCCAAAGTTACATGTCTGAGTAGCATTCACCTAGGATTTATATCTCTGCTTACCTTTCCAAATTAGCAAATCCAAGATAATCCCAACACATGCTCCAACGCTATCAATCAGGACATCTCTAACCTCAGCGGATCGGCCAGGTACAAATAGCTGGTGCAATTCATCTGATGATGCATAGAGTACGCAAATAATCAAAGCAATCCCGATAGTCCATCGCCCCGTGCCACTTCTTCTTAGGGTATGGGTCAACAGTAACCCAAGTATTAAATAGGCTAAGAAATGGGCACACTTTCTAACAATATGATGAAACTCATCCATGTTAACCTCTGTACCTGGAACAACTTTTTCGACAATCGTTACCATAACATCTGATATTCCTATACTAAGTTCATCGGAGGACGAAGCTGGTTCATGGGATAAATAGAAAATAATAGCCATCCAAAAAATAACGGCTGCCCAGGAAAATATTTTGATCATTTGTTTTGTTCCTCTTCTCTCTCCGTTTTAATTCTAATGAGAAAATCTGCCCTGACTATAATGATTCGTCAAACCAGTATCCTAGCTCAATATTTTCTCCATTTTAAAATTGGTCAGTATAGCCCTGTTGTTTGCAAATCTCTTGGTATCCCCGATGTTCTCCAACTTTTTATAACTTTGCTTTTTTCATCGATTGGCGCCCAAGCTGCTAATTGAGCTGTTGAATAATCCCTTGCCCATTTACAGTATGAACCGTTTCATAGAACAAATTGACAAGTTCCTCGGTATCTCTACTGTTAAATTTGATAATATCCACCATCACACCTCCGCAACAAAATTGTGTCGTATGGCAGTAACTAATTGCTCGACGGGAAAGTGGAATTATGTACGTCGGCACTCCAACAATACTATTTCTCTTAGAGAGACTACGGGAAACGCAGCCTGTTCCATATCGTTATAAATACGAGACCACAAACTCCGCATTCCCTTGCAATTCATAAGCCTTTATTCCATGTGGCAAAATAAAATGAGTACCTTTTTCAACATGAAAAGCCTTCCCATTCACACGAATCTCGGCACTTCCATGAATAACACTGACCTGCAAGAAGTCCTTGGTTAATTCCTTGCTAACCTTACCATGCAATGTCCAATGATAAACAGTAAAATATTGTGCTTCGATCAGCTGTTTACTAATTAATCCGTCACGAACTTCCTTTTTTTGGTCAGCCACTACAGGTTGATGTGGGACGGTTGCCACCTCTTTGGCACGCTCCAAATGCAATTCACGTTTGCCCCCCTGTGCGTCCACCCGATCATAATCGTACACACGATAGGTAATATCCGAGCTTTGCTGTGTTTCCAGAATGACAATCCCTTTCCCAATCGCGTGAATCGTGCCACTTGGAACATAAAAAAAGTCGCCTGCTTTCACTTTTACGCGCTGCAGTAACTGATCCCACTCACCTTGATCCAACATATACTCCAGTTCTTCCCGCGTGCGGGCATGGTGTCCCAATATCAATTCAGCACCAGGTTCGGCACTTAATACATACCAGCATTCCGTTTTCCCGTATGGTACACCTTCCACATGACGAGCAAAATCGTCGTTTGGATGGACTTGGACAGACAGGTCATCATTTGCATCCAACATTTTTACCAATAGTGGATATTCCTCATTATTGTTCACTTGCTTATTAAATAATTCACCATGTTCGCTCCATGCATCCGCTAACGTCTTTCCGGCTAATGGTCCATTTTCAATCATGCTTGATCCGTTTGGATGGGCGGAAATCACCCACGCCTCTCCTGTTTTTTCGTATGGAATATTATAATGGTACTCCGTTTTTAATTTTTGCCCACCCCATATCCGTTCCTGAAATACAGGTTGTAAAAAAATCGGTTCGTTATACATCTATTTTCCCTCCATCAATTTATCACTCATGTTAATTTATTGCATTAAAGGTGGATTTTGATCACACCGGAATTTATAAAGTTATTGATTATCGCGGTCAACTATCTGGTTTGGGAAATGAAATCATTGGATAGATTTTTCCTAGTTTACTAAGATTAAGAAATTGGGAAACCGTTGACAACCATCGCTATGAACATTCTAGCATATTACCAAGGTACAACCTATTTAATAACGCTTCCTGTTATGGGAAAAACTAATCCAAAAACATGCACTAAATTTTGAGAATCGCTGATATAATTAATGAACCTGTCGATAAGTAGTTAAGCTGATTCAACACAGCCGGTTTAACACCAAGAAATAAAAATATATCCGCGTTGTTTTTATGCTTTTGGGCACCCTATTACCGGGTGATAAACATGAAAGCAAACGAACTGGAAACGAAACGATTTGACAAAGCACTGGATGAATTCATCGACCTATTCAATAACCTGGAACAGGATGAACCGCTTATCCATTTTAGTGACGATGTTGTTAAAAACATTGAACTTGCCAAGAAGAAATATGGAGATCATATGGTGGATGAGAAGATAAATACGGTTGTGCGGGAAATGCTCTCTTGGCTGGATCTGGAGGACGTTGAGGATGAAGCAGAAGACCAGGAAGAAGAGGATGAACAAGATGATGAGGAGTAACTGCAGGTTCGGGGATAGTAAAAAACAACTACCGCCGGGCTATTCTCCTTGCCAATGTCCCTGCTAAACTTGCTGTGAAACATTTTACGGCGGTTTTGGCACTTTTATCGGCGATTTTCAATTTTCTCCTTAAAACGAGCCAAATTTATATCAAAGTTATGACAAGCATTTTCCATTTCGTTCAATTGTATACTGCTTTGATCAACTTTTATGCGTTCTCGATCAACTTTGTCGCGTTCTCGATCAACTTTGTGCCCAGTTCGATCAACTTTGTCGCGTTCTCGATCAACTTTGTGCCCAGTTCGATCAACTTTGTCGCGTTCTCGATCAACTTTGTGTCTAATTCCATTAACCTTTGTAAACCTTTCTGCCTTTACGCCAAGCCCCTCCACTGACAGCGAATTTGTTGCGTCGCCATACCTACCCTCCCGCCCCATATATATTAGTTCTAAAATTTTTTTATTCCATGCCACCGTACCCGTTCCAGTTTCGATAGTAGTAATGATAGATGAAGATGATTTCTGGTAATTCATTTCTGTCTACTTCATATCCCTGTTGTCTACGAAAGGAGGGGTAGCTTTGGACCGGCATACTATTACTGTTCAGGAGGTCGCAGCTTATCTGGGTGTGCATACCGATACAATTTATTGCATGGTAAAACTTAACCAGATCCCGCACTTAAGGCTGCGTAACAAAATTTTATTTACGAAAGACTCCATTGATTTATGGATTCAAGATCAGGCAAAGGCAACCCGCATGAGTAAAAATGCAGGTTCATTGGCCCGTTTCTATTAATAGTGGATTAAACCAAGGGAGGAAGATTAGATGGACAACCAGGTGTTTTTGTTGTTGAAGGAACGGTATGAACAAAGTGGAGTGATTTTGTCTGCAAGAGAATTACAGCGGACATTGCCAAAACCATGCACATCGGAATATGTAGTAGAGGGGATTTATAGATTTGATGCGTATTTGGACATGGCTCAGCGCGATGGTAACGCAACATTTAAAAGGTGATTGCTGATCCGAACAAATTGAATAAGTCATTATTACATCATTAAAAAGTATTTTAGAAAAAATAACACCCCGTCTCACCTACATAAATAGCACACGTAGGAACGCAAGCCTTCAGTTCGACAGGGCATATCCTTTATTATTAATTTCAACCATAGATTTTAGTGCTGATCCTAAATAATATCTTAATTTTTTGATTAAACATGTACCTGAACTAGCCACCATAAAAGCCGCTCTCATGTTATACTATGCGCCATCCATCATATCAGCTTTTTCGTTAATATCATCGATAACAGATAACACCCAGGATACCTCTGACCTCATTGATATTATTTCATCCATTACATACACAAATTTTATCCCAGGCACTCGTGCAAATACTAATAACCTGATTTGCGTGTGTGCCTGGCAACCACTTAATACGCTCTAATAACCCCACAACCAACGCGCTTTCCAGAATCCCCAGACGGTTGTGAGCGAAAGTCGTCCGGATTTTCATGAATCATTACCGACTTGCCAATAATATCTTGACTCTTGAACCGGTTGGTAAAAAAGGACATTCTTGAATAACCGTTGTTGGAAAACAAAACGGGAAAATCCCCGGGGTGGTGGCCATGTGGCTGATTATTCGGATTCCAATGCCCACCAGCCTGTTTAAAAGGATCTGCTTCATCTCCTACCGAGCAATCACCTTTTTCATGAATGTGGAAACCATGTGGTCCAATTGGCGCCTTGTCACCATGTGCAGGTTGGTAATGCGGCAATCCATTTACTTCAACCGTTACCTCATTTCCACCAGGGACATCGGTGAACAAAACATATCCACGCAGATTCGGTGCCAATTCGCTTCCTCTAATCTCTGCATATGCCCTACTCACTTGATTTCTTACCGGATAATACGTATAAAACGGATAATAGATATATGGATACAATTTAGTTAACCTCCTTTATCATGCCCATTTTATGCCCAGGAGGATTATTTTGTGATGGGATAGGATGGTTCCAGGCCGCTGCTGTTAATCACTATATTGGTTACAGTCCTATCTATAAAAGTATGATTATCAACCATAATGGGGTAACTATCGACCTTATTTCAGGAATATCGGCCAAGATGGGGGAACCTTCGACCTTAGTTCTGCGTATATCAACCAGGACGAGTGAAATATCAACCTTGGTTCAGGAATATCGGCTGGGATATGGAAATTATCGACCCTGATTTAAGGGTATCAACCAAGTTTGGGCGATGACCAACCGAAATAAGAAAATTAACCGAAAAAATTGTGTGCGCTTTTAGCACGCACACAATTCCTTTTCCCGTATAAACCAATATTTCATTCTTCATTCCCAATTACGTTCTCCTGCTTTTTCTCATTCACTACCAACTGAAAAACATCCGGTCTTGCATAATGGCCAACCACGTCAAAGTCAAACTGTGCCTCAGCAATCCTGTTCAAATCAATATCACCGTAAATAATTTCTTCCTTGCCAAATACAGGTTTGGCAAGGAAGTTTCCCAACGGATCCACAATACAGCTGCCACCCCGGGACATTTCGTTAGGCAGATTTGCAAATTCCTCACGGGAGGCGATATCAGGTGGAAACATATCCTTTGTTGTGTATTGATTACACGATAAAACAAAACACCTTCCCTCCGCAGCAATATGACGCATAGAGGCTAACCAGGTATCACGCGGGTCCGCTGTTGGCGCAATATAGATTTGTACACCTTTTGCATACATCGCCGTCCTTGCCAGTGGCATATAATTTTCCCAACAAATCAACGAACCAATTTTGCCATATGGTGTGTCAAAAACAGGTAACGTACTGCCATCTCCCTCTCCCCAAATCAACCGTTCCGAGCCAGTCGGTTTCAGTTTTCTATGCTTACCGAGTAATTGCCCATCCGGACCAAAAAATAGTGCTGTGCAATAAAGCGTCCCTTGGCTGGAGTCACTGTCTTTTTCAATTACCGCACTCCTTTGTCTATTTAAACCTAACCGAAATTAAGCCTAAAATTAATCAAAGACCTCTTCTCTATTACCAAGAAGAATGTTTGTTTCAACCCCCGGATTTACTTCCCGAGGCCAGCAGATGGGGTCAAACCACAAGCAATCTTTGCCTGTTTAAAATCCCACCACACTGTATACATAGGGGATTCCACACCTATGTAGCCTGCGCGAGGCAATCGCTTTTGGCTTTCTTTCCGATATTAACTGCACTGTTGATATCTCTCGAAAGCGTTGTACCGCAGTTTACACATGTAAAGCTGCGAATAGATGGATCTTTTTTCTCTTTGTTACCGCAGACACAACAGGTTTTGGTTGTGTCACGTTCATCGATCTTTTGATAATATTTACTACTTTTTTCCTGCACCCAGTTCAAAATACTCCTGAATTTACCGACTGGTGTTTGATTTAACATGGCTCTTCTCATTGACCCGTATTTCGCTACATCGGGAGTTGGTGTATAGTCACCAATGTAGATCGCATCGTAACGCTTGGAAAAATAATGCGCATAGCTAAATAACAGCGTCTTCATTTGTTCTCGACGTTTTAATTGCGCCTTTTCCAAAGCATGATTGAGTCTCTTCCAACGTTTGCTTGGCTCAAAATAGGTGACGTTTGGGGTGCATACCAGCTTATTAAATTTTTCACATTTGTCCCGTTTTGATTTGATTTCATCGATTCGTTTATCCCAATACTTCAACAGTGCATTCATCGATTTCAATTCATATGATTTTCCATCACTGCCTAATCCTACTGCCAAATTCTTATGGTTGGGATCAAATACAATAAACGATTGTTCCTTCATCTTGGTGATTTCTTTGACATCTTCTATTGTAAAAATGACATAATACGAATCCAGATCCTTTGTAATGCGAAGGGTTTTGATTCTCTCCGTTTCGCTTAGTTCTACCGCTTCCACAAGTCCAACTTTGATTTTGATGGTCTTCCTGGCCTGTTCATCCGTTTTCCTTAATTCCTTGTATTCTTCATCTGTTAACTTGCCAAAACTTAAGGAAAGTTGATTGGCGTCCAATAATTTAAAACCTTTTTTTGGTTCATCGTAATAAAGCGAAAACCACTTCTTTTTCCATGAACGATATTTTGGTTTCTCATTCATTAATTTTGGAGCAAAAAATCGTTCATAGGCATCTTTTAACCGTAATGCCGTATTTTTCAATGGGGAGGAATGGACTTTAAACAAAAATGGGTTTTCCACTTTTATTTTCGGTACTTCATTCCTCAGGTTTCTGCCGGAAAGCAGTTTTTTCTTTTTTCCATTGCGATAATCTTCCTCCACCGCATCCAGCAATTGATTGTACAGCCAGTTGCACATTCTGGATTGAGAATCGAGTAACTGCTTGTTTTCTTTTGTAACCACCAATCGTACCTTTTTATTATACGTAAGCATGGCCGTTGTCCTCAATGACCTGTTTCACCGCTTGTTGCAGTTTCTTTCGCTTGTGACTTCTGCTTCCATACAAGCGATTGCTGAAGACAGTAATAATGGAAAGCATATCCTCGACTAACTCCTGCTCATATGTTTTATCCTCTGTATGGTTGACGATTTCCATTTTCACATGATGGAAGGCACATATTTGTTCCAACAATTCATACCCAAAACGTAGTAACCTATCCTTGTAGTTGACGACAACTTTCTCCACCTGATTGCTTTGCGCCAGCCGGATTAATTCCTTTAGCCCCTTCTTATCGTCATTCAAACCACTTCCCAGATCTTTTATAATACGAAACTGATATCCATTTGCCGAACAATACTGCGAAACGGTATGGACCTGCCTTTTTAACTCTTCCTTTTGGTCCGATGATGAGACACGGCAATACCCGATAACAATTTTGTCCTGAAGTGGTTTCAAATCATGCTTGATAGCACTAAGGTCTTCTACAGCATATCTTCTATGGCCACCGGTAGTTCGAGAGGATGTTATCTTCCCCTCTTTTTCCCACCTTCTTAATGTAGTGGGATGAACACCAAGTATGCTGGATGCTTCATCGATGGTATACATGTTAGCGATCCTCCTCATTTTATTTCTACTTACAAGGTTCGACATAAAATGCAAGAATCCTGCTAAAAAGTAATTAATTTTAAATAATTTAGATTAAACTGTTTTGGAACCCCAATTACGACGTATACCCCAGCTTTATTAACAACTTTTCCGATATGTTCCGTCTCAGGTCCCGGAACCGTTATGGAGTTCGTCCAATACCTGGCAAAATCCTTTCTTCCTTCATCTGACCTGCTTCCTACTACCGCACCAAATGACATCCCACGTGGATAAGCTGGTATAAAGGCTTCAGGGAAAACAATAATTTTTGCATGGTTCATAGCAGCCTCTTCTATTAATCTGATTGTTTTTTTGATACCTTTTTCCTTGTCCATTACTTCTGATCCAGCTTGTACGACTGCAACTTTGTAATTGTTTATTTTCATCAAAGGTTCATCCCTTTCTACAATTGTAACTTGGATTAGTCACTTAATGATTTCTATAGAACAGTTGAAATTCCCTTCCTTCATATATAGTAATTTTGCGAAATATCAATTTATTGTTTTTGGATTATGACTGACTACATACCGTTTAGCCCTGGCTTTGTGTTGTCCATCCAGGGTACTGCCAGCAAAAGGTTGAAAACATACGTTAAGGATCTATTCAAACACCATGAAATAGGCTCTTACATCAGTAACAACCACCTAAAAGGATCATATTGTGTTAAAGAGAGAAAAAGTTTTCATATGCAGAAGACAGCAATTGACTCTCTTGTTGCCAATTTACCAATAATTAATAAATATAAAGGGGAGGTACACATGCAGTACTATCAAAACGATTTGCAACAATTAGGAATGGATAATTATCATGTTAGTGAATTAGTTCCTATGGATCATATGAATCAAAATCAGGTTCAGGTTGACAGCAGGCTTTGTGGCGGTTGTGGTCGTTGTGGCGGTTGTTTTCGCTGTGGTGGTTTCCGCTGTGGCGGCTGCTTTGGCTGTTTTGGTTGCTTTGGATTTTTTATTTAGGTCAAAGAAAAAATGTTAGTTTTATAAAATGTCCCCCTGATAGCCAATGCAGGGGGATTTCTCTTCCTTTTAACCCTGTCTAGCTCCAGTGCTAAGTGAGTGCTTTCGCTTTTATTTTTTATCATAGTGGACAGTCACAAGTACATAAAATGATAATGAATGAAGGATTCGTAACAATTAGAAACGAGGAGGAAATAAATGTCAAAGTTGAATTCATCCACTCGTCTAAAGGTGAAGAGGGATACATTTTTTCTCCCAGACGCAAAGGGCGGTGTATATTTCCGAAATAATTCCAGTTCATTTCGCATGGAAGGAACGACAATTTATCAATGGATTGAAAAATTGATACCGATGTTTAACGGAGAAAAAACATTAGGAGAATTAACTACGGGCTTAACGCCACCGTATCGTAACAGGGTTTATGAAATTGGAGAAACGTTATACAAGAATGGCTTTGTTCGGGACGCCAGTAAAGATACCCCCCATCAATTAAATCGTTCCATACTCGAAAAATATGCTTCACAAATTGAATTTATAGAGAGTTTCGTGGATTCCGGAGCGTATCGTTTCCAAAAATATCGCCAATCTAATGTTCTTGCTGTTGGCTCGGGTCCCTTTCTCATTTCATTGGCCTCCGCGTTAATCGAATCAGGGTTGCCTAAACTAAATGTCATGAATTTGGATCCAGATGATACAAATAGGCAACGTTTGAATGAATTGGTTCAAAGTGTCAAAGAGAGGGAGCCAGATGCTGAGGTAATGGAGGTACCCTTTCAGAAAGTAAAAGGTGAAGAATTTTGGAAACAGGTTGTGCAAGACTATGATTGGATTTTATACGTCTCACAGTCCGGAAATGTAAATGAATTAAGGGAACTTAACTCCGTTTGCAAAGAAGAAAAGAAGTCATTTATCCCTGCCATATGTTTACAACAAGTGGGGCTTTCCGGTCCGTTATTTGATCCGGAAACTGATGGGTGCTGGGAGTCTGCATGGCTTAGAATTCATCGATCCGTATTGCATACAGAAGAACCGTGCTCTCAGCCGTTTTCGTCAACAACGGCATCCATTTTAGCGAATGTCGCCGTGTTTGAAATGTTTAAGAATGTTACCGGAATTGCTGATGCAAATCAAAGCAACCAAATTTACCTGCTTGATCTTGAAACGCTGGAAGGTGAATGGTTATCATTTATCACACATCCGTTAGTGACATCCAAAAGTTTTACGCCCAAACTTGTTGAAAATCTTGACGCAAGGCTCAACAAGGAAACGGTCAGAGATCATCAACCGAATGACCTTTTAGGATATTTCAGTCAATTAACTTCCGAGAAGACGGGAATTTTCCATACGTGGACGGAAAAAAGTTTGTCACAGCTTCCACTTGCACAGTGTTATGTTCAGGCGATTAATCCGATGTCAGAGGGCCCGGCAGAACTATTGCCAGAAGTTATCTGTGCGGACTTAACACATGAGGATGCAAGAAGAGAAGCTGGCCTGACTGGAATTGAAATGTACGTTACACAAATGATCGATTCCACGGAGTTCAAAAAAGGGAATCATCAGGTTGGCACAAACATAACTGAGGACGGTATTGGCGTCGGGGCGGGGGAAACCATTGAAGAGGCTATTTGCCGGGGACTGCAAGCTTATTTGAATGAAGCATTGGCAAAAAAAAACAGTGACCAACTGAATACGATTAATATGCCGGTAGAATTAATGAAAGATAGGCGATGCAAATATTATTATAATGCTCTGACTAGCTTAAACGGTTCACCGGCAATCGGTTTGAAAGAGAATCTGTTAGGTTTTCCCGTGATAGGGGTTAAATCAAATGGACGCTGGTATTCCAGTGTGGGTTTAAATACTACATTAGGCATGCGGCATGCATTGAAACAAGCGATTTTGGATACCCGCGGTCCGATGGATTCCATGATGAGAAAAGAAACGGATCCAGTAGTTTTTAGTAATAAAACGGAAACCAGACTTGAAATCCCCTCTTGTGATGAAGTGACACAATTGCAGTTATTACAATCCGCTATTCAGACTTTAAGACAAAACAGCAAACGGTTATTCGTTTATGATCTTACATTCGAACCTTTTATGAAACAGGAAATGGCCGGGGTGTTTGGTGTGCAGATACGGGAGGATGAGTCCTAATGGCTACTCATATTCTAATTAACGGACACGGTTTATTAGCAAACTTTGTATACGATCAATTGTCCCATAGTTATTCCGCCAAGCGTCAAAGCATTTTAGATGACGTTCCCGAAGATACAAAACTAGCTCTTGTGCTGCATGATGCTTGGTATCCATCTGTTCATCAAAAAGCGGATGAAAGTTTCAGAACTGCACGTATCCCATGGTTTCGAGGATTTGCATCGTTTGGGGAAGGAATCATCGGTCCATTCGTACGCCCTGATTCACCGGGATGTTCTCGCTGCGCAGACATGCGGCGTATAATAGCTGGAGCTGATAGCCAGGAAATGTGGGAGTTTCAGATGAGAATGGCAGCAGAAGCAAGTCCGCGGCAAGATGTATGGGCATCACGAATGGGACTATCGCATATGGCAAATTTAATATGCAACGAAGTACAGAGGATTCTTCAAGGAATACCAAGCAATTTGGAAGAAAGGATTTTCATAACGAACCTGAAAACATTAACAAACTCCAGTCACTATTTCTTGCCCGACCCATCATGCCAAATATGCAGTCGTTTGCCTGATGATACAGCTGAACGAGCTCGAATCAAGTTGACATCTCGTCTGAAAACAAGCGGGAATGGTTATCGCTGCCGTTCGATAGATGAATTAAAAGCAGCTTTAGCCAGAGATTATCTTGATGAACGTACTGGTATTATGAATGGGAAAGTACAAGATTTAACGTTGCCTTTTGCGGATGTGATAGTCAACTTGCCTTTGTTTGGAGCAGATGAAGGAGTAGCAGGAAGGTCTAATTCTTATGAGATGAGTGAGCAAACTGCCATTTTGGAAGGTTTAGAGAGATATTGTGGAATCAGGCCTCGTGGAAAGCGGACAGTAGTACGTAATAGTTATCGTCAACTAGAGAATAACGCGATAAATCCTATACGAGTAGGTTTACATGAAAAGGAGCAATATGAAAAGTCAGAATTTCCCTTTAAACCGTTTCATCCTGATCGGCCAATGAATTGGGTCTGGGGCTATTCGTTTTTATCTGAACGCCCTATTTTGGTTCCAGAATTACTTGCTTATTACAGTTTGGGCTACAGCGAAGGATTGGTTTATGAAACTTCAAATGGATGTGCGCTGGGTGGAAGTTTAGAAGAAGCTATTTTTCATGGCATTATGGAGGTTGTTGAACGGGACGCCTTCTTGTTAACGTGGTATGCTTACCTTCCTCTTCCGCGTCTTAATCTTCGTTCTGCAGATGACAAAGAACTGCAGTTAATGGTCGACAGGTTATATGAAGTGACCGGATATGACCTTTATTTTTATAATTCAACGATGGAACATGGGATTCCGAGCGTTTTTGGTGTGGCAAAAAACAGAGAATCAAAGGGATTAAACCTCATTTGCGCAGCCGCAGCTAACCCTGATCCTATTAGTGCTGTAAAAAGCACGATCTATGAACTTGCAGGAACGATGGCCAGACAAGACGAAAAGCTTGAGGAAAACCGACAGAAATATGAAGCCATGCTACGGGATCCGTTTGCCGTGCATACGATGGAAGACCATGGCCTGCTTTACGGTCTGCCAGAAGCAGAGGAACGATTGCATTTCTTATTGGATGACCATCGTCCATTACGTACATTTTCCGAGGAATTTAAGCAGCCACATGCAAATATTGATTTGAAGGATGATCTTCAAGATATTCTTCAGAAATTCCGACAGTTAAACCTTGAGGTCATTGTAGTTGATCAAACAACACCTATCACGAAACGAAATGGGTTATACTGTGTAAAAGTATTGATTCCCGGAATGTTACCGATGACATTTGGGCATCATCTTACCCGGGTGAAAGGGCTGAAGAGAGTACTTACGGTACCGATGGAACTAGGATTTACAAAGGCACCACTAACGTATGATCAGTTAAATCCAAATCCCCATCCGTTCCCATAATGGTAGAATAAGGAGGCTTAGGATGGATCCAGAAACGTTTCTACACGATCTGCATTTTGACACGGAAAAAGTCACTCCGCCGGATTGGCAAGTGGATTGGGAAGATGCACCGCTCCCCTATAAATTGTATCGCCGCTTACCAGTGGTTCCACTTTCCGCAGATGTACCTTTAACACTTGGTAAAAGGGAAGCACATGTAAAGCCGAGCTTGGTGGAGCTTGGTCATTTCTTATGGTATGTTTATGGGCTCACTCAATACGCTCAATCCGCTTTAAACGGTGGAATGAATGAAAAAGATGTGAGCTTTATCCAATCGACTCGCAGGTTTGTTCCTTCAGGAGGGGCACTTTATCCCAATGAAATATATGTATATATAAATATTGAAAAAGCTCCACAAGGCATTTACCATTATGATGTGGCGCATCACCGCCTAGTATTGGTGCGAGAAGGAGATTATGATTTCTACTTAGCCAGAAGTCTTAAAAATGGTAATGATATTTCCAGTTGTTTTTGCACAATCTTTATTTCAACAGTTTTTTGGAAAAACTTTTATAAATATAACAACTTTTCTTATAGGCTCCAAGGGCTTGATGCAGGTGTATTAATTGGGCAAGCGTTAGAAGTGGCCAATCAGATGAGATTCTCTTCACGAGTATGCTACCAATTTCTTGATCGGGCGGTCAATCATTTACTTGGATTGTCCGAACAGGATGAAAGTGTATATGCGGCTATTTCATTATCTACTGATGATTCTATCCATTATGTTGACAAAGAAACAAACAGAAAAGAAACTGCTTCAGCCACTCAATTATGCCGGGAATTGCCACTTTTAAATCATATTTCCTATAACCGTTCAAAAAGAGTCATTCCTTACCCGATGCTGGAAAAAATTAATGAAATATCGATGTTTGAAACAACGAGGTCATTTGTGAAGCTGAAAAATAAGCATAGTGCGGAACATTCGTTAGATGCGGAAATGATCTTGCTTCCGTTTATGGAAGGCTTTTCGTACAATCTCGCATCTATTTGTAGGGAGAGACATTCACCTGATATCGACTTTATGATCGGAAAAGTGAGCCAAACGCAACTATCTACTTTGTTAAGGGAGACATTCTCTTTCTCCTATCAGAATGACCTCGACGAAACATATGGGAATATTGAGAGTCGTATGTCTTTGTATGGTAGCTTATGTAATGTAGAAGGGATCCCAAATGGTACCTGCTTATATGAAAGTAACACCCATGCCCTTCGAATGATAAACAAAGGGGATTACCGAGAGCTATTACAAAATGGATTAACAATGCCCAATGTGAATCTGTATCAGGTTCCACTTTGTCTACATGTCGTTGGGGAAAAAGATTATCTCAAAGAGGAATTGGGATATAGGGGATATCGCATCCAACAGATGGAGGCGGGCATTCTCGTACAACGACTGCTTTTAATTTCGTGTGCTTTAGGAATGGGAGGGCATCCATTACTAGGATTTGATGTGAACAACTGTGATCAGCTTTACAGGATTGATTCTAAAGGAAAAACCTGCTTGATCCAAATTCCGGTTGGACCATACCGTCCTCGTGCTTGGTTAAAAGGGAGTTTGCAAAGCTAGGGGAGACTGGGGTAGAATAGAATTTTGTTTTCTAAACCATGTATACCCCCTTTTGAAAATCCAAACTTCCTGAAAAGATAGAACGTATGAAGCATGAAGCCCCACACAACGGCGGGGCTTCTCATTATTTGGTGATTAGCAAATCATCAAATCAGCATGTAAAACTAAAAACACTGGCCGTTATTCGTGTAGTAGTCGCTATTAGCCATTAGCCCGTCTCTGCTGATTTAGAATGCTGTTTTGGGATAGGTTGTTTTGAGCCTCCCTGTAATCTTAAAAAGTAGAAGATACCCACTATAATTAAAACACCGCCAACCATTTCTACTGGTGTCAGCATCTCATTTAAAAGGATAATTGCTAAAACTGAAGCACCGACCGGTTCTCCCAGCGTGCTCATAGATACTGTTGTCGTATTAACATAGTTTAGTAACAAATTAAAAATAATATGTGCGCCCGTTGGGAAAATAGCGAGCATTAAAAAGACTAGCCAATCATTTGCACTATAGCCAGTAAATTGTATTCCACCAATAAGATTAAATACAGCAACGGTGAAACCAGCCACTAAAAAAACTAAAAAGCTGTATACCCAGTGATTAATTGACTTTACATTTCGTTGGCCGATCATTAAATAAAGCACAACAGATACAACAGCAAGAAAGGATAAAATATTTCCTAATAAAACGCCGCTTCCACTGCCTAAATTTCCTCCGCCAACAATAACAACACCTATAAAAGCAATCCCCATCGCTACCACTGTACGTATATCTAATTTTTCTTTAAAGAAAATCAGACCGCCAACTAAAGCAATTGCAGGCTGCAGCGCTAAAATTAAAGTAGAGCTTGCCACTGTCGTATGATTTAATGACTCAAACCACAATCCAAAATGACCTGCCAGAAAAATTCCGGCAAATACAATGGCTATCCACTCTTTTCTGTTTATTTTTAAAAATGATTTTCGATATTTAAAAACCATAGGAAAAATTAATACACATGCTAAAAACATCCGATACATCACCATAATGGTAGAAGGTGCATCGGACAATTTCACAAGTATTGCTGATAAGGATATGCAGATAATTGTGATAACTAATAGCAGGTTAATGGTTCCTTGTTTCAATTATTATCCCCTCCCCAGAGATTGAATTCTGTTTTGTTAAGAAGAGGTTCAAGCGTTTCTATTCCTAAATACCTCTTACATGAATAATATTTATAAAATCATTACCGGCTAATAATAGCATGCCGAATACATTTTTTACAACTATTCAACTCATGAGGATATGTACATATTTCTCGTTAAGGGAGTACACTAATAAAACCAGGAACGGTTCACAAAATGTTACCCGATATCACTTAACTAGCAGCCTCCAGCTAAAGTAATTGCACCGTTTTTACGGGAAGTGTGCAAGGGAACATGCATGATGGAAAAACGTTGGAGCCAACATTAAAAATATTCAAGGAGGAACATTCGAAAATAGCGGAGCAGCTGAACTGTATCCTAGCTGACGGAGTTTATCAAAACACCGGGTAATCAGGAAATAACAAAGGAAATACTGCAAGCAAAATTAGTGACACCAATTAATCCGCGAAATCATAAAGATCAACCAAGTGATGCGCAGGGAATTGAAAAAATCGATCGGTATGGCACGCCGGTTTGCATTAGTGATCACCAAATGGAATTGAGGGGATCCGGCCGGAAAAAAGAACGATATATTTTCACGTGTCCGGTTTTCCCTTCAAACGCCAAACAGGAAGATCTTACCTGTCCCCTTGCGAATCACATACGTAGAAATTCATGTAACTTTATTCAGACAACACCATTTTCAAATCAATGATACAGCCATCTAAAATGCCTACTTCTACCTCTTCCTGATCTGAATATAAATCCGGTCGGCCGTAGCGCCTGTTTTCTTGAAGCATAAACACACTAACAATTTTTTCCTTCGGTTCAACAATCCAATATTCCTTCACACCTGCTTGTTCATATTTATTAAATTTCATTATTTTATCACGTCTGGCTGTAGACGGAGAAATAATCTCCACAAGCATATCCGGTGTCCCTTTACACCCTGCATCATCCAATTTAGATGTGTCGCAAACAATCGTAATGTCCGGTTCAAAAATATTTTCCGCGTTTTCTACATCCTCGGATTGTTCGCCAATGTCCAATACGACATGGAAAGGTGCAGGATAGACCTCACAGTCTTTTCCAACTAAGAAATTGGCAAGTTGACGATGTAATTCCGACAGCACCTTTTGATGAGTTCTTGATGGTGCTGTAAGTAAATAGGGGGTACCATCAATAATCTCCGTTCTTGTATCCTCTGGCCACGACAAATAATCAGCATACGTATATTTTCGATCCTTTTTGGGTAATGTCACCTTTAATCAACTCCAGTTATCGTTATGGTAACAATGGTTTGATTATATTCTAGCATAATCCAATCAACATAGTACTCATTCCGCGTGTATTAGTGTTATTATTAGGATACAGTTTATTGACTTCGTTTATAATATCGGCTTTAATCGGTGTCTCTAAATGATATTACACACAGTTATTCAAAATCTTTACTTAAAATGTCAACGCGCTCTTCAAAAGATACTTCGCGGTGAATTTCATGTAACATCCATACATACCCGTAACTATCAGAAAACATGGCGTTTGAAATGCCCATTTCCTCCATTCTTGTGACAGGCTGAATTTCTGTTGCATGAGCGGCCATTGCTTTTTCATATGTTTCTTGAATGTTTGGAACCACGACATTGAACCAAAATGATTGCGTCTCCCCTTCTTTCGGAGCAAATAATTGATATTCAGGATTTTCATCAAGCATATGAAAACGCGTACCGTAAATTGTGAATACTGCTTCATTATTCCCTGTTTTAAAATTTGTTTCTTCTACTACTTCTACATCAAAAATAGACTTGTACTGCGCCAAAGCGGTTTTGCTATCTTTTACAACAAAATCAAATTCCACTCCGTTAATCATTTGACACTCTCCTATTCACAGCTTTTTAATTAATTAAACATATGGAACAACCATTGCAGGACACATGTTAACACACTTTAAGTGACCTCTGAAATCCATCCTACATTGAAAAATATCGTTCATTTCTATTTCTTCGTTTCTTGTCATCGAGATTTTTTATTGTCTCATTATATTTATCTTGATATGTTTCTTTATCTAGACTACCCTCTATACGCATATCAATCAACTTATTTTTCTTCTTCTCTAATGCTTCAATTTCTATCTCAATTTTAGAAAGCTTCTCATATGCTGTATTCAAACTGATTATTGCGGATAAATTGAGCCACTTATGCGGAGTTACGGAGTTTTGAGCCAGTCAACGCGGGAAAATGAGCCACCTTCTGCGGACTGGAGAGCCAGCACGATAAATAGAATAACCTCATGGAAACTTTCTTGGAGTTTTTAAAAGAAGTGTTGAAAGGAATTGTTTGTGCGATTAGTGCGTACCTATTCCATAAAACCTTTTTAAACAAAGAGAAAACCACCCACTGCCGTCGCAAGCGTGAAGGTGGTTTTCGCAAAAATTAAATTGTGACAACCACCGCCTGTACGGCTATGGCTGCAAAGAGAAGCGTAAACGCGCTTCTCTTTTACTATCTATATCCATTTTAACGTAAAAACATGCAAAAGTCAATGTGACTTATTCGTCAACCCGTGTTAACAACGCCACACACTCCACATGCTCCGTCATCGGAAACATATCGACCGGCTGCACTTCCTTTGTCTCATATCCACCATTTTCCAATACACGCAAATCTCTTGCCAAAGTACTAGGATTACATGACACATACACAATCCGTTTCGGCTGCATATCGATCATCGCCTTCAATAGTTCCTCATCACAGCCTTTGCGCGGCGGATCGACTACAATCACGTCCGGGTCCAGTCCTTGCATTTTCCACCAAGGCATGACTTTTTCCGCTTCTCCGACAAAAAATTCCGCATTGGTTATACCGTTCAACTTGGCATTTTTCTTGGCATCATCAATCGCCTCAGGTACTACTTCTACCCCATATACTTTCTTCGCCTGTTCGGCTAAAAATAAGGAGATGGTACCAATCCCGCAATAGGCATCAATAACGATATCCTTGGTACCAATTTGCGCGTATGCCAATGCTTTATCATATAATGTCTTGGTTTGTACCGGATTTACCTGATAAAATGATTTTGCGGAGATGGCAAATGTCAGGTCACCAATCCGATCATGAATATATTTCTCGCCCCACAGGAGTTTCGTTTTTTTGCCCATAATGACATTGGTCTGCTTATCATTCACATTTTGCATGATTGATTTCAAGTTCGGGTAGGTCTCGGTTAACTCCCTTACAAGTACGTCTTGCTTCGGCAGTTCTTCTGTCTTTGTTACCAGCACAACCATCATTTCATTCGTTGCTTGTCCTGTTCGTACCATAATATGTCGCAATACACCCGTATGTTTTTCCTCATTATACGCTGAAATACCGAGCCGATCAGCGATACTTCTGACAGACTTGACCACATCATTAATCACCACGTTATGAGTGACACATGTTTCCGTATTTTCAATAATACGATGGCTGCGTTTTTGATAAAATCCAGTAATCAGTTTGCCATCCTTTTCTCCCACTGGAATTTGCACTTTATTCCGGTAGTGCAGCGGATCATCCATGCCAATAATCGGATGGATCGGCACATGCTTCAGATGAGCAATCTTTTTCATCACGTTCTTCACCTGATTTTGCTTCATCTCCAGCTGCAATCGATAGCTCATATGTTGCAGGCCACAGCCATTACAGTGGACGTCACATACAGGTTCAACCCGATCCGGACTTTCTTTGATCAATTCCAGTAATTTGCCGAACCCGAAATTCTTATTTACTTTGATTACTTTTATTGTGGCCTTTTCCCCTGGTAACGCGTTTGGTACAAATAACGGATATCCATCAATTTTGCCCACGCCACTTCCTTCATGGGTCAAATCTTCAAATGTTAAGGTGACTGTCTCATTCTTTTTCACAGGTGCTGTCTGTTTCGCCATCGAATCTTCCTTTACATTCGTAAAAATGTATTCTCATCATACCATATCTTGTTCTCATTTAATTAAATACATTCCTTGATGCAAATACTTTTATTTAAAATATAACATTCAAAGCTCTACAATTCCATCTATCCCATGGCTCAATTAAAAAAATGACTGCGCTTCATCAGTCATTTTTCTCCGCAAATTCATCGGACACAAATAATTCAATATGCTGTTTTAAATTTCTAAACTCACCGGGTAATAACCCGCCAAATTCGCCGTCAATATTCAATTGCATTTTTTCAACGTTCTCTACTTTAATATACTTTGCCTGTGTATAAATCAAGTTCTTGTGATCCAAGTGGGCTCCCCTTAGTGCGAGTGTTGCAATATGGATAAATTCAGCCAGATTTGTCTTTTTCAAAATCAACAAATCAAAATAGCCATCATCCATTTTGGCATCCGGCGCCAACTTTTCAAAACCGCCAACTGAATTGGTATTGGATACCAAAAACAGCATAATTTCGTCTTCTAATACTTCATCATCATATTCAATCCGAACGCTTGTTGGCTTTACTGATGGAAGCATCTCCATCCCTTTCATATAATAAGCCAGCTGTCCGAGCATCGTTTTTAATTTACTTGGCACTTCATAGGTTAATTCCGTCAGCTTGCCACCACCGGCAATATTGACAAAATAACGTTCATTGACCTTACCAATATCAAGTGGCAGTGAACGATCGTTTAATATAATATCAACAGCCTTCATGATATTGCGGGGAATACCTAATGCACGGGCGAAGTCATTTGTCGTCCCTACAGGTATAATTCCAAGTTTGGGACGGTAATCCTGTTCAGCAAGCCCGTTTACAACTTCATTGACGGTTCCATCTCCCCCTGCTGCAACAACGACATCATATCCTCTGTCTACCGCTGTTTTTGCTGCCTCGATTGCGTCGCCTTCACCTGTAGTCGCATGGGCCGATGCTTCATATCCGGCTATTTCGAATCGTTCTAACACCTTTGCCAGTTCTTTTTTAAACGCTTCTCGCCCCGATGTCGGATTATAAATGATCCTGGCTCGTTTCATCGTCTCTTCCTCCTATTGCAATGACGGTTACTAGATCATGTAATGCGATTTTATTTATACATACAACCACTATCATAGACTTTTTTTCTCTATTTGAAAAGTCTAACCGCACTTTTTTGAGCTCAAAAAGGCGATAATCACCAAGAGGAAATTCTTGGTGAAATTGTTAAGAACCAAATAGTGAAGCTTCATTTCGTGGGGTTTCAGCATCTCACACGTGATTAATAAGTCGGGTATAATCCGGTAAATCCTCTTCACCATACAATAATTTTAAGAGGGCCATCCCAGAAATTAAATTCCGAGATGGCCTTCTCTTATGTTTACCGTTTATCCATTTCCTCTTTTAAAATCTTATTGACCATTGGCGGATTTGCCTGTCCTTTTGTTTGTTTCATAACTTGGCCAACCAGGAATCCTAATGCCCGATCTTTACCATTTTTGTAATCAATAATCGATTGTTCATTGGCATCCAGTATCGGCGTAATGATATCACGGAGTTGTCCCTCATCGGAAATCTGTACAAGCCCTTTCTCTTTGACAATCTTCTCGGGATCGCCACCTTTATCCACTAATTCGGCAAATACTTTTTTGGCGATTTTAGAAGAAATGGTGCCATCTTCAATTAACTGAATCATTTTACCGAGTGATTGTGGGGTAAGTGCCAAATCATGCAGCTCCTTCAGATGCTTGTTCATGTATCCGGATACTTCGCCCATTAACCAGTTGGATGCCTGTTTCACGTCAGCGCCACTTGCAACCGTTGCTTCAAAAAAGTCAGCCATTTCTTTAGAGCTGGTCAAATTCGCTGCATCGTATTCCGATAGCTCCAATTCATTGATAAACCGTGCTTTTCGCTTATCCGGAAGTTCCGGGATTTGCTGACGGATCCGCTCTTTCCATGCCTCATCAATGTATAATGGCACGAGATCTGGTTCCGGGAAGTATCGGTAGTCATCCGAGCCTTCCTTGACCCGCATTAAAATGGTTTCTTTCGTTTTTTCATCAAAACGACGGGTTTCCTGTAAAATCTCTCCACCAGAAAGTAACACTTTTTGCTGACGCTTTTCTTCAAATTCCAGCCCTTTTTGAACATAGGCGAAGGAGTTCAAGTTTTTCAACTCGGTTTTCACCCCGAATGCTTCTTGTCCAATTGGCCGGATCGACAAGTTCGCGTCACACCTTAATGAACCTTCTTCCATTTTACAATCGGAAACACCGGTATATTGAATAATGCTTTTCAATTTTTCCAAATATGCATAGGCCTCTTCCGGTGAACGCATATCAGGTTCAGACACGATTTCGATCAACGGTGTGCCTTGGCGGTTAAAGTCCACAAGTGAGTAACCATCGTCACCATGGGTTAGTTTACCAGCATCTTCCTCCAAGTGTAAGCGAGTGATACCGATCCGCTTCTTTTTCCCGCCGACTTCAATTTCCACCCAGCCATGTTCCCCAATCGGTTTATCAAACTGGGAAATCTGATAAGCTTTTGGGTTGTCCGGATAAAAGTAGTTTTTTCGGTCAAATTTCGTATCTGTCGCAATTTCGCAATTCAATGCCATTGCCGCTTTCATCGCAAAATTGACAGCTTCTTCGTTTAATACCGGCAAAACCCCAGGATAGGCCAAATCAATTGGGCTAATATTGGAATTCGGCTTGGCCCCAAAAGCATTCGGGCTGGGACTGAAAATTTTTGAGTCTGTTTTTAATTCTACGTGTACTTCGAGTCCAATGATTGTTTCAAAATTCATTTGCTCACACCCCCTAGCTCCGGACGCTTCGTATGATAATCGGTTGCTTGCTCAAAAGCATGTGCAGTTCGGTATACCGTGTTTTCATCAAAGTATTTGCCAATGATTTGCAAGCCATATGGCAATCCGTTTTCCGACATACCACAAGGTACAGAAATCGCGGGAACACCAGCAAGGTTAACAGGAATGGTTAAAATATCGTTGGTATACATAGTCAAAGGATCATCGATATTTTCGCCAACTTTAAATGCCGGTGTTGGGGTTGTTGGTCCGATAACAACATCATAACTTTCAAATACGTGATCAAAATCTTGTTTAATTAATGTACGTACCTTTTGCGCTTTCTTATAAAATGCATCGTAATAGCCGGACGATAATGCATACGTTCCCAGCATAATCCGGCGTTTCACCTCATCACCAAAGCCTTCACTACGGGATAGTTTAAACATGTCCAGCATATCTTTGGCATTTTCCGAACGAACACCATAACGTACACCATCAAATCGTGCCAGGTTAGCAGACGCCTCGGATGAAGCAAGCAGGTAGTATGTTGCAACCGCGTATTTTGTATGTGGCAAGGAAACTTCTTCCCACTGAGCACCTAATGATTCATAGACAGCAAGCGCATCCATTACCGATTTACGAACTTCTTCAGATACACCTTCACCAAGATATTCTTTTGGAACGGCAATCTTTAGTCCTTTTACATCACCGGTTAACCCTTCTGTAAATGCAGGCACTTCGACATTGGCACTAGTGGCATCCATTTTATCCTGACCGGAGATAACCTCTAATACCCGAGCATTATCGGCCACATTCCGGGTAATTGGGCCAATTTGGTCAAAGGAAGAAGCAAACGCTACTAAGCCAAAGCGTGATACCCGGCCATAGGTTGGTTTTAATCCAACAACCCCGCAAAAGGATGCAGGCTGGCGAATTGATCCACCTGTATCAGACCCTAAAGCATAAAAAACTTCACCAGAAGCAACCGCAGCCGCAGACCCGCCACTGGAACCACCTGGTACATAGTCGGTATTCCATGGGTTGCGTGTCGGGGTAAAACTTGAATTTTCATTCGAGGAACCCATAGCAAACTCGTCCATGTTTAATTTTCCGATCTTCACCGATTTCGCGTCATTCAATTTCTCAATGACCGTTGCATTGTATAGCGGATCGTCAAAGTTTCTCAGGAATTGACTGGCACAGGTCGTCCGCAGTGCCTTGGATACAATATTATCTTTAATCCCGGCAGGCATCCCGAACAATGGATGTTTCGCAAAATCCGGTGTTTCATTGTCTAACGCCTTTGCTTCATTACGGGCATTCTCTTCGTCCAATGTTAAAAATGCCTGTACCTGGTCATCCACTTCCGCGATTCGTTTATAGGACGTATCCACCAACTCTGTTACGGAAACTTCTTTATTATGTAATTTCACTTCCAGTTCTTTGATACTGTTATCAAACAATGACATGTCTTTCCCTCCCTACTCCAGGATCGATGGCACACGGAAATAATCACCTTTTGTATCTGGTGCGTTTTTCAGTGCATCTTCCTGGGTAATCCATTCTTTTGGTTCGTCTTTACGCAGGACATTTTTCAAATCCAGTACGTGTGTCATTGGCTCTACACCTGTCGTATCCAGTTCATTTAATTGCTCTGCATATTCCAGAATCGAGCTCAGTTGTTTCGTAAACATTTTAGCTTCTTCATCGGTTATCGCAAGTCGCGCCAGATTGGCAACATGTTTCACCTGATCCATTGAAATATCCGCCATATTTACACCTCCGATTAAGTCTCACAATACTATTGATAATAGCAGAATTAGACAGCTATTAGCAACTAATCGCGACACTGTTTGTTGTTTTTTCACATTTGAATCACGCGAATAACAACCACATTTTCTACAGTATCAATCGCTTACCCCACCTTTATCAACCGGAAAACCTAATATATCAACCAAATTATTATGTAGGAACAAAAAAAGTCCCGAAACGGGTTCCAATCCATTTCGGGAATCATCATCATAGTAATAGGGTAATAGACTAAAAACTTTGATACTTAGTGATTAAAATGAAGAGCCGTGACTGCTGATTGATAGAACACCAGGTTCTCTATCCATTGCCAGATCTGATGAATTATCTTGGGTGAACAAAAATCCTGTAGCCAATAGGGCACCCAAGGCTACTGTTGCGATAATCTTTTTCAACTTTATCCCCCCTTTAAATAATCGTAAATTGTTCATAAGCTAAATTAGCTTGCTTATAAAATTTGGTTGCTTCCTTGTACCTGCGTAACTGTTCATAATGTTTGCCCATAAGTTCTGCGTAGGTGACAAGGTTTGCATAGTCTTTATGTTTCTCCAAATATGGAATAAACTTATTAATCACTAAATCTTCAAATTCCTCCCTATCATTCTCAAGTGCATAATAATAGGTATAAGTTATATAATAAAATAATTTATACTGCTCAATATTAACAGCATTCTCCATCAAGTTCAGACTTAATTTAACACAATCCCTCGCCTTATCGTAATCATCAATATTGTAATATTCCCTAATTAAACATGTGATGGCAGCTAGTCTTTCTTCTATAGCTAATTGCTCATCATTCATTATTTTACTATAGAACTTGATTGCTTTACTTGTTTCACCTTTAGTTGAGTATAAACTTCCCAGATTTTGGTTTGTTAATTGAATCAGTTGATTATTTTCACTTAATTTTCCTAAGTGTGATGCCAAATTGTAATTCTTAATCGCTTTCTCATACATCATCAGTCGCCGATAAGAAATGCCCAACAAAATATGGCACTGTGCACATCTCATAAAATTATATTTTTTTTGGAATACATCCAATGCCTTATTTGCATATTCAATTGATTCAAGCGTATTTCGCAACTTACTATGTGTTACCGAAATCGTATACTGCAAGTCGGCAACTTCCTCTTCTGACAATTCCAGTTGGTTCAGCTTTTCTTCTGCAAGTTCATACATTCGCATCGCTTGAATAAATTCCCCTACAATTGAATTGTAGTTTCCTTTAAACTTATACCAATAAAATTGATGCAGGTTATCAAATGTGCTAAATAAATCTGCCAGACTATTCATTTGTGTCAGTGCCGTTTCGTAATCACCTAGAATAAGGAAGTAACGTATCTTATGTATCTCGAACATGACCAGATTCTCGGAATGTGTATCTTCCATTAGCTCCTCTAGTTCATTATACCGGCGAACAATTTCTTCTCTATCACTGACCTCGTACAGGCGACTGAACCACTCCTGGCATTTTTCCTTGATGGTCATTTCCTTTTCGTTATCCAGCTGTATGCCAAGACGTGAGCATAAAAGACTAATGATTTCCGGACTTGCCTCTGTTTTACCGTTTTCAATCTTGGATAAGTAGGCAAAGGATACAATTCCTTCTGCTAGCTCCGCCTGGGTCATTTCCTGTTTGATACGGTGTAATTTGATGTATGATCCTATTTCCATCTATGTACCCACCTCTCAGACCGGATTCGAAAATAAATTCATCAAGGTTTCTATATTTATATAATAGCATGAATTACCGAAAATTCATATTGGGAAAATTGAAGGGCTTTTAAGCAGATTATCGATCAAAATATATAATGACTTTCCTGAAATGGGGAAAGTTATGCAAAAATAGGACCTTCTTCTGCAATATTTTACCAAAACCGGCCTTGTTGTTATATTTTGTTTTTATATGTCTTATGCCCCGTCCTACGTTCATATTCTGTTGTTCTTTTTTGGAGTTAGGACATCTGCACCATCAAACAAAGATAATCTGTTCACATTGAAGAGGAGCTTGTGCACTTTGCATAAGCTCCTCTTCAATGTGATTTCTTCTGTCATTCTGCAATCCAGGTCGATATGTTATCGTGTTACAGAAATAACTTTACACCATTCTAATCAAAAATATGAACAGTTGGATCATCGTCCCCGGCACTGCGGTAAATCACACTTTCCACTTCATTATTGGCGGTGATTTTCACTTCTATATCATAGTAATCCGGAAACATTTCCTTGATCAGTCCATAAGCGTATTGTGTAAATCCAATGACTTCCCCTTTTCCGTAGAATTCAATCGGGATTTCCAAAGTAAGTTTTTTCAAGTCCCCATCAATATAGAAACCATCACCGATCACACCGACATAGTTGGGGAAGAAATCTTGAATTTCCTTGCCAAAATCCTCAATTAACTTGTTATCGTCAAAATACTTGTCCGCCGATTTATCGTCTGGGAATAGTACATGCTCTTCCTTGATATTGTCCCAATCATCAATGGTCGATTTCCCGGCTTTTACCGCTGTTTTGGCTACATAGTTTCCCGGAACTGGCGAACCTTCTTCTCCTTCACGATACAAAGCAATTAAAACTGGCACATCCTTTAATTCATCGATGCCACGGAGTTTCTTTAGCACCTTTTGCGCCATTTCTTCTCCTTGTTTCATCATTTCATCTTTACTAATCTTCTCGTAATGATACGGACCGCCTTCTTCTGCCTGAAACTTGTAAACCGACTTAAGGGCAAGCCCAATCGATATTCCTTCCAATTTTGCAGCATTCTTATCATTCTTGGTCAAATAATTTTGCTCCAGAATATGGGATAAATATCGTGGATGATCACGAAAATATTTTTCCCTCTCTTTTTTCCCTTTTTTATCTTTTGGATCCTTATCCGGGTTCAAGCCATCAATCAAATCGTAAACTGTTTCCTCATCCAAATACTGCCCTTCCTGGTAATAATATTTTTTCGGATCGTATACGGTTTTGGATTGTCGTCTTAATCCTTCTTCCATTTCATCTATATCCAGGCGGTTTCCCATTTGATCAAGGATAACTCCCCTGACCGCACTTGTTTTATAAGGAAGGATCATCCGATAGGTTTCTTCTGATAATTGATAACTGGGCACAATTGATTTTTCCTTATTGGCTGTTTCATTCTTTTTTTGCACGACTTCCTCATCATCATTCATCCTTGGTGCACAGCTCGCCAATAATAATAGCGAACATAGGAGAACTACACATAATTTCTTCACCATTTCCACTCCCTGATCCTCAAACGTAAGATCCCGCACATACCATAGCATGTTCCGGGACTGCAGCCGGATATGGATCATCCTATCCGGCGGGGCTGTCTATCTCGATCATTCCAAAGCTTCTTTTAACTGTTCCTCATCCCAGATAGTCACGCCGAGTTTTTGTGCTTTGTCATATTTTGAGCCGGCATCGACTCCAGCAATCACGAAATCTGTTTTTTTACTAACACTACTGGTAACTGATCCGCCCAAATTCTCGATTAGCGTTTTAGCCTCTTGCCGGGTGTAGTTTTCCATTTTTCCCGTCAATACGAAGGTCTTTCCAGCAAAAATGGAATCACTCGTCCGTTCGGAACGTTTCACACCGGTGTATTCCATGTTAACGCCAAGTTCGCGTAATTCATTCAGGAGGTCGGTTACCTTTTGTTCGGAAAAATATTGGACAATAGAATCAGCCATTTTTTCCCCAATTTCATCAATTGCAATTAAATCTTCCATCGTAGCCTGTTGCAATTTTTCCATAGTTTCAAATTCCTCAGCCAGTGTCTTTGCTGCTTTAGCACCAACAAAGCGGATACCTAGCCCGAATAATAATCGCTCCAGTGAATTCGCTTTTGAAGCATCAATAGCTTTTAGCAAATTATCAACTGATTTTTCTCCCATACGCTCCAGGTTCAACAGTTCTTCCCGGTCCAACCTGTATATATCGGCAATTGTTTTGACTAAATTCTCCCGGAAAAGCTGCTGGATTACTTTTTCACCCAACCCATCGATATTCATTGCATTGCGGGAGACAAAATGGATCAGTCCCTCTTTTAACTGGGCCGGACAATTAGGATTGATGCAACGGAGTGCTACTTCTTCCTCCAACCGTACCAGTTCATTACCACATGCCGGGCATTCAGTTGGCATGTGAAATTCCTGTTCTTCCCCTGTCCGTTTTTCCTCGACAACACGGACAACTTCCGGAATAATATCACCGGCCTTTTTAATAATAACCTTATCGCCAATCCGAATATCTTTGGCCCGAATGAGGTCTTCATTATGCAGTGATGCCCGTTTTACCGTTGTACCAGCAACCCTTACCGCATCCAAAACAGCGGTTGGGGTGACAACACCAGTACGGCCGACACTTAGTTCAATATCCCTTAATGTAGTAAGCACCTCTTCAGCAGGAAATTTATAAGCAATCGCCCAGCGTGGATTTTTTGCCGTATAGCCCAGTTCTTCTTGTTGGTCTAAATTATCTACCTTGATAACAATCCCGTCAATTTCATAGCTTAAATTCGGACGTTCTTTCGTCCAATATTCCACATACTCCAGCACCTCGTCAATCGTTTGGCATTTGCGCCATTCGGGATTTGTTTTTAATCCCAGTTTCTGCAAATACTCCAGCCGTTCGCTATGACTTTCGATAGTTCCTGCCTGCCATTCGCCAACACCATATAAGAAGATATCCAGATTACGGCTTGCAGCAATTTTAGGATCGAGCTGCCGAAGTGATCCTGCCGCAGCATTACGGGGATTGGCAAACGGTTCTTCGCCATTTTCTTCTCGCTGTTTATTTAACGCCAGAAAAGATTTGTGTGGCATAAAGACTTCGCCACGCACTTCAATCGTTTCTGTATCTTTTATTGTTAATGGAATACTGCGCACCGTTCGCAAATTGGACGTGATATCCTCACCGGTTGTCCCATCTCCACGAGTCGCTCCACGGGTGAATTTGCCATTTTCATACAACAGGGAAACGGCCAGCCCATCAATTTTCAGTTCACAAACGTAGCTGATTGGCTGATCGCATCCTTCACGGGCACGGCGGTCAAAGTCACGCAAATCATTGACATTAAAGGCATTTCCCAGGCTTAGCATCGGGACATTATGCCGGACTTTTCGAAAAGCATCCAGCGGTTCCCCGCCAACACGCTGGGTCGGGGAGTCGGATGTAATCAGCTCCGGGAATTCAGCCTCTATTTTTTGTAACTCTTGCAGCTTTTGATCGTACTCCGAGTCAGGAACGCTTGGTTTATCCAGAACATAATATTCATAACTGTATTGATTTAATAATTCTTTCAGGGCAGTTATTTTTTCCTGAGCCTGCTCTTTATTCATCGACAAAACACCTTTCTACTGCTTCGTAATGGGTGCAAATTTTGCTAATAATCGTTTGATTCCTGTTGGTGCTGGAAACGCAATATCCAGTTCCATGGAATCACCTTCTCCTTCTACCTTGACGACCGTACCGACACCCCATTTTTTGTGCATTGCTTTGTCACCAGGCTTCCACGTTTGACTTTGTGCACCAGTAGTCTCTTGCATTTTTTGAGCCTTCCGTTTCAATGGTTGACTAACAGCCGCTTTTTCCTGTTTTGCAATACTGCCAAACATGGTTTGATGGACCTCTTCCATTCCGTCAATTAGTTCTTCCGGGATTTCATTGATAAACCGGCTGATTGGATTCATATTGGTTCTGCCATATAATGTGCGCATTTTTGCGTGCGTTAAATACAGTTCTTTTTCCGCGCGGGTAATACCCACATAGGCAAGACGACGCTCCTCTTCCATTTCATTATCATCGAACAGAGAACGGCTATGCGGAAAGACATTTTCTTCCATACCAATTAAAAAGACAACCGGAAATTCCAATCCTTTCGCTGCATGTAATGTCATAAGGGTGATTTTTTCTTCCTGGTCAGCGTCATCATCGTCAACCCGGTCAATATCAGCGATTAAAGCAAGATCTGTCAAAAAGGCGACAAGTGTCTTATCTTCACTGCTTGCTTCAAAGTCCTTCGTTACCGTCATGAATTCTTCCAAGTTTTCCAGGCGGCTTTGTGACTCAAGGGTGTTTTCGTTTTTTAACATGGTTTCATAGCCTGTCCGTTCCAACACAGCCTCTACCATATCGGTTGCAGTTAGAAATTCCTGTTGTTGTGATAATGTACGGATCAATGTCGTAAATTCCTCCATTGCTTTTGCCGCTTTCTTGGACACACCAGTCAAAGCAATGTCTTTTACCGCTTCGTAAAAGGATAAATCATGTTCTGTTGCATAGTCACGCAGGCGATCGATGGATGTTTTGCCGATGCCCCGCTTTGGAACATTGACGACCCGTTCAAAGCTGATATCATCATCCGGATTCGTAATTAGTCGCAAATATGCAGTCAAATCTTTAATTTCTTTTCGCTCATAGAATTTTTGACCGCCGACCATTTGATAAGGAATCGTTGACTTCATCAAGGTTGCCTCAATGGCTCGCGATTGGGCGTTCGTCCGATATAAAATAGCGATATCGCTTGGTGAGTAGCCTTGTTCATTTGTAAGTTCCTGGATCTTATCGGTCACAAACAAAGCCTCTTCCTGTTCCGTAGCCCCTTGGTAATATTTGATCTGTTTGCCTTCATCATTTTCGGTCCACAAATTTTTCGGTTTACGGCCGGGATTATTGCGAATGACCTGGTTGGCTGCATCCAAAATCGATTTGGTCGATCGGTAATTTTGTTCCAGGTAAATCGTTCGTGCAGTGGGATAATCTTGTTCAAATGACAGGATGTTTTGAATATCTGCACCGCGCCATGCATAAATGGATTGATCCGAATCACCGACAACACATAGATTCTGGAACCGATTGGCCAATTGTTTCACTAAATAGTATTGGGCATGGTTGGTATCCTGATACTCATCGACATGGATATACTGAAACCTCCGTTGATAGTATTCAAGGACTTCCGGAACCCGTTTAAATAAGTGGATCGTTTGCATAATTAAATCATCAAAGTCAAGGGACTGATTTTTTTGCAATATCTTTTGATAAGCTTGATAAATTTTTGCTACCTGCCGTTCATAAAAGTTGCCAACCTTATTACTGTATGCTTCCGGTGTAACCAGTTCATTTTTCGCGGAACTAATTTGTCCCAGCATTGCCCGCGGATCAAATTTTTTCGGATCGATGTTCAAATTCTTTAGGATCTGCTTGATAACGGATAGCTGATCACTACTGTCCAGAATTGTAAAGTTGCGATTATAACCAATCCGGTCAATATCACGGCGTAAAATCCGCACACACATGGAGTGGAAGGTAGATACCCAAATTTGTTCACTTCCTGCTCCAACCAGCTTACGGACACGTTCCTTCATTTCCCTGGCAGCTTTATTGGTAAAAGTGATCGCCAGTACATTTCGTGGCGCAACATCTTTTTCATGCAATAAATAAGCAATCCGATGGGTTAACACACGGGTTTTGCCACTGCCTGCCCCAGCCATAATCAATAATGGTCCATCCGTATGCTTAACAGCCGCACGCTGCTCTTTATTTAATCCGTTTAGTAAGTCATCTGTGGTTTGACTCACACTAACACCACCTTTAAGAGGTTGTTCAAAAACACCGGTTAAAATGAAACTTCAAGATAAAGAATCTCCTACTAATTACCGCCCGTTTTTGAACACGCAATTTAATTTTTCACTGCTTTTACTGTCTTTAGCGCTTGTTTCAAGTTTGTATATATACTATTTCCGACGATTACCACATCAGCATGTTCATGCATTTTTGCAGCCTGTTCTTTGGTTTCAATGCCACCACCATAAAATAGCATTGTCTCGTTCAACTCATTTTTCACCTGTTTGACGAGCTCAGGGTCTCCGTATGTGCCACTATATTCCATATAAAAGATTGGTAAATGAAAGACATGCTCAGCCATATAAGCATAGGCAATTACATCATCTGTATCAGGCAATTCGCAACTGGTTTTGCTGAATGCTTTTGCCTGTTCGTTTAAGATGCAATATCCCTCAACGAAAATTTCATTCCAATCCATGATGTCTTTATATTGTTTAATGGCCTGATGTTGGATATCCATCATCCACTTCTTATCCGTTGCATTGAATACCATCGGAATAAAATAATAATCAAATCCAGGTGTAATAGCCTCCATATTGGAAATCTCCAATAGACAAGGAACCGTATAACGGCGTATGCGTGATAATAAATCCAGCACACCATCCAATGTAACATGATCGGTTCCGCCAACCATGATGGCATCTGTTCCTGATTCACATATTTTCTCCAAGTTTTCATTGGAAATTTCCTTCGCCGGATCCAATTTAAATATGTGCTTCCATTCCTTCATTTCATTATACAATGATTTAATCCTCCATTATCGTAATCCATTCATCTATTATAGCAAAAAATAAGGGTGAAAATTAGTGTAAAGTGATGGTTTTTAGTTGGCTGTTTGATGAAAGATTTTTTCAAACTAAGACCGCCGTTGACATAGAATTCGGGTTTGAGTGGGTTTATGTTTTATCCGTACCGTGAAAAAGAATCAAAATAATTTCTTGTTCATTTTTAACATGCCACGCATTCATGCTCCGATTCTAGTATTACGGATTAAAAAACAAAAACACGCTATAATTGGTTATAATCAACAGTAATAGTTTTTCAAAGACAGGTGACGACTATGAATGAGGGTAAAAGGATTTTAATAGTTGAAGACGATCAAGAAATTGGTAGGCTACTAAGTGTAATTTTAACAAAATCAGGCATGGTTTCGGTTCTGGCTTATTCTGGTACAGAAGGGCTGTTACAGTTGCAAAATAATACATACGATTTAATTATATTGGACTTGATGTTACCAGGAGTAAGCGGGGAAGAATTAATAAACCATGTCAGGAAAGAGAGTTACATTCCAATTATTGTAATTTCAGCCAAGATTGATATAGAAGATAAAGTACAAGTATTGAAAATGGGGGCAGACGATTATATAACCAAGCCCTTTAATCAAGAAGAGGTTGTTGGCTAGAGTTGAAGTTCAATTACGTAAATCAATTGCTAATTCATCGCGAACGGCGGAGAAAGTATGACGTGGACTGAACATTAACCCGGGGAAACTATCTGTATCTTTAGAAAACAACGAGTTGCAATTAACGAATGCAGAATTTGATATTCTGTCCTTATTGGTAAATCATCCGGAGCATGCTTTTTCCAAAAAGGAGATTTATGAAAGAATCTGGAAAGGGACCTACTTAGGCGATGACAATACCATTAGTGTTCATGTCTCCAATCTTCGCAAAAAAATTGCTGAAATCACTTCTGATGAGTATATAAAAACAATTTGGGGAGTAGGCTTCATGCTGGTTTAATTTTCTTTAGATTTCTTTATGTTTTGCTTAAGGGAAATTAAAGATACCTAAGCTAAACTACTGGACAGTAAAAAGTTCTGAACACTAAGAAGCCAGTGAATCGTCCTCAAAATCAGGTGTTTCCTGCTTACATTGAATTATTTGCGTATGGATAAATGCGGATTTTGGGCAAACAGGTAAAAAATAGACCGCTGCAAATAAGCCTTCACCGTAGCTTCGGAGATGACTGCTTTGGAGGGTGTCCGCAAGTAAAGAAAGAGCAGACCAGGGACACGATGGGAATAACGAATCGAAATCAGCTGTAACAGCCCCATGGCGATACAGCTGCACATCACGTATCCTTCGATGGCTTTGATGGCCAACTGGATGTTTTCTTTATCTTTTGCGTCCGTAATCTGCTCTAACGGATGCGCTTTGTCCTTTTTTAAATAACGGTTCAGCTTTGACATCAATTTACTCCAGAAATGATAACCGAAACCATTGATGACCTGTTTCATTTCTCGGAAAGTAGATTCGATTTTGAAGCGATGTCCATATAACTGGATGATCTTTTCCGGTAAGTTAGGCTATTAGATATATTCGCCAGAAAGGGTTATTTTCCTGCATTTTCTTGTTAGAACTCTTCACTGTCCAGTAAAAACAATAAAAATAAAAACGGTCACTTATGAAATGCAAATGACCGTTTTTATTTTTATCAAACTATTAGATTAATTCTTGTCTGTCATTAAAAAATCAATCAAAGAGGCACCGATTATTTAATTACTCCATAAAAAAATTTAATACATCAATTGATAGTTTTTATTGTAATGGTGTTTATCTATAGAATTAATTACAATGTTTCACTATTTATACGTCGATTTGTATAGGAGGGCTCTAACAATTTTTCACCAAATAAAGAACCGATAAGTGCTACAGCTACAGTAGCTGTTTTATTTCTTTCATCAAGAATTGGATTTACTTCAACGAATTCAGCTGAAGTAATTATTTTAGCATCTTCTAACATTCCATTGCTAGGTGACTCTCACGATAGCTAATGCCGCCTAATACTGGAGTTCTAACACCAGGACAATCAACGGGATCTAATCCATCCAAATCCAATGATAAATGTACACCATCTGTTTCTTTAAGATAATCAATAGTTTCTTGTATAACCTGAGTCATTCCTAATTTATCAATTTCGTGCATTGTATAAACCTTTATTCCAATTTCCTGAATAAATTCTTTTTCACCATCATCAAGGTCACGAGCACCAATGATAACTACATTTTTAGGTTTTATCTTAGGGATACTGCCACCAATATTGGTGAGAGAAGGATGTCCATACCCTAAAATAGCTGCGTGTGTCATACCATGAATATTCCCAGATGGAGAAGTATCAGGTACATTCAAATCTCCGTGTGCATCATACCAGATAACACCAAGGAATAATTCTGAGTTACTCCTGCCATTGTTCCGATTGCAATACTATGATCTCCTAAAATGAGCGGAAACTCATCTTTTTTGATAATTTCATCTACCTGTTCTTGTAATTTTAAATTAGTCTTTCTGATTGCATCTAAGTTTTTCAAGTTAGTGGACGGATTATCCTCCACACCTGTTTGAGCAATATCAATGTTCCCAAGGTCGTTCACAGAATGACCGATTTTTTTAACCGATCTGTTATCCCTGCATATCGAATTGTATCCGGGGCCATGTTTACTCCTCTCTTTGATTGTCCTAATATAATTACCTCCCAACTAAATATAAGAACATTTTAATCATTTGGACTATTTGTATCAACTTAACAAAAATTGTTTATAAATATACAGGAATAGTTTATTAAACTATGCGTTCGCGAAATAGAAAATTCCTTGAAAGTATGTAACCCTCTATCCTTTACGAAGATTAAAATAGATTATTTAATTAATTTTTGTATTATTATAAAATTATTAGTGAAATATACGAAATAACCTTTACCAAATCCATTCTTTTTTACTATAAAAATATTTTATAGATTGAGTTTGACTGAATAGTAACTCTATGGAAAAATCAAATCAAATATTTAAAATCTTTGAAAATGGGAGATGTGATTAATGATTGATTGGAAAACAATAGATGAAGAGGGACTGTTAGCACCAACAATGGCTAAAGATTTTCCCAATCTTCCCGTTAAAAGCTCTGAAGGGTTTTATTATATCGGTATAGATGGGCGTAAATATTTGGATTTCACTTCTGGAATTGCAACAGAAAATACGGGGCATAGACATCCAAAGGTTGTTGCAGCTATTAAAAACCAGGTGGATCATTTACTCCATGGTCCAATTGGTATTATTAATTATGAATCTATTCTTCAATTAGCAAAAAAGTTAAAAACTATTTTACCAGATTCGTTAGATTGTTTCTTCTTTGGTAATAGTGGTTCTGAAGCCGTTGAAGGAGCTGTTAAGTTAGCTAGACATGTGACGAAAAGGCCCTATGTTGTTTCATTCTTAGGAGGGTTTCATGGAAGAACAATGGGGGCGTTGAGCCTGACTTCTTCCAAAAGTAAGTATAGAAGAAATTTACCTGTTGGCGGTAATATGTCGTATCAATTGCCTTACGCACAGATTACAGAGACCCCTGCAGGAGAAGACCCAGAAGTTTATTGGTCCGAACATGTTGAAAAAGATTTTAATCGGTTATTTAGTCATCAAGTTGACCCGGAAGAAGTTGCGGCAGTTATTTTAGAGCCAGTATTGGGTGAAGGAGGGTATGTTATTCCTCCGCAAGCCTGGTTAAAGAAAATTCGTGGAATTTGCAATAAGCATGATATTTTATTGATATTTGATGAAATTCAAACAGGTTTTGGAAGGACCGGTGACTGGTTTGCGGCAAATAGATTTGGAGTAATTCCAGATATTATGGCAATCGCAAAAGGAATAGCCAGTGGGCTACCGTTGAGTGCTACAGTGGCTTCTAAAAAGCTGATGGAGCAATGGACAATTGGGAGTCATAGTACAACTTTTGGAGGAAATCCAGTTGCATGTGCAGCTGCATGTGTAACTATTGATGTATTAAAAGATGAAAATCTAATTAAAAATTCTAGAATTTTAGGGGCTTATGCATTGGAAAAGTTAGAAAAACTGAAAGAAAATCACCCAGTGATTGGTAATGTACGAGGGATTGGATTGATGTTAGGGGTTGAAATTATTCATCCAGTGACTGGTGAACCAAATGGAGAAGGATTAATGAAGATACTTAAAAAATGTCTTGATAAAGGAGTAATCCTCTACCTAAGTGGAAATAAAGGCGAGGTAATACGAATGATGCCACCACTAACGATAGATAAAAAACATTTGGAACAAGGTATTTCTATAATTGATGACGCGATATCGGAATATGAGTTAGAAATGAGTATAATCAATGCAAATAATTAAATAGGAATAAGAAACTACTTTTACACAAGGTGGAATCTATTATGAAAGAAAAAATAAAAAGAAAACCCTCATTAATGGAAGCGCTGTCATCAGTGATTGTGTTGTTAGTTATTTTCTTTTTTGGGACATTAGCAGATTTACCAGCGCCTGCATTAATTGCCATAGCAGTTGCTTATTTAATATTTATAGGTTGGAGATGTGGGTATACATGGAAAGAAATGGAGGAATATACTGCAGGTAAAATTAAATCAGCAATTCCCGCTATGTCAATTTTAATAGCAGTTGGATTTTTACTTGGTTCATGGATGTTTTCTGGAACGATTCCTATGTTTATTTATTATGGAGTACAATTAGTAAGTGAACAATGGATTTTAGCTTCTGCGTTCATATTATGTGCAGTTTTTTCTATGAGCACAGGTACTGCTTGGGGTTCAGCTGCTACAGCAGGAATTACTATGATGGGTATTGCTATGGGGATGCCAAATGTAAATGTTGCAGCAGTAGCAGGTGCATGTTATACGGGAGCAATATTTGGAGATAAGTTATCACCATTATCTGATACAACGATTTTAGCAGCATTATCCACAAAAAATGATATTTTCGATCATATTAAGCACATGACTAAAACCGTTATTCCAGCTGCAATATTAGGTTTAATTATATACATTGTTATGGGGATAAATGCTAGTGCAACCGGCCACGGATTACCTGATGAAACATTACATCTATTAGACACATTAAATACAGCTTATGACTGGAATATTGTTGTTTTAATCCCGTTATTTATTGTGATTTACGGTGCTATAAGAAAAAAACCGTCTACTGTAATGATGGTTTTATCATCCATTGTAGCAATATTAATTGGTATTTTCTATCAGGGATATGCGTTGGTAGATGGGGTTATTGCTCTTTATGATGGATTTGATTTAAGTATGATTGAAAGTGCAAACCCCGCATTTATAGCCTCTGATGCGGGCGCTGGAGCAACTGAATTATTGAATAGAGGCGGACTAGCTTCTATGTTGCAAGCATTTATCGTGATTTATATTTGTTTTTACTTTGCCGGAGTTATGGAACAAATAGGTGCTTTAGAAGTTTTGTTAGGGAAGTTATTTGAGTCTATAAAGACAAGATTTGGTTTGATATTTGCGACCTCAATTTCAGTAGTCTTTTTAGTGGCGGTAGGTGGAAGTTCGACTTTAGCATTAATACTTACTGGTGAAATGTATTCTGATAAGTTCAAAAAGATGGGATACTCAACTTTGAATTTATCTAGAACTATGGAGGACTTTGGGACTGGTTTTGCTGGTTTTGTACCATGGTCAGGTTCTGGTGTATACTATCCAGCTGTATTTGGAGTTCCTATTATATCCTATTTACCGTATGCTTTTATGAGTTATTTTATTTGGATAATAGCATACCTTTACGCATTTACAGGCATTAGTATAAAACCTTTGGAAAACAAAACAAATAAACATATTTTAGAAAATAAAATAGATGATCAGGATTTCAAAAGTAAAGTAAATTAATGGAGGTATCATAATGATTGTCGACATGCATAACCATACGTATTGGTCAAGTGATTCAAATACACCCTTAAAAGACAATATTGAAACTGCGATTAGTAAAGGCATGAGAAGTATATGTATTACAGACCATCAAGACTATGACGCAACACCTTTTCCGCCAGATTATTTTACGTTTTTACTTAATGATACGGGCGAAACGAAACCATACGTTAATGAAATTCTTAATTACAAAGAATTATATAAAGATAAAATAGAAGTTCTATTGGGTATTGAATTAGGAATACAACCGCATTTGGTAGAAATGCTTAATCAGTATGCTTCCGAATATCCTTTTGATTTTATTATTGGTTCGACACATCGATTTAATGAATTAGATGCTGAGGATAAAAAGCATTATGAATCTGTATCAATTCAGGAGGCTTGTGAGAGTTATTTTGAACAGGAACTGATTAATCTAAAGGGTTTTAAGAATTGTGATGTTGTAGGACATATGGACTTTGTATTAAGATACTGTCCCGGAGCTGTAGAATATTTTTCATATTTAAAATTTGCGGATGTACTTGATGAAATTTTAAAAGAGGTTATTAGTTCAGGAAGAGGACTTGAATGCAACACATCTAAGTTTGTTACTAAGAATATGATTAATCCACATTTAGATATTTTTAAAAGATATTTTGAATTAGGTGGAGAAATTGTAACTTTTGGTTCTGATGCACATACTCCAGATAGAATAGGTGAAGGCTTCAATGAAATAAGTGAAAAATTAAAGAGTATGGGTTTAAAATATTATGCAGTATACAGAAATCGTGAACCAGAATTTTTTAAAATATAATCGAATTAGTTTAAGTTATTAATACATGTTAAACATACAGGTATTTAGCTGGTAATAATCTCAACCGGAGGTTTAAAAAATAGATTTATAAACATTTAATAAAATGTTAGATATAGTGTTGTCATGTATATAATAGTGATTTTATAGAAATAAAATTGTGGTTGAAAGGATGATTACTTAAGATTTAAAGAAATATTGCAAAAAAGAACAGAAATGGCAGAATTACTGAGAATTATTCTGCAATCTGTAGAAAAAGTGATTTATTTGATATTGGTTTCACTCTAAAGGGAGGAGAAAATTATATGTCAGAACTTAATGAGAACTACGATGATTCACGTAAACATGGTAAATTTAAAGTTCCGCATGTTTATGTCATTATTTTCTCTTTAATTGTAATTGCTGCTATTTCGACATATTTTATTCCTGCAGGGGAATACGATCGTACAGAAATTGACGGAAGAGCTGTGGTTGTAGATGGATCTTACAAAGGTATCGAGTCTGAACCAGTTGGTTTTTTAGACATATTTCAATCTGTTCATCAAGGTATGGTAAATGGTGCGGAGATTATTTTTTTTATCTTTATTATAGGAGGAGCATTTGGTATTTTTCGAGCAACCGGAGCATTGGATAATGCGGTAACATCGATTACTCAAAAAATGAATGGGAAAGATATTTATCTGATTCCCGTTTTAATGGTGTTCTTTGCACTAGGAGGAGCAATTTTTGGAATGGCAGAGGAAACCATTCCGTATATAATGATAATAACTCCGCTTGCGTTGTTATTAGGGTATGACTCTATTGTTGGTGCAGCTATTGTGCTTGGTGGCGCCTCCGCTGGATTTTCCGCTGCTTTTATGAATCCATTTACAGTAGGAGTAGCCCAAAGCATTGCAGAGTTACCAATCTATTCAGGGTTTGTGCCAAGAATCATTTTCTGGTTTATTTTTGTTAGTGTGACGATTACTTATGTCATGTTATATGCACGTAAAATCAAAAAAGACCCGACAAAAAGTTTAATGTATGAAGAAGATAAGAAGAAAAAAGCGAGCATCAAACAAGTGGAAAGAAAAGATTTGACCAAAAGACAGATGATTATTATTGGAACTTTAATATTGACTATTTTCACATTAGCGTTTGGTGTTATGCAGTATGGATGGTTTATTAAAGAAATTGCCGGTTTATTTCTTTTAATGGGTATCATTATGGGGATAGTAGCTAAAATGCGTGTAAATGAAATCGCAGAGAGTTTTGTTAAAGGGTGTGAAGTATTAGTACTTGGCGCTCTCGTAGTTGGATTCGCTTATGGTATTTTAGCTGTTTTAGAAGATGGTATGATTATAGATACTATTTTATATGCAATTTCCAACGCGGTCAGTGGTCTTCCCGGCAGTTTAACAGCAATAGGGATGTATATTTCCCAGTCTTTGATAAATTTTATTGTTCCATCTGGAAGTGGACAAGCTGCTTTGACAATGCCTATTATGACACCGTTGGCAGACTTAGTTGGTGTTGATCGCCAAACAGCCGTTTTAGCTTTTCAATTTGGTGACGGTATTTCTAATATTTTTACACCAACCTCCGGGTACTTTATGGCAGGATTAGCTGCAGCAGGCATCGCTTGGACAAAGTGGGTGCGTTGGATATGGCCATTATTGTTAATTCATTATACATTAGGTGCTGTATTCGTAACCATTGCTCATTTATTCCTGTTTTAATAGATTATTTAATATTGGACAGTCGTATAAAATTCTTTCAGGAAAAGAGGAAAATTATGAATCTATCCATTATGGCCAAACTTACTGCAGAGGCAATTGAAGACCGCAGATATTTACACCAATATCCAGAATTGTCGTGGCAAGAATATGAAACAGCAAAGTATGTCAAACAGCGTTTAGAATCATTGAATATTGAATTGATGGATTATTCTCTTCCGCGAGTGATTGGTTATATAAAAGGGACACAGGACGAGGAGACAATTGCATTGCGGGCAGACATGGATGCGCTGCCAGTACAAGAAGAAGGAGAGAAAATATACCAATCGCAAAATGAAGGCGTTTCACATGCTTGTGGACACGATGGCCATATAGCTGTGTTGTTAGCTGCGGCAAAGTGGCTTTCTAAAAACAAAAAAGAGATTTCACCTAATATTGTATTGATTTTTCAGCCGTCTGAGGAAATTGAACCGAGTGGTGCAAATGATCTTATTGAGAAAGGTGTCCTTAAGAATGTTGATGCAGTTTATGGTTTTCACTTATGGCAAGGTTTAGAAAAAGGTAAAATTGGTCTTTCTCATGGTCCGATGATGGGATCTTCAGATGATTTTATTATTACCATTGAAGGGTCCGGTGGTCATGGTTCTATGCCACATGCAACAGTAGATCCAACTTATATTTGTTCACATGTTATTCAAGCATTGCAGTCCATCGTAAGCCGTAATACAGACCCCATTCAAACAAAAGTTATATCGATAGGCAGCATAGAAGCGGGAAAAACGTATAATATTATTCCAAATACAGTAACTATGAAAGGGACAGTACGTGGTTTTTCAATAGAGGTAGTCGACTATATTGAAAAACGGATGCGTGAAATAATCAGCGGGATTTGTCATTCCTTTCACGCAAAAGGAACATTGGAATATATAAAGGGAACACCACCATTAATCAATCATGTTGAGCAGAGTCGACGAGTAGAGCAGATTGTTCGACGGGAGTTTAAGGATGATGTATTTAAGGAAATTCCTCCTGTAATGAGTGCAGAAGATTTCTCGCATTATTTACTTCATCGACCTGGAGCTTTTACATTTGTGGGAATGGGTGGAGAAAACAGCAAATACCCTCACCATCATGCACGTTTTGAAATAGATGAGGAAGTTTTGGCAGATGCTATTGAACTGATTATTCAAATAGTTAGAGATTATCGATAAAAAAAGGGAGGAGCGAATATGGTACTTCATGTAACATATCAAGATGTATTAAAGGCATATAAAAGAGTAAAGGGACGTGTAAATCATACGCCATTAGTTGAATCAACCAAGCTATCTTCACAAACAGATGCAAATATATGGTTTAAATTAGAAAACTTTCAAAAGACTGGATCATTCAAAGTTAGAGGTGCATTAAATAAACTGAATGTATTAACTGAAAAAGAATTAAAAAATGGCGTAACAACTGCCTCAGCTGGAAACCATGCTCAAGGCCTGGCATATGCGGCTGCATTGAAAAATGTTTCAGCTAAAATTGTCGTTCCTGAAACAACACCTGAAGTAAAATTGGAAGGGATCCGCCAACTGGGCGGGGAAATCATTGTTAAAGGAAAAACATATGATGAAGCTGAGAAATATGCATATCAATTTGTAGAAGAATCCGGACGATTGTTTGTTGAAGCATTTGAAGATGATGATATTATTGCAGGTCAAGGAACAGCGGCTTTAGAATCATTTTTAAAGGAGCCGGATTTTGATGCAGTTGTCGTTCCAGCTGGCGGAGGGGGATTAATTTGCGGAACTGCACTCGTTGCAAAAGCAATTAACCCGAATATAAAGGTAATAGGCGTACAGACACATGCTTCGCCTCCTTGGTACTATTCCTATAAATCCGGAAAAATTGTAGATGTAGAATATCAGGATTCTTATGCAGAAGGCTTGCATGGTGGAATTGGACAAGGAAATTTTGAGCTTGTGAAGAAGGTTGTGGATGAATTTGTATTAGTTGAAGAGGAGAGCGTAGCGAAAGCTGTCTATTGGTTAGCCAATGAACATCATTATATGATTGAAGGTTCAGGAGCTGTTGGGGTAGCAGCATTTCAAGAAGGCTTATTAGATCATCTGAAAGGGAAAAAGGTGCTTAATCTCATTTCTGGTGGCAATATTGATATGAAAAGGTTAGCAGAATTTATTAAGAAATTTGGTGAAGTGGAAAATGAAGATTAAAAAAGTAGAAATTTTTGGCTTGACAATGAATCTTATTAAACCCTTTATCATTTCTTATAACCATTTTGATGATATGCCAGTTATCTTGGTTCGAATGGAAACTGAAGATGGATATTTCGGCTGGGGAGAATCCGTTCCAGATCCCTATGTTACAGGAGAGACTTGGGAAAGTACACTGGAAATTATTAATCATGAATTAGCTCCTCTTGTAATTGATGATAGTCCGTTTAATCTGAATCTCATTCATCAAAAAATGAATGAAAGAATTTTTCATGTGCCAGCAGCAAAAGCAGCTATAGATTTAGCGTTGTACGACTTAGTGGGGAATATTTTAAGCCAACCTGTTTACCGGCTAATTGGTGGAAAAACTCATAGCCATTTAGATATTCCCAATGTGATTAGCATCCTGCCGCCGAAAAAAATGGCAAAAGAAGCCGCGGAACTTTTGAAAAAAGGGATTAGACATGTGAAAATCAAAGTGGGAACAGACGTTGAAACGGATATTGAGCGTATCCGTCAGGTCAGCCAAGTTCTTCCTAAAAAAGTCAAATTGCGCGTCGATGCTAATCAAGGCTGGACAGTGACTGAAGCTGTATATGTGATAGAGCAGACACGTGATTGTCGTGTTGAATGGTATGAGCAGCCGACAAAAGCTGGGGACCATAAGGCGATGGCAGAGGTTAGAAATGCTACACATGTTCAAATTATGGCTGATGAAAGTATTCATGATATATCTGATTTAATAGAATTGAACAAATATAGAGGTGCCGACTTTATTAATATTAAGCTGATGAAAACAGGCGGGATTTACCCAGCACTAAAATTAGCAAGTCTGGCTGAATCTTTAGGACTGTTCTGTCAAGTGGGTTCAATGGTTGAAACAGCAGTTGGAACAATGGCAGGTGCACACCTTTCACTATCACAGTACATTATTCGTTCTAATGAAATGGTTGGCCCATTGATGTTTAAAGATGATGTTGGCGAAACAGAATATCGTGATAGTAGAATAATTGTTAGTGATCGTTCTGGGTTTGGATTAAATGTAAATGAGGAGTTTGTAAGAAATAAAGCGGTAAAATATTATAATAAACATAGTTAAATAATATAAAAGTGAGGGGAATATTTATGAAAATCAATCATTTTAAAATTGAAGAATGGATGAATGAATACGAAGGCGGAGCAGTATATAACTTAGCAGAAACATGTGTAGATTCACTGACATTACGAGAGTTGATTGAACTTAATAATGATTCATACGAAACATTCTTTGAGAATCTTTCCGATAAGAAATTAACTTACGGACATATTGAAGGCTCTCCGGAATTTAGAAACGCAGTAGCTGGATTATATGATAATGTAAACCCGGAAAATGTATTAGCAATGAATGGAGCTATAGGATCGAATTTTCTTTTGTTGTATTCATTAGTAGAAAAAGGAGATGAAGTGGTAAGTGTTCACCCAACTTATCAGCAACTATATGACGTACCAGAATCCTTTGGTGCAGATGTGAAAAAATTAGAATTAAGAGCTGAAAATAAGTTTCTTCCAGATTTAGATGAACTGAGAGGACTTGTTAGTGGTAAAACAAAGCTTATTATAATCAATAATCCAAATAACCCATCAGGTGCGGTAATGGAAAGAGATCTGCTTCAAGAAATTGTTGAGATTGCAAAATCGGTTGATGCTTATGTACTATGCGATGAAGTTTATCGTAATTTGTTACAGAATCCTGATGCGGATGTTCCGTCAATTGTAGATATTTATGAAAAAGGAATTAGTACAAGCAGTATGTCAAAAGTATTGTCTTTAGCAGGGTTACGCCTTGGGTGGATAGCTGCAGGAGAAGATGTTATAGCGGAATGTATAAAACATCGCGATTATACAACAATCAGCTGTGGCATGTTAGATGATATATTAGCGGTTCATGCTATTAAGAATTACGAACATATAATGGACCGAAATTTGAAAATCATACATGATAATTTTGAAATACTAGATCAATGGATTCAACAAGAACCTAAAATGAGTTATGTTAAGCCACAAGCAGGAACAACTGCAATGATTCACTTTGATTATGACATGTCTTCTGTTGATTTTTGTATAGGGTTATATGAAATGAACGGAGCGTTTTTAGCACCAGGTAGCTGTTTTGACTTGGAGGGAACGGTAAGGATAGGATACGCATGCAGTACAGAAGTATTGAAAGGAGGATTGGAGAAGGTATCGGAATATTTGAGGGAGTTAGAAGTTGAGGGATAAGCTACAAATTTATTGACGAAACCAATATTTTATATAAAGCGAATTTAATCTATGATCAACACCAAAAACAATGGTTGAAACAGAAGTGAAAATAGTTGGAATCCATCAAAGAAAGAAATTATACTAGTCGGTTCTATTTGCCAGTGTTACTATTATCGAGCTGTTTCAGTTATTCGAAAAGACGCATTTCAACGCAGCATATATTTTATTCATAATCAAACAATTATAAAAAGCATATTTTTACAGAGTACAGCTAGAATATAGCTGTACTCTACTGATAACCATTGATTTTGATAAACTCCCTGTATTATAAGGGATCTCTATTTAATTACTAATACAAAGGCCATGTATTTTGTAATAAATCATTAAAGGTTTGGATATTCGGTTCATCAGAACGTATTTTTAAGTTAATAGAAGAAGTAATTATAGGATCTGATACTTTTTCCAAAATTATAATCGATCCGTCATTTAGTTCTTTTTTAATCACATTTTCACCTAAAATAGCATAACCTGTGCCGTTTAAAACTATTCGCTTGATTATTTCATCACTACCGCCGCAAACAATAGTTGATAGAGGTTGAGTACCACATTCTTTGAAATATTGGTTAATGATATCACTAAAACTGCAATCATCATTGTATGAAATAAATGGATAGTTAGCGAAAATCTCCTCCGATTGTTTTCCTTTACTAATTTCGGCTGAAGCAACTAGCAAAGCCTGTTCTTCTTCTAAAAAATTTTTATTGAAATCGTTTCCATCATCTTCACTTGCAATAATTGCAATATCCGCGATATAATTTCTAACACTTTGAATAGCATAACTGCTATTTAATGGGAGGAGATTTAATCTTACATTTGGATACATTTCTGTATATGTTTTCAGTAATAGTGAAAGATGACGTGTGCAATAGTATTCAGAAGCTGCTACTGTAAGAATGCCTGCCGGTCCATGTAGTTCTTGCATATCTTTTTCAATTTGATCAACATATGCTAATAAATTGTCAACATGAACTTTGAACTTTTTTCCAGCTGCTGTTAAAAAGGTCTTTTTTCCAACTCTGGTCAAGAGTTTATGATTAAGTTCTTGTTCTAATGCTTTTATTTGTAAAGAGACTGTGGGTTGAGTATATCTCAATTCTTCTGCAGCCAATGTTACATTTAGTTTTTCAGCTACAACTTGAAATGTTTTCAGATTTCTAATCTCCATTCCATCGCCCCTTTGCTGTTAACTATTAATTCTGATTCTTTAACCTTACTATACCATTTTGAATAAGCGATATCATCGATTAAGCTCATGTAGTTTATAGCAAGAAATAGATATTAATCCCAGATTCCGCGCAGGCACATTGCCCACAGGATTTTTTCATAATGCAACTGTCGTAGAAACAACTATTATTTGTTTTTACGACTTTTTTCTGCAACGGCTGACAATATCTTTTCTTATTCTACATGAAATGGGCAAAAAGTTTTCTTGCTGTCGTTATTTGCTTGTTTTTTCGACAGTTTTTATGCCTTGGGGCTGTGTGAAAACAACGTCCTTCATGCCCAATAATCCTAGAATTCGTTCCACCCGTGATTTTGCGTTATCCGGCAGTACTCTTATGATGGTTCCTTCCTGTTTAAAATGGACTATATCCACTGTGAATAAGGACATAGAATTATACCACCTTTGCCATATTTCTGGACCACTTGTGACATGATTTTGGACCACTACGGACATAAATGAACCACCTCCTATATAATGAATTTGCATACTAATGTGCAAATTCATTATATAGGAGGCCTTTTTTGTGATTAAATATCGTGAAATCCTTAGGCTTCGTGCCCAAGGAGTAAGTCAGAGGGGGATTGCTTCAAGTTGTTCCAATTCAAGGACAACCGTAAATGATGTCCTAAAAAGGGCGCGGAATTGTGGAATTTCTTGGCCCTTTGAAAAAGATATGTCGGATGCAGAGCTTCAAAGGTTTTTATATCCAGAAAGGAGTGTGGATTCTGGATTTAGGAGAATGCCAGATTGCGAGTATATTCATAAAGAATTGGCGAAAAGCGGGGTAACCCTTTCTCTTTTATGGGATGAATATTGCTTAAGTTGCAGGGCTAATAACGAAATATCTTATAGCTACCGTCAATTTTGTCGTTTTTATCATGCGTATGCCAACAAAACAAAGGCCACCATGCGAATCAAGCGAAAGCCAGGTGAATTATTAGAGGTAGACTGGGCGGGACAAACAATGTCTATAAAAGACAATATTACTGGTGAAGACATTCCTGCCTATGTGTTTGTTTCGGCACTTCCATGTATGCATACGTAAAGGCCTTCCTGTCCATGGAAACCGAGAATTGGATTACAGCGCATGTGCATGCCTTCCAGTTCTATGGTGGGGTTACAAGAATTATTGTGCCGGATAATCTGAAAACTGGTGTTGTGAAAGCCTCACGGAGTGAACCTATTATAAATCGTATTTATCAAGAAATGGCGGAACACTATAACACGACAATTATCCCGGCAAGAGTTCGTCACCCAAAAGAAGGATAAATCGAGCGCTGAAGGTATGGTGGGCAATATTTCAACTTGGATCATTGCTTCCCTCCGTAACCAGCAGTTTTTCTCTATAGAGGAGCTGAATCGGGCCATTCAGGAAAAATTAACAGAGTATAATACAAAACCTTTTCAAAAAAAGAAAGGAAACAGAGCTGACCGCTTTCGTGGAAGAAGAGAATTTAATAGTAACTAAATAACCCGATTGAAGCATAACCTTTCCTCCGCAAAAGCGCTCCGATGATTGAAGAACGTAATTGTTGCTGTTAAATGCGTAGTTCATTCAAATTTCTAAGTATCTTTTTTTCTTTGCTCTTTTTTGTTGTCAAATATAGGTTCCAATATAGCTAGTAGTAAAGCGACTATGGTCTTCGTTCCTAAAGAGAGGGTAATACTTTTCATAAATGCATCTACTGTTACAATGACGATCCAGTTCGCCACAAATGCAACAAGTACTTGAATGAAAAATGCTTTCATATTTCCACTTGTATTTTGGACAGACAGCTTTCTTATAGCGTCAAAAAATAAGTCAACCACAAACCCTAAAATAAAGAAACTAACAACAAAAATAAATAATGACCAGATCGATTGATAGTGAATACCAAGTAATTCAAAAACTCCTGCAAAGCCAAAAAAGAAAATACCTAAAACGAATGCGATTACCAATATAATAAAAAGCGTGAGTCCAATAATTGTTGCTGCTTTTTCTTTGACATTCATATTTTCAAATGAATCATCATTATTAACTTCAGTCACTTGGAACCCCCCGATATTCCATTACTGCACCTAGTTTCTTGAATAATCTAAAACTATTTAACAATTTTTTTATAAAATATAAGGGTTGTATTTTCGTCCAATTTCTTAATAACACCTGTTTTGATGTAGCCCATTTTTTCATATAGATAACAATTACGTTCTTCTTCTAAAATTGTAGCTAATTCCCAACTAGTAGCTTTGATAAACATTTTCTCAACTGAAATGATAGCTTTCTGCGCTATACCTTTACCTTGGTATTTAGGAAGAATAAACATTGGGCTTATCCAATGTACGCTCTCTTTCCTGATTACACAAATAGCACCTACAAGAATATTATCAACTAATATTTTGTAAAACCCACCATTAGGGTTATTTATTCTTTTAAAAACTCTATCAATGGTTTCGTTTGCAGGATTTGTATCATAATCCTTATATTTTTCTAACAGTGGCATAAAAGCCTTAACTTGCATATCAAAAATAGATTGTGCATCATCATTTGTAGCTTTCTCTAAAATTACGTCCATAAGGTACACCACCATATCATCTGATGAAGATAATATTCTGTAAAATCGCCTGAATCACCTTCTTGTACAATCCTCTTTTGAACAAATGGATTGTTATTAGAAAGTCCATCGTTATTCAATTCTTGCGCCCTTTTGTGGAATATGACACAAAATTATTATGCTTTTTCCAAGAACTTTTGAATTTGCTTAGGTGATCTTAAAATGATAATTTGTTTTTCAGTAGAAAATTGCTCTAGCTTTTTTAATACTTCTGGTCTTTTGGCTTTCGGATAATTCCATATCCATTTTAGAAAGCCGAAGTCAAACCTCTCTTCGCAGCCTTCTCCCATATCTGGTCTAGTTTTATTTCTGTACTGCAACATTCTTTTAAAAGCACGATAAACACAGATGGTTCGATGAACATCAAGGAAGATTATTGTATCTGCCGCATTAAGCCTAATATCCATCGTTCCACCATAATTTCCATCAATAATCCATTTTTCATTTTTGACTAACTCATTTTGTATCCCCCTTTGTTCATTCCTTGGAACACCTACCCAATTTGGCTTCCAAAATAGCGCATCTAAATGATATACCTTTAAATTTAGCTTGGCCCCCAACTGTCTGGCCAAAGTTGATTTCCCCGAGCCGCCCGAACCAATTAGGATAATTTTATTCATAAAACTCCGCCTCTCCTCTCAAAATGGCCCGATTGCTACATTGAGTAATATCTTTCACAATCATTTATCAAATAATCAAACATATTTCAAAGCTACGAGAGTTATCTGCATTGAGGCAGCGGTCCAGTGGGTCAGACAGGTTGCACCCTCTGTTTGCTGCAGACCGCTGAAAAAGATGATCGTATTTAGCATAGAGTTGATTCAAAACACATAAAAGTTAATCGAACCTAGCATGAAGTTGATCCAAAATACATGAAAGTTAATCGAACCTAGCATGAAGTTGATCCAAAACGCATAAAAGTTGATCGAATCTGGCATAAAGTTGATCTAAAGCACCTAAAAGTTGATCGAGTCTCAGGTCTCGTTAACTAGATGGTGAGAAAGTTATCTAGCCTAAAACAGCACGATCATTTTCAAATTGTGTCCCACGAATTCGCTGAAATTCATGTAACAGATCTTCAATCGTTAATTTCTGTTTTTCTTCTCCACTTACTTCTAAAATGATCTGCCCTTTATCCATCATTATTAATCGGTTACCCAGATCAAGCGCCTGTTGCATGTTATGGGTAACCATTAATGTTGTTAATCTGGCACTTTGGACAACCTCTTCGGTCAAATCTGTAATTAATGCTGCGCGGGATGGGTCCAGTGCTGCAGTATGTTCATCAAGCAAGAGAATATCTGGTTCAGTAAAAGTCGTCATTAACAACGAAAGTGCCTGTCGCTCCCCACCGGAAAGCAACCCAACCTTTGCTGTTAACCGATCTTCCAATCCCAAGTTTAATGTTTGCAAATATTCTTTAAACACCGTTCTTCGCTTCTTCGTTACACCGATTCTTAGTTTCCGTTTTTTGTTCCGGGAATAAGCCATCGCCAAATTTTCCTCTATCGTCATGGAAGGCGCTGTTCCTGCCATGGGATCTTGAAACACACGACCAATCATTGCGGATCGCTTATATTCTGGCAAATGACCGACCGGTTTCCCATTAATCACCACATCGCCTGCTTCCGGAATAAGCACACCGGAAATCACATTCATTAACGTCGATTTTCCCGCACCATTACTGCCAATAACAGTAACAAAGTCGCCCTTTTCCAAATTTAAATCAAATGATTGCAGTGCCTTCTTTTCATCTGGTGTCCCTTCACTGAATGTCATGGAAATATTACTTAATTTTAGCATTCTTTACGCCACCTCTTCATGATGGAGTGTCTTTCGTTTTTGTAAACGGCGCTTCTTTTCTCTTCTTGTTTGCAACAATTTTGGGGTAACCAATGCGATAACAACAATAAAGGCCGTAATTAATTTCATATCACCTGTATCCAGGAATTCAACCTGTAGTGCCAAGGTGACAATGATTCGGTAAATTACCGCACCACCAATGACTGCCAATGTTGTTCTGGAAATGGTTTTAGTGCCAAATAATGCTTCCCCAATGATGACGGAGGCAAGGCCAATGACAATCATCCCGATTCCCATATTCACATCGGCAAACCCGCCAAGCTGTGCATACAGTCCGCCAGATAATGCAACAAGCCCATTGGAAAGGCCAACACCGAAAATTGTCAATGAATCGGTATTTGCGGATAAACTGCGGATCATTTTTTTATTATCCCCGATCGCCCTTAATGCAAGACCCACCTCTGTCTTTAAATAGAAATCCGTTATTAATTTTATGCCAAGTGTCACAACGATCATCACTAAAATAATAGCCCATGTTGCCGGAAATTTGGTCATTCCCAACATGGATAATATGCCATTTAAAAAATCATCGATACCTGTTCCGTCCCATACTGATTTCAATTGGGTGAAAATCGTTGTTTCATTTAACATGGACAGGGTTGGCTGCTTCATAATCCGTAAGTTAATCGAATATAATGCGGTCATCATCAGGATTCCGGATAATAGTGCATTAATTTTTCCCTTTGTATGCAATATGCCGGTGATACATCCAGCAATAAGGCCGGCAATAACGGCAAAAATAGTTGCCAGAATTGGCGGGATACCATTCATAATCGAGACAGCTGCAACAGACGCACCGGTAACAAAACTTCCATCAACCGTTAAATCGGGAAAATCAAGCACCCGAAACGTCAAATATACCCCTAATGCCATTATTGCATAGATGACACCGGATTCAACAGCACCAAACATGGATATAATCATCGTTTTCTTCCTTTCATTCTCTGGGAGTTAACCTGGCTCTTTCCATAAGTTTGTCACGCATTCGTTCGGGCCCGCCCCATAATGGTCAACTAACATTTAGTGGGGAAGAACACCCCACTAAATGAAGTTATTTCGTCTCAACAAATTCTGCTGCATCGTCCCATTTGTCGTTCCATTTTACACCTTGTTCTTCTGCTGCTTGCTTATTAATGAACAGTTGAATTTCCGGTGGGTATTCAACAGGAAAATCGCTTGCTTCCTTTTTCCCGGTTAAAATATCCGCAGCCATTTCGCCTGAGCGGTAACCAATCGTGTGATAATCAATACCGAACGTCGCAAATCCCCCTTTTTCCAATGAATCGGGTTCACCAACAAATAGTGGGATATCCTGATCGTTTGCAACTCCAACAACACTGTCCAATGCGGAAACAACGGTATTGTCGGTAATGATATAGAACACATCTGCCTCATCAACCAGCGTTGTAGCGGCCTGCTGTACTTCTGAAGAGTTGGCTACTGTTCGCTCCACAATGCTAAGCCCGGTGTCTTTTGCTGCTTTTTTGACTGCCTTAATTTGGGCAACCGAGTTCTGTTCTCCGGCATTATAGATCATGCCTACTTTTGCATCCGAAAAATTGTCACTGATAAACTTCACCGTCTCTTTAATGGCATCCGGATGAAGGTCGACAACTCCGGTAATATTTCCTTCATGTTCGTCCATTGATTTTACCAGCCCGGCATCTACAGCATCCGTTACCGATGTAAACACAATTGGAATATCGCTTGTCGCTTGCAGTGCTCCAAGGGCGCTTGGTGTTGAATTGGCAAAAATCAGATCGACATTATCTGCAACAAAACCATCTGAAATCGGTTTGACATTATTTTGGTCATTCTGGGCGCTTTGAAAATCATATTCTACGTTCAGCCCGGCATCGGCAAGCGCATCCTTAAATCCTTTGTATGCCTCATCAAGAGACGGATGTTCAACAATTTGCGTTGCACCAACCGTATATGTTTTCTCTCCATCAGATCCAGCTTTTCCTTCACTTCCCGCAGAATCATCACTACTACAGGCTGCCAAACCAATCATACCAATCATTGCAATCAACAACAGCAATCGCTTCATTCACGTTTCCCCCATCCATATGTAAAAATTCTCAAAATAGTTAAGCGGATTATATCATACTATTAGTCTATTTTCCAGCGAGACATTGGGGCGGTTCGTCTGGCCAACTTTACAATGGAACTGAGGATTATGCTGACAGACCAAGGGGGAGTGGATGGAGATAACATTAAAATAAAATGGCTATGACAACGGTCACGCTTATGGGTTGATATTGTTTCAATTTTTGTTGATAGCTTCGTTTTAAGGTTGATATTTTGCCGGATTTGGTTGATATGACCGCTTCAGGGTCGATACTTTACCCGATTTGGTTGATATGCTCGATCCACGGTCGATATTGTACGGGGTGGGTTGATGCAGCCTTCATCTCCTTTCCCTTGCAGCCCACACTCAGCATAAATTCCAGCTTTTGGTGTGGGACAAGGTGCCTATCCCCTCGTCCAATAAAAAAATGCCGCTCCCTTCATAGGGTAACGACATTTTCCTAGTCTTCGTTTGTTTTACCTGATGTTCGATCCAGCACCATTTTATAGCCGTCATTGCCAAAGTTAATGCACCTTCGTACCCGGGAAATGGTGGCTGTTGATGCTTTTGTTTCCTTTTCTATCACATGATAAGTCTGCCCTTCTATCAGCATTTTGGCAACTTGCAAGCGCTGGGCAATCGAGTGGATTTCTGACATTGTTGCGATGTCGTCAAAAAAGCGGTAGCATTCTTCGCGATCTTGCAGCGACAAAATCGCATCAAATAATTGATCTAACTGTTCCCCGCGTAATTTATCAATTTGCACGTTGACTGCAACCCCCTGTCATTTATTCGTTTGAAATGTCAACTGTCTTTTAATTCGGGAATTATAGTAAAATACCTTCTACACTCATTATAACACGTAATGGGAAATGCATAGGGATAATTGCCGCGGCCAAAATCCAGCCAGGTTAAAAAATCTTCCAGCAATCATCCATCAACGCATGATTGCCGGAAAAAGTACCTCCCGTTTTTTCACATCAACAATGCCACGCTGTGTTATCCGAATATACGGCAAATGGGTTGCGGATAGGAAAAGGATGGAATACACAGGATCGTCATATGGATAGCCGAATTCCTTTAAATGTTTTTTCAGCTGTTTTTCCTTCTCAATTAAATCCTCCATTTTGCCATCGAACATGATTCCTCCAAGGGCCAGTGGCAATTCAAACAAAATTTCTCCTTGGTGGACAAGCACAATTCCTCCGCCTATTTTTTTCAAACGATTCCAGGCTGTAAGCATATCTTGTTTACTTTTACCAATACATACAATATCACCAGTTGTAGAATAGGAACTTACGATAGCTCCCAATTTGTTGGTAAATCCTCTTAAGGCAGTGTTTACCCGCCATTTCCCATTCCGGTCGATCAGTAATAGAAATGAATCATTACAGCGATCAGGAATTGTATCAAGGGTAACATCTGTTTCAATCGCGTATGGTTTGATAATGACGTCATTTACCATATCCAGTCCAATTGGGATGGAAAACTGCAGGTCACTCATTTGCAAATTCCAATCCAGGTTTAACGGACCAACGTTGTATTTTTCCCAGTCGAATCGGGGAGCTATTGTTTCCCCATCTGACTTCCGCCTAATCCATTGACCCTTGGCTAATACCCCGACCGGATGCGGGTTGTCTTTCTTTGCTAAAATATTGATATGGGCGAGCCTTCCTGGTGCAATACAGCCCAATTCATCTGTTAAACGATAATGCATTGCCACATTATGAGAGACCATACTGTACGCTTCTTCCGGTGCAACGCCTTTCTGAATTGCAATTTCCAGGCATACATTCATCATCCCATTTTCGTAAAATGCTGGTGTGGCCCCGTCCGTCGTCATGGTCACATGTTCAAATGACGGTATGTTTTCGGCAAGCATTTCTTCCAAAAGTCTTGGCAAATCAGGCCTGATCGAGGAATGTCTTAGCCCCACCTGGAACCCTAATTGCAACCGATTGATCGCCTCTGCTCCTGTCATTGCTTCATGATCTGCCGCAACCCCCAGCAGCTTCATTTTGGTGAGCGTTTTTTCTGAAGCCCCAGGGAAATGCCCTTCTACGGGTTTCCCATTCCGATTAGCTTCCTGTATCCAATATAGCAGTCTATCGTCACCAGCTAACAGATTTGGCCAGGAAGTTAATTCCCCCCCTTGAATAACCGCTGGGTGTGATAGCCAATCAAGCACATCTTCACTATTGAAAAAGACCTCTTCATCCTGCAAAGCCGTTTGTGAATCAAAACGAGCCCACCAGTACATGGAAACAGGCAGTTTATTAAACTCATCCAACAAGGAAAACGCTTTCTTTTTGTCCAACAAGAAATTCCACATCAGATTATCATTGATCAATGTTGTCGTACCGAACTTCGCCACATGATTAGCCAGCTTATCAGGACTATATAATTGAAATGGGTGTGCATGTGGTTCAATATAACCTGGTACAAGATAGTAATCACTGCAATCAATGATTTCCGTTTTCGTTTGTTTTTCCGGAAGCTTCTCCCCAACATAAACAATCCGGTCATCCAAAATCCAAATATTTGCCTGTAACCACTGTTTGGTAAATGTATTTAAATACGTTGCATTTGTTAACACAAGATTTGGTGCCACTTTCCCCTCGATTACAGCAACATGTTTACGCATTTCCCGATTTCTCCAATAATAACCATTTTCCAGCATGTAACAACTCTCCATTTATCTGTTTCCTCTATTTTACCATATAATCCGCTTTCATAATGTAAAGTTTTATTAAATACAGTGAACATTTTATGACAGTTTCATTGTCTAAAAAACAAATGAAGGGCTGATCCCAAATCTCAGCCCCCCCTCACTATAGGATATTGGTGTCTGGCATACCAAATCAAATTGTCCGAGTTGTTAACTTACCAATGTCGCTTCGATAAAAAAATTGATCAGACAAGTTCGTTGTTGTCAGGGTGTGATATACGTGATTCGCAGCACCATCAAGTGTTTCCTGTTTACTGCCGACAAGCAATACCCGGCCACCATCTGATTGGTACGAACCTGCAGCAAGTTTTGTGCCTGCATGCACGACAAATACATGTTCATCAGTGACAATGTCGGGCAAGGTGATACCTTTTTCATAGCTGTCCGGGTAACCCTGGGCAGCAACCACAACCCCGGCACAGAAATTTTCTTCCCATGTTAACGTTGGATTCCGTCCATGTATGACATCCAGTATAACTTGCAAGAGATCATTCTTCAATAAGGGCAAGACGACTTGTGTCTCCGGGTCTCCAAACCGAGTGTTAAATTCAATGACTTTAGGGCCGTCAGCAGTCATCATCAAACCAGCATATAAAATTCCGGTAAATGGACGTCTTTCATTCACTAATCCGTCAGCTGTTTTCTTTAATATTTCCCGATATGTATACGCAAGATCCTCATCTGTGACATCAGGAACCGGTGCATAAGCGCCCATCCCGCCTGTATTCGGCCCTTTGTCATGATCAAAGGCACGTTTATGATCACGGGCGGGAAGCATGGGGTAGACATTTCCTTCATGAACAAACGCCATCAGTGAGAACTCTTTTCCGACAAGGCATTCCTCGATGACAAGCGTGGCTCCTGCTTCGGCGAACGTCCGCGAAATGAGCATATCATCGACAGCCTTTATTGCCTGCGCTTCTGTCTCAGCAACCACCACACCTTTACCAGCAGCAAGTCCATCCGCTTTGACCACAATTGGTGCTCCCTGTTCGATAATGTATTGTTTCGCTTGTTTTGCATCGGCAAATGTAGCATGTGCGGCCGTAGGAATGTTGTATTTCCCCATAAATTGTTTGGCAAACTGTTTGCTGCCTTCTAATAATGCAGCTTCTTTTGTCGGTGCAAAGATCGCTAAACCCACTTCTTGAAATCGATTGGCAATTCCAGCGTTAAGCGGATTTTCCGGGCCAACAATCGTTAAATCAATCTGCTTATCCCTGGCAAACATGATCAACCGGTCGATATCCATTTCATCAATGTCCACACACGTTGCTTGTTGTGCGATACCACCATTTCCGGGAGCTGCATAAAGGTTAGTCACTTGTTCGCTTGCAGCCAATTTCATCACAATGGAATGCTCTCGTCCACCACGGCCGACTACTAATATATTCATCTGAACGCTCCCTTTTTCTTGGATTAACTCTGACCTTTTCCCGATCAACTTTGGTCCTTGCCCGATCAACTTCCTCTTGTTTTCGATCAACTTTAATCCTTGCCCGATCAACTCCTGCGCTCATTAATGTTTGAAATGGCGCATTCCTGTGTAAACCATGGCAATTCCGTGTTTGTTGCACACATCAACCGAATCTTGATCCCGTTTTGATCCACCCGGTTGTATGATTGCTGTAATGCCTGCCTCTGCTGCCGCTTCTACTGTATCTGGCATGGGGAAAAAGGCATCCGAAGCCATGACCGCGCCGTTAGTCTTTTCTCCCGCTTGTTCAATCGCGATTTTCGCAGCACCAACCCGGTTCATTTGTCCTGCACCAACGCCAATCGTCTGATTATCCTTTGCCAGTACAATTGCATTGGATTTGACATGCTTAACGGCTTTTTCGGCAAACAGTAATTGCTTTAATTCTGATTCGGTCGGCTTTCGGTCTGTTGCAAAAGTAAGATCACCTGCACTTACAACGCCACGATCATAATCCTGCAGCAATACGCCACCCATCACACTAGTAATCTTCTGCTTGTTCACCGCTCCATCTGCCAGGTCCAGCTCCAGCAAGCGAATATTCTTCTTCCTTGTCAACATTTCAAGCGCATCTTCACTAAATCCAGGAGCAATGACAATTTCCAAAAAAATCTTGCTTAATGGTTCAGCAACCTTCGCATCAATGGCACGATTACAAACAACAATCCCGCCAAATATCGAGACTGGATCCGCATCATACGCTTTGGCAAATGCTGTTTCGATCGTTTCACCAATACCAATTCCGCATGGGTTCATATGCTTCACCGCTACAGCCGCCGGTTCATCATAATCAGCAATAATTTCCAATGCTGCATTCGCATCTTGAATGTTATTGTAGGATAATTCCTTTCCATGCAACTGTTTTGCGCCGGCAAGTGTTCCTGCTGTTTGGTGGACATCCTTGTAAAAAGCCGCCGTTTGGTGTGGATTTTCACCGTACCTTAATGATTGCACCTTTTCATAGGTCTTGGTCAGCACATCTGGATAAGGCTCATTTGTAAAATAATCGGCAATCATCGCATCATAATTGGCTGTGTAGCGGAATACTTTGGCGGCCAACTGTTTACGCTTTGTTTCATCTAAGGCATTCATCTTGATTGCTTGTAATACATCCTCATAGTCATTCGGATCAACCACGACAGCGACATTTGCCATATTTTTCGCTGCTGCCCGTAACATGGATGGTCCGCCAATATCGATATTTTCGATAATCTCTGCTTCGGTAACACCCACCCGCTCCAACGTTTGTTTAAATGGATACAGATTAACCGCAACCAAATCAATTGGCCTAATCGCTAGTTCTTCAAGCTGGTTTTGATGATCAGCATTGTCCCGTTTAGCTAATAAGCCTGCATGAATCAACGGATGTAATGTTTTGACCCGACCATCGAGAATTTCCGGGAAACCAGTAATTTCTTCTACAGCGGTTGCTTCTATCCCGGCTTGATGAAGGGTACGTAAGGTTCCTCCGGTTGAAATAATTTCATAGTCCTGTTCCACTAGCCCTTTCGCAAAGGCTTCGATGTTTTCTTTGTTCGATACACTTATTAACGCTCGCTTTTTCATCCAATAACGCCCCACTTTACGATAAAATTTATTGCATGTACCCGCCCAGCTTCTTTACAAATGTAGCCAATTCGTTTATCAGCGATTTTGGTGGTTCTATCAGCGACTTTGGTCCATATATCAGCGATTCTGATGGTTCTATCAGCGTTTTTCCATGGTATATCAGCGATTTCACCACTTTTAATAAATTTTTATACCCCCTTACTTACAAGTGCATTAATCACCTTTGGGTACAATGTATGTTCCACCTGCTGGATACGCTGCTTTAATGTTTCTACTGTATCATTCTCGTAAACTCTTACCGATTCCTGCTTGATAATCGGACCTGTGTCCATTCCCGCATCAATAAAATGCACCGTTACACCAGTTGTCTCAACCTTTGCCTTATACGCCTGCTCGATTGCATCTTTACCCGGAAATGCTGGTAAAAACGATGGATGAATATTGACAATACGCGCCGGATAAGTATCAAGCAGTGTTGAACCAATCATTCGCATATACCCAGCAAGGAAAATCCAGTCAACCTGTAATGTTCGCAGCTTGTTCTTAATTTCCTGTTCGTATAAGGCTTTACCAGGATAGTTCTTGGGGGTAAAAACAAATACTGGTATCCCATATTCCTGCGCCAAACGGACGACCTTTGCCCCTGGTTTATCACAAACGAGCAGCACAATTTCATAGGATAGCTTATTTGCAATTGACTGCTCTACTATCGCTTGGAAATTACTGCCCGTTCCTGAAGCAAACACTGCCGCCTTCACTTTACACATGGTTCAAACTGCACTCCTTTTTGATCCGTCACCCGGCCAATCCATGATGCGCACTCACCTTGCTCACGTAGCATCTTAATTGCCGTTGCTGCTTCATCCTCACTGACCACCATTGCCATGCCAATACCCATATTGAAGATCCCATACATGTCACGGTCATCCAGCTCTCCCAACTCTTGCAAAAAGGAAAAAATCGCTGGCTGCTCCCATGTCTTGGGATCGATCGTAGCGCCTAAGTCGGCAGGAAGCATCCTGGGAATATTTTCGAAAAATCCACCCCCGGTCATATGGGATAGTCCTTTTATTTCCACCTTTTGCATAAGGGTTTTTACCTGCTTGGCATAAATCCGTGTTGGTTCGATCAGGACATCTCTTAATGGCTTGGTCATTCCGGCATATGTTTTGGCAAGATCCAGATCCTCCACAAGTTTTCGCACCAGGGAGAACCCGTTTGCATGAATGCCGCTTGATGGCAATCCGATAATACAATCCCCTTGCTGGATCGACTGGCCGGTGATCAGTTGGGATTTTTCCGCAATCCCAACGGCAAAACCAGCCAGATCATACTCATCCGCTTCATACATTCCTGGCATTTCCGCTGTTTCCCCGCCAATAAGAGCCGCCTCTGCCCGGACACAACCTGCTGCGACACCGGAGACAATTTGTTCAATCATGTCCGGATCATTTTTACCACAGGCAATATAATCGAGGAAAAACAGTGGCTGGGCACCTTGGGCGACAATATCGTTCACACACATGGCAACTAAATCCTGCCCCACAGTATGGTGAATGCCAAGTTGATGGGCAAGTTTCAGTTTGGTGCCAACCCCGTCCGTACCAGAAACCAGTACAGGCTCGTGATACGAAAAACCGCTCAGGTCAAACAAACCGGCGAATGCCCCGATATCACCAAGCACCTCTTTACGCTTCGTTTTGGCAATATGTTTCTTCATTAGCTCAACCGCCTGATACCCCTTTTCTACATCGACTCCGGCGTCCTTATAATTTATCGGCAATTGGCGCCACTCCTTCTTTTTTCGAATGACCCTTTTTAACTGGATAAACTCCACTCATGCAAGCCGTACAAATTCCCTGGTTAATCGTCTTATCTTTGACAATTGCTTTTTTCAGACCACTTTCGGCCAGGTAGGCAATGCTGTCTGCTCCGATAATGTCACCTATTTCCTCAGGCGCGTGGCTCGCAGCAATGAGTTCGCCTTTTGTTGACATATCAATCCCGTAATGGCATGGATGCTGAATCGGAGGTGAGGCGATGCGGACATGGACCTCCCTGGCGCCAGCTTCTTTCAACATCCGGACAATCCGTTTACTTGTCGTCCCTCTGACAACGGAATCGTCAATCATCACAATCCGCTTGCCTGCTACAATTCCCCGGACCGGAGCCAATTTCATTTTCACGCCTTGTTCCCGTAATTCCTGGGATGGCTGAATAAACGTCCGGCCAACATAGCGATTCTTGATAATCCCCATTTCATACGGCAATCCACTTTCTTCTGCATAGCCAATCGCAGCGGAAATGCTGGAATCCGGTACGCCAATCACCATATCAGCATTAGCTGGTGCTTCTTTGGCCAACTCTCTTCCCATCCGTTTTCGGGAAGCATGCACATTCACACGATTCACATTGCTATCTGGCCGTGATAAATATACATATTCCATGGCACACAAGGTTCGTTGTTCACGGGTGGCAAAACGCTCTGATTCCACGCCATCATCACTAATCGTAACAAGTTCACCCGGCAACACCTCGCGTTCAAAGCTGGCACCAATTTGATCAAAAGCACATGTTTCCGAGGCGATTACATAAGCATCACCAAGCTTCCCGATCGATAATGGGCGAATACCGCTCGGATCAAGGGCTGCAAACATTTTATCCTCGTTAAGAAAGACAAACGCATAGGCTCCAACAATCTGGTTCAATGCATTGGCAATCGTTGCCGTTGTCTGGTACGAACCGTCCCTTTTCATTAAGTGCGCCAACACCTCGGTATCCGATGTTGTTTGCAGGATACTGCCCATATCCTCCAACTGACCACGAAGTTCGCGGGCGTTCATGATATTGCCATTATGGGCAAGCGCCAGGCTATTGGTTTGTGAACGAAACAATAATGGCTGAACATTTTCGATTCCGCCATCTCCCTGGGTTGAATAACGCACATGACCAATTGCTGCCATTCCGGAAAGTCTGGAAAAATCCACATCTTTAAACACCTCATTAACAAGCCCCAGACCCTTGTGTGCTGTTAATGCGGTCCCGTCATTCACGACTACACCGGCACCTTCCTGCCCGCGATGTTGCAGCGAATGCAGTCCATAGTACGTGAGCTCTGCTACCTTTTCATGTCCCCAAATTCCAAAAACACCACATTCCTCGTTTATACCCTTGATTTCAGCAGACATGGAATAGCTCCTTTCCAACAATCACATAGTGTTTCCACATCCGCTTCCATTACCTGTTTGCCATTGCCAATGACGTTGAATGTTTGATCCCCCGTTACCACACCAATTTGCACCGCATCTTCAACCAGTTCGTTGAAACGTTCCTTATCCTCCTGCTTCACCGACACCAAAAATCGGGATTGACTTTCACTAAAAAGTTCAACCGTCATGTCGCCTGTCAAATACACATTGGCACCTAACCCTTCTCCGGTAAAACAACTTTCGGCAAGGGCAACCGCTAACCCACCTTCTGCCAGATCAGTGGCGGATTGAACGATACCAGCTTGAATCGCATCAAGCAATTGGTATTGGCGTTTCGCTTCCATGACTAAATCAATCGTTGGCGCTTTTCCGGAATAACCCCGTTTTAATACCTGTTGTAATTCACTGCCGCCAAATTCAGCCTTGGTATCCCCAATCAGAAAAATCGTGTCTTCCCGCTGTTGAAACCGGCTAGGTGTGATATAGTTCAACGATTCAATGAGCCCAACCATGCCGACCACTGGAGTAGGAAAAATAGCCTTTCCATTCGATTGATTATATAACGAGACATTTCCACTAATAACAGGTGTTTTTAAGGTACGGCATGCTTCACTCATACCAGCAACACTCTGTTCCATCTGCCAGTAAATTTCCGGTTTGGTCGGATTGCCAAAATTCAACCCATCGGTGATTCCTAACGGCTTGGCACCAGAGCAAACAATGTTACGAGCCGCCTCCGCAACCGCAATTTTTCCGCCAGTATTTGGATCTAAATAAATATACCGGGAATTACAGTCTGTTGTAATCGCCAGGGCTTTGTCCGTCCCTTTGATGCGAATCACTGCAGCACCGGATCCTGGGCCTGCAACCGTATTGGTCTGTACCATCGAATCGTACTGATCATATACCCATTCCTTGCTGGCGATGGTTGGCTGCTTAAGCAGACGCTTCAACATCGCCTCATAATCCGTGACCTCAGGAATTTCATTGGTCATTTGCTGGGATTCCTTAAAATACGCCGAAACATCGGCAGGTATATGATACACAGGAGCTTCTTCAGCCAAGGCGTCAACCGGGATATCCGCTACTATTTCCCCATGTTGGGTCAGCCGAAATGTTTTTTCCGCAAGCACCTGCCCAACTGCAACAGCCTGTAATCCGTATTTTGCAAAGATATCGATAATTTCTTGTTCACGTCCCTGTTTGACAACGAGCAGCATCCGTTCCTGTGATTCCGATAGCATCAGTTCATACGCAGTCATATTTAATTCGCGCTGTGGAACGAGATCGAGATTCATTTCCATCCCGGTACCTGCTTTACTGGCCATTTCGCTCGCCGATGAGGTTAAGCCCGCAGCACCCATATCCTGCATTCCAACCAAAGCATCGGACTGAATCACTTCCAAACATGCTTCAATCAGCAGTTTTTCCATAAATGGGTCACCAACTTGTACGGCTGGTCGATCTTTATTTGCATCTTCTGCCAGATCATCTGAGGCAAACGTTGCGCCATGAATACCATCACGTCCGGTTGCGGCACCAGCGTAGATGACTGTGTTTCCGATACCTTTAGCAACACCTTTTTGAATATCATCATGATCAATGAGACCAACACACATGGCATTAACCAGCGGATTTCCCTCATAACAATCATCAAATTGAATCTCTCCGCCAACGGTTGGCACCCCGACACAATTTCCATACCCGGCAATTCCGCGTACTACTTCCCGGAACAAATATTTCCCTCGATCTGTTCGCAAGTTACCAAATCTGAGGGAGTTCATCAGTGCAATCGGACGCGCGCCCATGGAAAAAATATCGCGAAGAATTCCGCCAACGCCTGTCGCAGCACCTTGATACGGTTCAACGGCCGATGGATGATTATGACTTTCTACCTTGAATACAGCCGCTTGATTATCCCCAATATCAATAACTCCTGCACCTTCACCCGGTCCTTGTAACACATTTGCCGCCTTAGTCGGGAATCGCTGTAACAACGGTTTGGATGTTTTATAACTGCAATGTTCCGACCACATCACCGAGAAAATACCCGTTTCCGTAAAATTGGGCCGACGCTTTAAGATCGCTTTGACCATGTTATATTCCTGTTCACTAAGTCCCATTTCCAGGTAAAGCTTATCGATTTCCAATTGTTCGGGACTGATCTCAGACATTTGCAACATAGGATAACCTCCCATTCATGATCAGCGACTGAAAAACTTTTAATCCGTCATCACTGCCAAGCAAAGCCTCGACAGCCCGCTCCGGATGAGGCATCATTCCCAGGACATTCCCCTGTTTATTAAGGATTCCTGCAATATCGGCAGCCGACCCATTCGGGTTATTTTGATACGTAAACGCGATTTGGTTATTTTGCTTTAATTGGTTGAGCGTTACACCATCACAGAAATAATTTCCTTCCCCATGTGCAATCGGGAATTGAACGATTTCATTTTTCTCGTATTGATTGGTAAACATACTTGTGTGATTGGCGACAGATAATTTTTCCTGATGGCACATGAAAGCAAGATGTTGATTGGGAAGCATGACACCCGGCAGCAACCCCGCTTCCAGCAATATTTGAAATCCGTTACACACCCCTAATATTGGTTTACCCTCAGCGGCATGTGTTCTGATTTGCTGCAGACAATTGGAGGCGGCTGCAATCGCCCCTGAACGAAGATAATCACCATAGGAAAACCCCCCAGGCAATAGAATCGCATCATAGTTTTCCAAATGACAATCTTCAAACCAAACAAGGTCTGCCTCCATCTTCAAGACATCTTTCACCGCATGATACATGTCATGGTCACAATTGGATCCCGGAAATACGATCACGGCAAATTTCACGAGTTTACTGCCTCCTCAATTTCAAAATGATAGTCTTCCATCACCGGATTTGCCAGCAGCTGATCACACATCTTGTGCACCCGTTCTTTTAGATCCGCCCGTTCTTCTGTATAAAATTCGATGTATTTGCCAATCCGGGTATCACTGACTTCATCGAATCCAAGCGAATGAAGGGACGTCTGGACAGCTTTCCCTTGTGGATCCAACACGCCTTGCTTTAACGTAATATGCACTGTTACCTTTTTCATGTTCTGTCCTCCAGTCGTTGTAAAATCACGTTATACACATCCAATAAATCCCCTGTTCCCTGGCGAAACACATCCTTATCCATTTTTTCCTGGGTATCGATATCCCATAACCGGCATGTATCCGGGGAAATTTCATCAGCCAAAATGATACAGCCACTGGCAAGACGGCCAAATTCCAGCTTAAAGTCTACCAGTTTCAGATTAATAGAAAGAAATAGCTCTTGTAATGCTGCATTAATGGTCAGGGCCTTTTCTTTGATTTCCCGTAATTCAGATTCCGTTATCCTGGCTAAAAGTAGTGCATGCTGATCATTTATTAATGGATCATTCAATGCATCATCTTTATAAAACAACTCGACAATCGGAGGAGTAAAGCTGGTCTTTTCCTCCAAACCCAGGCGTCTGGTGATGCTCCCGGCAGCGAGATTACGGACAACCACTTCAAGTGGAATAATTTCTGTTTGTCGGACAAGCTGTTCCGTTTCATTCTGCTTCTTGATAAAATGCGTCTCGATACCTTGTTCATGAAGATAAGCAAAAATCCGTGCTGAAATTTCATTATTCAATCGGCCTTTCCCGGTAAAACTCGCCTGCTTTTTTCCATTAAATGCGGTTGCTTCATTTTTATAAGCTAAAATCAGCCGGTCGGGTGCCTCTGTATCCCGGTACACCTGTTTCGCTTTCCCTTCATACAACAATTCCGCTTTCATGTTCTTCCCTCCGTTTTAGGCCGATGCGGTCAAAAATCCGATCGATGTTTTTCAAATGATAGGTGTAGACGAAACAAGCATCGATTTCTTCTGGTGGCAGCAGATCTGTGATGTTTTCATTTTGCTCCAGTAATGTTTTGAAATGGGTTTCCGTCTCCCATGCCTGCATAGCTTTCGGCTGAACAATGTCATACGCAGCTTCACGTGTCATCCCCTTGTCAATTAATGCAAGCAGAACACGCTGGGAAAAGATAACACCGTGGGTTTTATCGATATTTCGTTTCATATTTTCCGGGAATACGGTCAAATGCTTGATGATCGATGAAAACCGGTTCAACATGTAATCCAAAGCAATCGTTGTATCCGGCAAAATCACCCGTTCCGCTGATGAATGGGAAATATCACGTTCGTGCCATAAGGAGACATTTTCATATGCGGTGACCATATTGCCACGTATCACCCGAGCCATTCCGGTCATATTTTCCGAGCCAACCGGATTACGTTTGTGCGGCATGGCTGAGGAGCCTTTTTGTCCTTTTGCAAAAAACTCCTCCACCTCACGCATTTCCGTCTTCTGTAAACTACGAATTTCGGTGGCAAACTTTTCAATTGATGTTGCAATCAGTGCCAAAGTGGACACATAATCCGCATGACGATCCCGCTGCAAGGTTTGTGTCGATACTGGTGCAGGAGTCAGACCCAATTTTTCACAAACATAGCGTTCTACAAATGGATCAATATTCGCGTACGTCCCCACTGCCCCGGAAAGCTTACCAAATGCAATGTTCTCAGCAGCTCGCTTAAACCGTTCCAAGTTACGTTTCATTTCCTCATACCATAACGCAAGCTTCAAGCCAAATGTGGTTGGTTCTGCGTGCACGCCATGAGTTCGGCCCATCATCACCGTATGCTGGTGTGCCAATGCTTTATCGCGTAAAACAGCAATCAAATGTTCCAAGTCACGTAGAAGGAGTTCATTTGCTTGTTTCAGTAAATAAGAGAGCGCTGTATCGACCACATCCGTTGAAGTCAATCCGTAATGCACCCATTTCCGCTCATCACCCAGTGTCTCGGATACCGCACGGGTAAAAGCTACCACGTCATGCCTGGTCTCCTGTTCGATTTCATCAATCCGGCTAATATCAAACGATGCATGCTGTCTGATTTTCTCCACGTCTGCGCTCGGAATGACACCAAGTTCACGCCAGGCTTCACAGGCCAAAATCTCGACTTCCAGCCATGCTTTGAATTTATTCTCTTCCGTCCAAATCCGCCCCATTTCCTCTCGTGTATACCGATCAATCATCACGCTGCCCCCTATACTTCTTTAGCAATTGGCTAACCTCTTCCACCGTATCCGCTGTAAACGTCACATGGCCCATTTTCCGTTTTGCCTTGACAGCTGCCTTTCCGTATAAATGAAACGATCCTGCTTTTAATGTAGACATTTCCGTTAACGCATGCGCCATATCTTCCCCAAGAATATTGACCATTGCAGCTGACTGGACAAGTTTTATTGGTGTTAGCGGCAGACCGCAAATGGCTCGAATATGCTGACCAAACTGAGAAATATTACAGCCTTCAATCGTATAGTGGCCGGAATTATGTGGTCTTGGCGCCATTTCATTGAGGAAAATATCCTCGTCTTTCACAAACATTTCAATGGCAAACGTACCAACAATACCGATGTTTTCCGCCAGTTTGGAGGCCGCTTCGATCGCTTTGTTGTAGACCTGTTCATTAATGGCTGCCGGCGCTGTTGTTTGATATAAAATATGATCCTTGTGAACATTCTCAGCGATTGGGAAAAATGTTATCTCACCTGTAACGGCGCGTGTGAATATTACCGATATTTCTTTATCAAATGGCACCCATTGCTCGATAATGCAATGTCCATGCCTAGCCGCAAAATCTATCGCCGCTAGTTTGTCTGCCTCCGTGCTTAATTTGCGTTGTCCTTTCCCATCGTAGCCACCGCGACATGTTTTGATGACTGCTGGAAGTTTCATGTTTTCCAATGCTTTCTCACATTCGTCGGCATTCGTGACAATGGAGAATGCTGGTACAGGTAAACCGGCTTCTTGCATCTGTTGTTTCTCTTTTTCACGGTTTTGGGTAATTTCCAATGCCTTTGAACCCTGTGGCAGCTTGCCTTGTTCAGCAATATATTGGGCAGCAGGAAGATCGACATTTTCGAATTCATAGGTAACCACGTCACTGATGCTGGTTAATTGTTCAATCGCATCCCTGTCATCATAAGCTGCGACAATTTGTTCATCGGCCACTTGCGCAGTCGGGCAATTTGGTGTTGGATCAATTACGGCAAGCTTATACCCCATATGCCTTGCTGCAATTGCCATCATTCTTCCCAATTGCCCGCCACCGATAATACCGATCGTTTTAGGTGGCAAAATCACCTTATTCCTTGGCAAGATCATCCCTCATTTCCGCAACTTTGGTTTGCATATCTTCCCGATAGACTTGAAGTTTTTCTGCTATCTGTTGATCAAATGCCCCAATTATTTCCGCGGCAAGAATACCAGCATTGGTAGCACCAGACTTGCCAATTGCCACTGTTGCTGTTGGCACCCCGCCAGGCATTTGCACAATGGATAAGAGAGAGTCCACCCCATTTAATGTATTGCTTTTTACAGGCACACCAATTACGGGTAAAGTCGTTTTTGCAGCCACCATCCCTGGAAGATGAGCTGCACCACCAGCACCCGCAATAATCACTTTTAACCCACGATCACGAGCTGATTCGGCATATGTGAACATCTCATCTGGGGTACGATGCGCTGAAATCACTTGCTTTTCATATGAAACTGCCAAACTATCCAGCACACTGCATGTATGCTTCATCGTTTCCCAATCCGATATACTGCCCATGATTACACCAACCTGTGCCATCGTATCCCTCTTTCTATGTGTTTTATGTTAAGGCTGTTTTTCTAAAAGATTGTTGCTTTGATTAGACAAAATGCTTTATTTATACTCCGAGTGGCCCGAATGGATGCCCCTTCATAGGGGTGTGTTCGGACCGCAGGCTAAATCACAACTAAATAAAAAAAGTCTATTCGAATCTCCTCCCTACAAGAGAAGGTGAATAGACTTTTCTGACATATTGAAATAGACCATTGCTGTGACAATGATTCACCCTCCCTCATAGTCCGGCATTTACGGTGCCGGGTAGAAACTTCCAAGCCATATCCTCGGAAATATATGAGGTACCGTATTGATTTGTTGGGTTAAGCATAACAGAATAGAGAACGTTCTGTCAATAAAATAACGGAACATTTTAAAACGGAAATAATTTAATGTTCGTGTTTATCGCGAATTTTGTCTGTGCAAACCGTTGAACAATCGGTATTTCTTCACTTTTCCATTTGTAATCATTCCAACAACTAAATCGGCCATCATTTTTCAATTATTCTAACATACAAATAAGGTTGGGGACGGGAACACAGCTATCCTGAAAGTGGGTCATACCTTATTTAATTTTCCCCACAAAATGCCGGCTTATTCAGCACTGTTTTGTTGAAGGAGAATTCAACTCATTAACCGGTTAAAAATACTTTCCCATTAGCTGTTTTCGATTCAACGACATCAATAGCTTTTTTTACATTGGACAGGTCATAATTAGAATCTGCCATCATCAATCGCAATTTTTTATCAACTATTAGCTTTATCAAGTGATTAAAAGTTTTTTGCCATTTATTTATCGAGATACTTTTGTTCCAATTCCGCAGATGAAATATATTGGCATTTACTTTTGCTTTATTTACAATATCTGCCCAATTTACTTGAATTCCTGATAAAAGACCAATGGTTAAAAACTTACCATGAGCGCGCACACAAAAAGCTAAGTCGTTTCCAGACGAGCCTCCAACAGAGTCAACAGCCGAATCTGCACCCATTCCATTTGTTAATTCCATAACTGCTTCATAAAGCGAATCTTTAGAGGTGTCTATCACATGAGAAGCACCAAGATAAAGTAAATCTTCTGTATGTTTATTATTTCTCGTCACTGCAATCAATCGGAAACCTAAAACCTTCGATAATTGAGCAAAAATACGTCCAATGGAAGAACCGCACGCATTAACCAATAAAACATCATCCGATCTTAATTTTAAAACCTCCGTACAAACCACCCAAGCTGTAACAGGATTAATATACATTTGTGATGCCGTAAAATCATCAATAGAGTCAGGTATAGATACTGTAAATTCTGCTGATGACTTAACAAATTCTTGCCACGTACCTTCCTCCCCACGCAAAGGTAAAATGCGTTTACCAATAAGATTATGTGAAACTAAAGGGCCTGTATCCTCCACAATACCAACGCCTTCATAACCAGGAATATTGGGCAAGGAAATTCGATGAGAATAAGCTCCCCTAATCGGTATTAAGTCAGAAGGATTTATAGGACGGGCTAACATTCGAACAAGGACTTCATTATCTTTTGGTGGTTGGATGATTTTATTTTCAACTTTTAACACATCTTTAGGACTACCGAATTCGTGGAATTTAATGCATTTTGCAATCAAAACTATACGTCTCCTTGATATAAATCAGATTTATTTAATTATATTACATTAAATACCTTAATTAAGCCGAAATTGTAATTCAAGAGCTTACTCGATAATAAAAATCTCACAACATCTAAATCTCCACTTTAAACAAAGCATGTTACAATGTAATTAACAATAGATTGGCTTCGTATGAGGGGTGGCGTACCTTTTTTCACCTTCTTTGGATGTTTCTTATAAAGCTAAAAGGTAAGCGCCCATATTCCGCAATCTTCAGCTTCCCCCCCTGCTTCAAATAGCATGCAAGTAATCTGTCATTCCGGATACTCCACATGTGTTCCAGGAAACTGTGATTGCGCTCCCGGTTTGCTTGTGGCCACATTCCCTTTTTTGCCCAATCTACCCTTTCGCACTTGTTTCACCCAGAACCCGCCATGAATCTGCTTCGGCTCATAGGAAATGATAAATGCCTTGGGATCAATCGACTTGATCGTCTCATACAACATCAATTCATATTTTCTTGGGGTCAGGATTTGCATCGCCAAGCGGTCCCCATCCATTCCATACGCATACCAGCTTGTTACGCCATAGCCTTTATCCCGCAATTTTCGGGTAAATTCAAGATCTGGATTAGAAGAAATCACATTAACCGTAATATATCCTAGGGCAAGCTTTTCCTCAATTTTGGTACCGACAATTACCCCGATACCAAAACCTACTGCATATGCAATTATATTTTGAATATGGTTTAAATTGTCAAGTACAAGTCCCAGGCCTAACACATAGACAACAATTTCAACCATACTTACCAAGGCTGCCAAATATCTGCGCCCCTTCAGCGTTAAAATCATTCGCATAGTAGAAAAAGAGACATAAACAATATTAATAACCAGAATAATGACAACCATGACATACGCATTGCCCAGCATATAAAAGTCCCCCATTCATTTTTCTTTTTCCCCAGCATACATCAAATTTATCCTGAATGAAATACAATGATATCCAATATTATCAACACCGGTCGTGTTTTTCCAACAAAATAAGCGTGTCTGGGCTAACCCAATGTCCCTCGTGTCGAATCGTTATGTTCACCCAATTAAATCGCCCGGCATAACCTATTACAGATTTCAACGTGAACCAAAGGGGTGATTATAATGGATCCATTTAAGCAAATGTCGGAGTGGAAAAAAAACATGGATAGCTTTTTTGGAGAAAGTTTTTGGAACGAGTTTGAAGACGTCATTAAACCTACTATACCGCAAGTCAATATGTATCAAGCGGAAAATGAGGTCACCTGCATCGTTAATATACCTGGACTGGCGGATATTAACAAGCTGGATATTTATGTAAATTATACAGAACTGGAATTAAACGGGGTCATTGATATTCAAAAGGGTGGTGGGACCGTCATTCAAGAAGAGATCTTGCAAGGGGCATTTGAACGGACTGTTAAGCTGCCATTCCCGGTTCGCTCAGACAAAATCAGCGCCAATTATAAAGATGGTATCGTGCTGATTCAATTACATCGTTTGATTTCCGAAACCAGCAGTAAACACCGGGTACCCGTAAGACTGTTACTGGATAATTAGAACGGAGAAAGTTTGTGATCGTGGGATCAGACATTTAAAAAAGACTGTCAGGCGAGTGGCGTCCCCCGAGTTAATGTGACTCTCTCCCGGCATGCGTGCGCTGTCTCCCGGGTTGATGCAATTCTCTCCCGACTAGTGCATGTGATACAAGTTTCACTCACCGTGACAGCATGTTGTCACGTATGAATAGGCTGTTCTGATACCCCCGCCTTTAAGCTAAGTAAATCTTAATCGTGAAGGGGAACATTCAGCGGGAGAAAGCACCCACTGAATGAAGTTTCACTTAATTATTTCATTTTCTCAGGCAATGCATGTATGGATTCGATTAATATATTGAGCTTATCTTCAATGCGGTTCAACAGGTAAAAGGTTACCACAATCGGAAAGCCGACATCCGTTAAAAACGACATCCATGTTTCCATCACATAAACCTCCAGTCGTATTGTTGTAAAAAAACCAGGGCAGGACAATTGTCTAGCCACTGGTTTTTTGGGTTTCACGTTTAAGTGGATACGGTGTGTTAATCAAGTGCGATTTCCTCTACTTGGTGATCAACCACTCGTGCACCTTTGATTGCTGTCAGCTCGCCACCGGAAGTAGTAAAAGCGTTTTGTTCCAAAATAGCATTCATTGCTTGTTTGACAGCATCCGGGTCAACCGGTTCGATTGGCTTCTCCATACTATATGTGATTGTTTTGCCATCCTGATTTAAAAATTTGAGTTCCAGTTTTTTCAAAATTCTCCCCTCCTTCCTCATAGATTTAGTCCTTATTCATTGTTACGGATTTTTGAGCTGTCTTTGCATTGGATCTCAAAAAGCGAAAGTTCTTGCAGTCCAGCAAAGGCATTGGCTGTGGCATACATTTGGTCGGCTGTTGCGTCGGTTTTCACATTGTTAAAGCTTTTTAATTTGTAAACCGGCTGCCCTGTTTCCTCGTCCATGCCATCGTCCAATACCAACTGCAAAGTCGATGCGTATTTTCGTAAGGTCGCCATGTTCTCCCCTCCTTTCACAACTACAATCGAAAATACTTGGGGGAGAGTGTCATCTATAGGGAAAATAATGTGTGGGGCTTGTACGGTTCGGATGAGAGACATGGAGGCACGATTCAGTATCTTTTGCCAGGATCTTATGCTATACTGCCTTCGTAGTGGAAGGAGGGAAAATGTGGATTCCAAAAACCAGGATTTGAATAATACAAAAACATTTAACACTGATTCCGGCTATGCAATTGTTGCTGGATGGCTTGTCTTGCCTGCCATTGGAATCATTTTATCTTTCATAAATACGCTTGCCATTATTCTAACTGTTAATCTTGCAAACTATCCATTCTTGTACATAGTCAATGTGATATATCTCATTTTATATCTGATCATAATTTACGCATGGCTGAAACGAAAACGGATTTTGCCAAAATTAATGATGGTTCTCTATGGTATTAGTATCATTTTCAGTACCCTTTTTATTATTGGCGCAGGGCCTGTAAACAATGAATGGATGTCCGTCATTGCATCCGCGATTTGGATTGGTTACTTTTTAAAATCGCAGCGTGTGAAGCAGACCTTTGTCCATTGAGTGGTTCCATGGGGGATAGAAGTTTAAAAGAGGCAATTGTTTTGCGGTTGTACTTTAAATTAGGGTTGTCCAGTTAGCTACGACATCAATCGGAAACTGGAGTATCGACCGGTTTGTTCAGTGTTTCGACCTGGCAAACGCGAAAGTCAATCAATGGGCTAGAGGTGATCAACTTTCATTTGCTCTCGATCAACTTTGCGTCTGGGTCGATCAACTTTCATGCGCTTTCGATCAACTTTCTGCTTGGCTCGATCAACTTTGTGCCCGGTTCGATCAACTTCCACATGAACTCGATCAACTTTGCACTTTTTCCACCCGCCAGGTATTAGTGTGCAATTTTCATGGGATCTAATGCCTATGATCCTGCTTATTTGGACCGTATACGCGGTTTTCCATCGCAGACTCTTTCCCTGCCAGCCGTTTGTTGAGTGTACGTTTCCAATTGCTGGCTAAATATGGGCATTCGGCGAGTTGCCTTGCAAGTTCCAAGTCATTTTTGTGAACGTACATCACTTCATTACACCTGGCAATTGTCCAGTTCGGATATGGGCGTTCGATTAATTCCAACTCCGTCTCCGCACTAACATAGCCAACCTGTAGCACGCGGAAATACCACCCGGTCAGCCCGCTATTTTGGATCCTTAGTGCAAAATCAATCGTACGAAAGCGCCGGGCTGGCTTCCAGCACGGGCGGCGTGGTTGGGAAACTTGAATGATTGCATCGCCAAATTGATATGTATCACCAATACATACAGTTTGCTCATCCATATGCTTTACAGCAAGGTTCTCACCAAACGAGCCGATACCAATGGATGGAATAGCCAAATCTTTACGCCAATACGCATAGTGTTTAATTGGATAGGCGAAAAGTGCTTTTTCTGGTCCGCCATGTGCTTTGGTATCTGCCACTTCATCATTGGTTAAATTGGTTTTTCCCAGCCAAACTTTTTCCTGTATGGGCTGTTTAAACATAGCACTTTCCCATTCACGATCCATTGGCTTTTTTGCTTGGGGATCACCCATTTTTTTCACTTTCCCTGTTAATAATTTATATACAAAAGGTGCATTCATCGTGCGTAACCCCCTAACCTGTGATATAGTTTACTGAAGTCTTCCTATTAGATGTTGTTCAAAAAGTCCGGTAAAAATGACGCTTCGAATTTCTTCGTTGGCTTGCTTTTTCGCTCCTCATGTACCTCTCATGTACACTCCGGTGCTCAAAGCTACGCCGCCTAGAACTTCTCGGTCCTTTTTATCCTCCTTTTTGAACACACTATTAGTTTACTGTAAATAATCAACATTTGTAAATCCATCTTTGGAGGTATCAACATGAATCATGAACTGAAAAAAGCGACCTTTGCTGGTGGATGTTTCTGGTGTATGGTCAAACCGTTTGATCAATGGGACGGTATCCATCAGGTTGTTTCCGGATATACTGGCGGCCATACCGTTGATCCAACCTATGAAGAAGTAAAAGCAGGCACGACCGGACATTATGAAGCTGTGGAGATTACGTATGATCCGGCTGTGTTTTCATATCGGGATATTTTAAAGATATATTGGCAACAGATTGATCCAACTGATGACGGCGGCCAATTTCAAGATCGCGGGACTTCGTATCGTACCGCCATCTTTTACCATGATATGGAACAAAAAGAGATGGCTGAAGTCTCCAAACAGGAATTGGAAGCAAGCGGAAAATTTTCTAAGCCAATTGTGACCAAGATTTTACCAGCAACAACTTTCTATCCCGCTGAAGATTATCACCAGGACTTTTACCGAAAAAATGAACAAGAATACAAGAAAGACCGTGCAGAATCAGGCCGCGATGAATTTATTGCAGCGAACTGGAAGTAAACCTTGAGTGACAGGTACTTGGGCAATTTAGAATTGCGCGGGTACCTGGCACCAGTTGAATTCTGAACAGTTAGTATTATATGATATCCGTATGCACTAAAGGAGCGTATGCATGTCAAAAAATGAATCGCTAACACCGTTGAAAATGTTATTATTTTGTTTTCATGCGACCAATACGATTATCTTGAGCTATTTGCCCATATATCTAAGATACAAAGGATTGGATGGTACCCAAATCGGGTGGGTGCTTGCGGTTGGACCGTTTGCAGCTATTTTTTCGCAACCATTTTGGGGATACATGAGTGACAAATTTAAAACGGTTAAATGGACGCTGATCATCTGTATTATTGGGCTATTAATCAGCAGTTCGCTGTTTTTCCAAATGAATGAATTGATCGCCATTCTCTTTATGGGTGCTGTATTTTATTTTTTTACCACGCCGATTGGTGCACTTGGCGACAGTCTGGCTCAGCGCCGGGCGGATGAACTACATGTCAATTTTGGCAGCATCCGCATGTGGGGTTCCATCGGTTTCGCGGTTTCATCCTTAATTGTTGGCAAAGTCCTAACATCAATCGGTGTGGCATATATGATCTGGCCATATCTTCTCTTCGGTACAATGGCCTTAATCGCTGCATTCAGGTTAACCGATGTAAAAGTGGAAGCAGATCCGATTCAGCTTAAAGATATTAAACAAATTTTACAAAATAAGCCCTTCTTTATTTTCCTGTTTATTGTCATGTTTATTTCTATTTCTCACCGGGCCAATGACAGTTTCATCGGCTTGTACATCGAACAACTTGGCGGGAATGAAACAATCATCGGCTTGGCCTGGTTCTTTGGCGTCGCCAGTGAAGCCGCAGTATTTGCACTGGCACCGCTTTGGTTCCGAAAGTTTCATCCTTTAGTATTTATCATGTTCGCTGGTCTGTTATACAGTGTACGCTACTTTATTTATGCTGCTGTTAACGATCCAGTTTATCTGGTCCCATTACAAGTTCTGCATGGGATCACATTTGGCACGTTTTATCTGGCTGCCTTTCAATATATCAGCAGATTAATTCCCAAACTATTACAATCCACGGGTCATCTGGTATTCTATTCCCTTTTTTTCGGGGTATCAGGTATTATCGGCTCGCTGATTGGCGGAGCATTGATCGATTCATATGGTGGTGGGACACTTTACGCAACGGTCGGGGGCTTTGCGCTTACTGGAAGCATTTTATTAGCAATCTATCATATCCTGCCGTATGGGAAAGCGGGAACAGCAAGACAAGTGAAGAGCCAGCGTTTTATTTAGTTGAAAGTATTTAAAAGACTGGTGTTCATCGTGTAACACCAGTCTTTATTCGTCTTGTTTCAACTGTTCTACTTTTTGTTCCATTTCGTTTCCAAATATTAAAAGACATGCTATCACCTTCCATGTACAATTATAAATATTATAGTATCATCAAACAAAAAAGCGAAACCATCTATCATGATCCCGCCTTTTACACGATCTAACTCAAAAACACAAAATACAACACAAAAATCACAAACAATAAATACATCATCGGGTGAACTTCCTTGATCCGGCCTTTCATCAGCATGGTAATCGGGTAGAAAATAAAGCCAATGGCGATACCTGTTGCAATACTATAAGTCAAAGGCATGGCAGCAATGGTCAGAAACGCCGGTACTGCAACTTCAAACTTATCCCATTCAATATCTTTTAATGATGAGGACATAAGAACACCGACAATAATTAATGCCGGGGCGGTTACTTCCGATGTAATAACACTTAATAAAGGTGAAAAAAACAATGATAGCAGAAATAATCCCGCAGTAACAATCGCTGTGAAGCCCGTTCTCCCGCCTGCAGCAACACCCGCTGAAGATTCAATGTATGATGTAGTGGTTGATGTCCCAACTACCGCCCCGGCAACTGAAGCGCTCGCATCAGCAAATAACGCTTTTCCAGCCCGTGGCAACTTATTATTCTTCATCAAACCTGCTTGTGTAGCAACGGCGACCAATGTTCCGGCAGTATCAAAGAAGGAAACAAATAAAAATGTCAAGATGACGACAAGCATATCGGTATTAAAAAGATCTCCCAAGTGCATAAATGCCTGGCCAAATGTTGGCGCGACACTTGGTACGCTGCCGACGATTCCTCCAAGTCCTGAAGGTGTTTCAATCAAACCAGTAATCATACCAACAATCGCTGTCAGAATCATCCCGTAAAAAATCCCACCTTTAATATTAAGGCTGAGCAGGACAACCGAAGCAACAATACCGAAGATAGCAAGTAATACATTTGGTGCGGTTAAATCACCGATCGCAACCAGAGTAGATGCGTCACCAACAATAATCCCGGCATTTTGAAAGCCAATAAAGGCAATAAAAAATCCAATTCCAACACCAACTGCCAATTTCAAATTTACCGGGATAGCATTAATAATTTTTTCTCGTAAACCAGTTAACGTTAATAAAACAAAAATAATTCCCGATACCAATACGCCAGATAATGCGGTTTGCCATGGAATTCCGTAGCCAAGGACAACGGTATAAGCAAAAAATGCACTCAAGCCCATACCTGGTGCAAGTGCAATCGGATATTTGGCAATAACCCCCATAAGCAAAGAGCCAATCGCACCAGAAATGGCGGTTGCTGTAAATACTGCTCCCTGATCAATCCGGGTAACGCCTTCCGGAAGCTCATCAACACCAACTAGTGCCAGTGTTGCCGGGTTCACAAATAGAATATAGGCCATTGCCAAAAAGGTAGTTAACCCTGCCAGGAATTCCGTACGATAATTGGTTCCTAATTCCTCAAAATGGAAGTATTTTTTCATGATTCTCCTCCTCAAAAAAATAAAAAAAACAAAAAACACTCTTGATTAGGATTCGAACCAAGAGTGTCGTCTATGCAAGAAAGAGGATGAACCAGAAAAAGCAACACTAATAAAAGACAACGTGTTGTTATCCAAGAAAACCTCCAACCTGCGTAGTCAGATCATTTGCGGTGATCCGGTAGAAACTCTGGGCCATATTCCCAAGATTATACGCTAGTATTTTTCAAGTTTACTATGAAATTGGTATATTATCAACAAAAAGCGAACTTTATATGTAATTAAGTCTAATAAAGTTCGCGAATATAATCGTATTCCGGTGTTATAAAATGATAGTGGCTTTGCTTCCTTGGGTACTTTTTCGGTTATTCAAATCGCTCATCAACTACAAACTCCTTCGTCCAAAGAATCCCGCAGCAAACAAAGTGACAAGATAATCGACTAATACGAGGAGCCCTTATTCTTCAGACATCGTTACACCCAATTTTTAGCATGGTTTTTTATTAAAGAAATCATGCTCGTAATGGCCGGAGAAATCCATTTATCTTTATGATATGCAAGAAATGTGGATATAGACGGATGTTCTGGTGCCATTTTTTCTCCCTTTAATTTATTGTTTTCTATTTCTTCTTTCACTGAAAAGTAAGGTACCATTGAAATGCCTAAACCACTTCTTACACACTGCTTTATCGCTTCAATACTTTGAAAATCCAAACTCGCTTTAACATCCATCTGCTTATATCTTAAATATTCATCAAACACCGATTTATAACTACATGACCGCTCCGTATAAAGTATTGTGTTAGTGTCTTCTTTTTCAGGCGGACTGATCAAAATCATTTTTTCTCTTTTAAGCTTTTCAGAATATATCTCTGGTAAAGACCAATCATCCTTCTCTAATACCAACACTAAATCAACGTCACCATTTTGCAGATGTGACGTGACATTATAATTTTCGATAGATTTTAATGAAAGATTTACTTTAGGGTAAGCTCTTTTATAGTCCAGAAGAATAGGGGGGACACGACCAATCGTAAGAGATTCAGATATACCAATAGCAAGGTCCCCTGTCGGTTCTTCATCCATGTCTAGTGCCTGAGCATGCAATTCAATGATCTTTACGGCGTATGTAAGAAGTCGTTGCCCATAATGCGTCAAAACGACTGTTTTACCCAGTCTATCAAATAAAGGTTTGCCAACTTCCTCTTCCAATTCCCGGATATGGGTTGTAATAGAAGATTGTGCATAGCCAAGGTGTTCGGCAGCCTTTTTAAAACCTCCCCTTTCTGCAATTGTCTTGAGTGTTATAAGGTGACGAAGCTCCATCGTTTACAAAACCTTTCTTAGTTCAATTTTAGTGAACTATTCATTCATTTATATCTATTTTACTAAATGCAGATGATGAATTACAATGAATTCGTGCACAGATAGTTATAACCTGAATAGTTTTCTAATCTATATGCTTAAAGGATACTTGAGCAAACTATTGATGAAGAGGTTAATAAATAAAAAACGAATGCCTAAAAGGGGTGGTATGCAGTATTGAAGGACGTTGAATAATACATTATGTTTAGCTAAAGAATATATATAAATCTTTATGCAAGAAGGAGTTTCGACAATGACAGACATAAACAAGTTATTTGAGACAGTGACATTAGGTAATACAACATTAAATAACCGAGTAGGGGTTGCACCCATGACTCGCATCAGCGCAACATCTGAAGGATTAGTAACCGATCAGATGGTTTCGTACTACAAATCTTTTGCTCAGGGAGGGTTCGGCCTAATCATTACAGAAGGTACTTACATTGATGACAAATATAGCCAAACATATTTTGATCAAGGCGGGATTGTTTTTAAGGAACAAGCTGAAGCCTGGAAAAAACTTGTAGACTCCGTTCATCAAGCAGGTGCGAAAATTTTTATGCAATTACAGCATTCGGGTTCTATTTCCCAAGGAAACTGTTTTACTGAAGAGAGAATTGCACCTTCTGCTATTCAACCAAAAGGTGAGCAATTAGAAATGTATATAGGTAAGGGTCCATTTCCAACTCCAAGAGAAGCGACAAAAGAAGAGATTGCAGAAGTTATTACCGGATTCGTTAATGCTGCAAAACGTGCGCAATCAATTGGATTTGACGGAATTGAAATACACGGTGCCAATGGCTATTTACTTGATCAGTTCCTTACTGAGTATACAAATCAGCGTACGGACGAGTACGGTGGTTCTACGGAAAACCGGGTTCGTTTATTGGTAGAAGTGTCTAAAGCTATTCGAGAAGCAGTTGGAAAAGATTTTATTGTTGGTATTCGAATTTCACAAGCTAAAGTCAATGACTATGCACATAAGTGGGCGGGAAAAGAACAAGATGCAGAAATCATTTTTGGCCAATTAGGGAAGGCAGGCCTCAATTATATTCATGTTACGGAATATGAGGCATGGCAACCTGCATTTGATACAAGTGGAGCATCTCTTGTATCACTTGCAAAGAAATATGGTGAAATTCCTGTCATCGCTAATGGTCATTTGGAAAATCCAGAAAAAGCGAAAGAAATCATTGAGAATGGAGAAGCTGATGTGATTACTTTAGGTAAGGGAGCCTTAGCCAACCATGATTGGGTTAACAAAGTTAAAAACGGAGAGCCATTAGAAGCGTTTAAGCCAGAAGAAGTATTAAGTCCGAATGCAAAAATTAAAGAAATGGAAGTGTAAATCTCCGCTACTTATGAAGAGATGCAGATATTTTAAGATGATGCATATCATTGCTAAGCGAACCGCAACAAATCCGAATCCAGTCGATACGATTGTTGAAGTCAATGCATAAGCATCACCGGAGTTTATGGTTGAAATTGAGGTTATGGTATTGGTTAATGGGAAAAGAGTGAATATCAGAAGGGTCTACCACATTCTTAGACTGTGGTAGACCCTTTTTTTGGAAATAAATATTTTTGATAAACGCTGACATTGGTAAACATCATTTTAGAAGTTTATGAGCCTTATAACTTAAGCTCGTCCGATTTGGTACGTCTAGTTTTTGATATAGGCTTTGTAAATGCTTCTTTACAGTATTTGTACTGATAAATAATAGATTGGCAATCTCTGTATTTGTATACCCCTTTTGAACAAATCTCAGCAACTCTTTTTCCCGAGTTGTTAATAATGTATATTCAGGTATCTTTTCAAACTCAAGATAGTTCTTTAACTTATGTGATAAATATCGTGAAATAATCTCTAGACACATATGGTCCTGAAGATTAAATGGTTCCTCATCCTCAAATCTAAGAAAAGCAAGGCTGCCCAGCTGTTTATTTCCCGATTTTATACATACAGCTATCTCATGATAATATCCATATCGAACCATAAAATCATTATAAAAATAGCTGTTTTCATATTCAGTTTTCGAGACAAGGTCCTCAATCTCCAACACAAGCTGTTTTTGAAAAAAGGGAAGCGTTCTTTGTGGCCTTAAAATATCAGTCTTATAACGACATTCAATGTATTCCTTCATAGCGCATGGAGAAATATTTAAGGTAACAGGGTCTTTTAAATTATGTTTTTCATCAATTAGCCAAAAGTTCGAAAGATGGTAACCAAATACATCCTTAAAAGAATGAAGAACATCATTACGGAAGGCTTGGTTAGGTTCGATAGCTTGATCCATAAATGTAAGTATTTTTTCATAGTTATCTTTAGATAAGGCTGTCAACCATTATCCCTCCCAATCAGAATTCACTTTTGTAAATCAATTATAATTCAAACTATCCACCTTTTCAGGAAATATGGTTCGTTTGGGTAATTGTTTCCCAACTTTTTAGTTATTACAATAAGTTTTATGAAAGCACTTTCTCTAACTTTAATAAAGGTGGCGATTTTTTTGCAATCATTTCAAACTCAAAGTCTTACAACAGAAGATGAATTATGGCGTTGGACTGCAACAGAACTAGCTCATGCGATTCGAACCGGAGTAATTTCTTCAAGGGAAGCAGTTATAAGCTGCTTAAACCGAATTGAGGAAGTGAACCCAACATTAAATGCCCTTGTAAAAGTCCTTCCTGAAGAAGCACTTGCTGCGGCTGATGAGGCGGACCGCGCTTTGGCGCAAGGGAATATTCTTGGACCATTGCATGGAGTGCCTATATCCATAAAAATCAATAGCGACCAAGCGGGACAGGCAACTACTGATGGAGTTGTCGCCTTTAAGGATAATATAGCTGCGGAAGATGGCCCGGTAGCTGTAAATTTACGCAATTCTGGATCTGTCATTGTAGGACGCAGCAACACACCTGCGTTTTCCTATCGATGGGTTACAAGCAACGACTTGCATGGGAGAACACTTAATCCATGGGATCTTACAAGAACACCAGGCGGTTCTAGTGGAGGGGCGGCTTCATCTGTAGCATCCGGGATGACTCCTGTGGCCCATGGTAATGATATTGGAGGATCTGTGCGTTATCCCGCTTACACTTGTGGAATAATGGGACTTCGGCCGACTCCAGGAAGAATTCCAAGCTGGTATGGCGATCCTGACGGTGATCAATCACCAGCTGGCCAATTCATGGCAGTAGAAGGACCATTGGCCCGTTCAGTTTCTGATCTTCGCCTAAGTTTTGCTGCCATGAGTCGGTTCCATCCTCGTGAAACCTTATATGCACCGGTCCCTTTACAAGGAGAACCGCTTCAAACTCCGATTCGTGTAGGGTTATTGCGTGATGTAGGGATTGAAAAACCATCAGCAGCTGTAAATCAGGCTTTAGATCAGGCAGCAGAAAATTTGCGCAAAGCTGGTTATGTAGTGGAAGAAGTCAACCTTCCGTTGTTTAAAGAAGCATTTGAACTATGGTATTTACTCTGTATGATGGATTTCAAAGAAGCCATGCCGCTTGTAGAGCAATATGGTGATGAAGGAATCAAAAAAGGTGTGAAACATTTCTTTGAAGTAACAGAGGAATTTTGGGGGAAAGACCCAAGCCTTTCTGATTATATTAAAGGATATTCCCGCCGTGGAACATTAATCTATAAACTTCAGGAGTTTCTACAGACTCATCCATTACTTTTGCTCCCTGTTTCAACAGAACAGGCATTTAAGCAAGATGCAGATATTGAAAGCTCAAAAGGTATGCGGCAAATTATTTCCACACAATGGTCGATGATGTCTCTTGCAGTGCTCGGATTTCCTTCCGTATCTTTACCAACTTCTATTGTAGATGGTCTTCCGGTTGGGGTTCAGATTCTTGGAAGACGGTTCCGGGAAGATACATTATTTGATGCAGCAGAGATAATGGAAGCATATTCAACAGTTAAAACACCAATTGATCCCCAATGAGGAAGGTTTTAGAGGCGAACAGTAATTTAATACTGTTCGTTTTTGTGCGACGGAAAATCGCATCTTTTCACGATGAGTGTGGAACATTTCTTTATTACCTGGTTTCCGAGCTACCACATAAAAAAGAGACTGCCTAATCTTGCGGGCTAGCCCTTTTAATCATCTTATGTCTGTTGAAAAGACGTTCAACTACAACAGACTTTCCTTTAGGGGAGCCGCAATACCCAGGTAATTTATTGTCACCTTGTAAATTGTTCGATTTATCCTACTTTATATACAATCTTCCCATCAACAATTGTATAAGCTAGTGGGATGAATTTGTAAACCCTTCCACTTCATGGAGTTCAGCATATTAACATACATTCTCTTTTCATTGTATCCAAAATGTTAAGTGATTAAATTGTGCAAATGCTTAGCGAAAAGCCATCGAATCTCCTTGGTTACTCTCTTAATTTTTGTTAAAGTCCTTTACCTTCAACATCTTGCCAAGCCCATTGCAAATTCAACTTTATGAAGTGTTTTTGCAGCCTTTTTCGAGGCTCTCGAAGCACCTTCAGTTAATACGTCATCAAGATATACACTTTTAACAATATCCTCATAACTTTCTTGAATAGGACGTATTGACTCAACAATGACCTCTGCTACATCATTCTTAAATTGCCCATATCCCTTTCCATCATATAGACCGGGCAAACCCCACCCGGTCCTTTTCTCTTCACTGTAGTTAGATGAAATCCGATAATCTATATCCCTGTCCCATAATAGCGTCAATGATTTTATTTCGAGGTTCTTTTCTCAATAAAAACAATAACTTAAACAATTTATTACTTAAAGAATTAATCACTATTGACACAATTAAACATTGCCTTTAAAATTAATGCAAGTAAGTACTTGCTATGTATTGGAGGAAAAGCTTTGCATATTTCAACGGAAGATAAAATTATTGAAGCAGCCATAGAATTAGTTTATGAAAAGGGATACAAGGGGGCAACAACCCGAGCAATCGCCCAAAGAGCCAATGTAAATGAAGTAACCATATTTCGCCATTTTGGTAACAAAAAAGGCATTGTGGAAGCAGCCATTCAAAAATATGCCTTTGTTGAGTTGCTAGAAGATACTTTTGCTGAAAAAGTGGTTTGGGATATAGAAAAAGATTTAAAAATGTTAGTCAGAGAATATCAGGCTTTATTGGATCAGAAAAAAACAGTGATTTTATTGGCCTTAAGAGAATCTAATGAATTCGCTGAATTAAACGATATGCTAAAAAAGGTCCCACAAACATATATTGAAATCATCACGCATTATTTTGAACAAATGATAGAAAGAGGAAAAATAAAAAAAGCAGATCCTTATACCCTTGCTACTAATTTTGCTTTTATTAACTTTGGATATTTTTTATCAAAAACAAGAATCTTATCAGAAGCAGAAGAACTGTCAATTGAAGAATTTATAGATAAAAATATTGCATTCTTTATCAAAACACTACAATAATTTTTTTAAACAATATGAAAGTATGTACTTGCTTTCAATTAAGGAGGATTAATATGAGTGTATTAAAAAGTTTTTTTAAACAAAAAGAAACACTATTAGGTATTACCGCAGCAATTGCTTTTCAACTTATTTTTGTTATTGTCTGGTTGACTGGTTACGATGGTGTGTATGATCGGACAAATCAATTTTCCATTGGAATCGTAAATGATGATCAAGAGCTTGGAAAAGAAATTGTAACGGAAATAAAAGATAGAGATTTATTTCAAATAACAGAATATGAAAAATTAAATGAAGCAAAACAGAAGTTAGATGAGCGTAACGTGAACATGCTCATTCATCTTCCAGACAATATGATGGAACAACTTCAAAACAGTGAAACGGTAGCAATTGATTATTTTATTAACCAATCTGCCCCTACCTTAACAAAACAAATGATGGAAACAGCAGCTAATACGTTAAATAGTCAAGTCAATCGACAAGTTCGGGAAACCATAGATGCTCAAATAGCGGAGAATATTCCACAAAAGGTAGCAGCAGAAGCACCAAATGAAGAAATGGGAGCAGTTATCGAAGAAGTAGCCAGCCAAGTTGTAGATTTGGTACAAGAAAATACACAAGTGAACCCTATGAACGCAAATATAGAAAAAACAAATGAAAAAGAGGGATTTGCGATTACGATGGTTCCACTGTTAATTGTATTGGCGTCCTACATTAGTGCTATGTTGATTAGTCAGTATTTACAGCTTACAAATGGAAAGTTAACACAGGAGCATGGCCGGTTCTCCCTTTTCTTTGGCAGACAAATTATTAATATTCTATTAGCTATTGGCATTTCATTATTAACCGTTTGCCTCATGTATCTATTTAATATTGAACTGGATTATAACTTTATCACCTTATGGGGAATCCAAGCAATATTACTCTTTAGCTTTTTGGCCATCTCTCAACTTTTCGTTATGTTATTTGGAAATCCTGGAATGATTTTTAACATTGCATTAACAGCAACTCAATTAGTTAGTTCAGGGGCTATTGTACCTCGTGAGTTATTGCCGTCTTTTTACAATGAACTTGGAAACTTTCTACCTGCGACGTATGGAGTGAACAGTTATTTCAGTTTGATTTTTGGCGGAGGAAATCTTGGTTCTGACTTAAAATATCTGGCCGTTATTATTGTTGTACTGTTAATAATAGCGCTTGCCGCACAAATTTTATTTTCTATATGGGATCGATTCAAAACAGAAAAAATATTAATGAATGATTAACTCTCCCCCTGCGGCTTTGAGCGTTTATATTTTTAGTTAGAACCTAATACGAATCACAATATATAAGAATAGAAACCTGGAACATTAATAAAACAAAGTTATATTGCTTTACAAGAATCACAGTCGGTTAAGAAGGTAAATTTAACATGGAAAAACCACCCTAAAGTCTCTTTTTTGAGTTGATGCTCACATATTTTATATTTTTATACTGTCTAAAAAAAGGTTGCATAAGTAATTGATATGCGACCTTTTTTACTATTCTGTTCTAAGTTAAATATTTTGCAAGAACGTCCACAGCAGCTTCAATGATATTATCTTTATCCAAGTTATCGTTTTCTTTATAAAGAATCCTGTCAATTACTGTGGAAATGAAGTCGACTACAATCGCAGATGTTGCCTCCATATCATAAACACTACTCTCAGATCGAGCGATAAAACTCATTGTCATTGTACGTATTCGCTCTGTTTGTGTATCCATGATACGTGCTACTTGTGGTTTTGAGTAGTACATGATGTTCATCTCTCTGTTCAATGTTTTCACAGATTCGTGTATATCAAGTAACTTGAGCATAAGATTTCTTAACCATTGCCTAATATCACGGGCATATAGCTCATAACTTAAATCCTCATCTTTTTCATGGAAAAATGAAAGAAACTTTTTATGGTAGTTATCCAATATACTAAGGAATATCGCATCTTTATCATTAAAATATGAGTATAAGCTCCCTATTGATACACCAGCAACTTTTGCTATTTCATTTGTCGTTGTGTCGTAATATCCTTTTTCACTGAATAATTTTAAGCCGGCTTTCAGTATTTTGTCCCGGTTTTGTATGCTTCTGTTTTGCTTGGGAACTCGACGTCTCGAAACATTTGAATTGCTTTCCAAATTATGATCATCCCTTTCTATTATAAGCTGTATTGTAAAGCTAATTCATTGGATTGTCAATATAAATACGAGTAATTACTCATATTTATATTGACAATCTAAACAGAGGGAGGTATACTTCAAAACACGAGTAATTACTCATGTTATATAATAAAATTAAGAGGTGATCTTATTAATAAGCTTGAAACTATGCCAGTACCAAAATTAATCAGGAACTTCTCCACACCTGCCATCCTTGCTTTATTAGTAAATTCAATCAATATGGCAATTGACCGCATTTTCATTGCTAAAGGCGTCGATACACTCGCAATCTCAGCTGTAACGGTGGCTTTTGGCTTGTACCTTGTTATGCAATCATTGGCACAGCTAATTGGGTCTGGAGCCGGTGCAAATCTTTCCATTGTACTGGGGAAAAACAATAATGAACGGGCAAAAAAAATTGTAGGTACATCGTTCGTTTTATCATTGGCGCTGTCATTATTAATTGCTGTGTTGGGGATAATGTTTCTTAAGCCTGTTCTTCACTTATATGGTGCTAATAGTGGGAATATTGATTATGCCGTTGAGTATTCAACCTATTTTCTGGTAGGATCCGTGTTCTTTGTTGTTTCACAATCAATGAATAGTATCATTCGTAGCATGGGTTTTGCCAAAAGAGCATTCATCAATTTTTTTGTTGCAATACTTGTTAATATCATTCTCGATCCTATCTTCATCTTTGTTTTAGATCTTGGCGTTGGTGGTGCTGCTCTTGCACTCGTAATTGGAAACCTTGTTAGTGTAACATTGACCTTGCAATTCCTATTTAAAAATAATACTGGTATTATGCTACATCACACATACATGCGCTTTTATCTAGACGAAATAAAGCAAATTCTACCTGTTGGATTTTCTGGCTTTATTGGACAAATATCTTTAAGCTTGGTCTCTTTAATATTCAATAGAGTAGCATACGAATATGGAGGAAACACAGGGCTTGCTGCTTATGGTGTGATATATACTATTGCTATGCTCGTATATATGCCAATCATAGGTCTCGGGCAAGGAATTCAGCCTATTATCGGATATAGCTATGGTCATACGGCAATAGATCGAGTAAAGGAAACGATGAAATATGCAATAAAGTACGTGTTGTTTTTTTGTATCATCATGTTCCTATTAATTGAAATTTTTAGCAGCTATATTGTTTCAGCATTTGGTGGAAGCACCGATTCTGAACTATTGAATACTGCAACCTTGGGTATGCGCATTTTCTGCTGCATGGTGCCAATTGTTGGTGTTCAAATGATTGGTGCTAATTTCTTTCAGTATATAGGAGACGCTCGGAAAGCAATTTTCCTCAGCTCATTAAGACAGCTAATACTGCTGATTCCGCTCGTTTATATTTTGCCAAAGTTCCTTGGATTGCTGGGAGTATGGTTGGCCACTCCTATTGCTGACCTAATATCATTTACAGTAGTTATATGGTATTTATGGGTTCAATACAGAATATTGACGTATTCTTTTATTAAAGATAGTTTTTAATTTTTATGAACAGCCTTCTCAATGTTAAAGAAGTATTATAGTTGCATGTAGGTTTTTCGTATAAAACGGTTGCTTTTGTTTGGGTAAACAAAATACTAAGAAATGACAAAATGGGTTAAAAGATTAATTTTGGAGAAAAGAGTTCAAAGTAGGTCTTAAATTCAATTCTTTTTGTTTCATAAAAATACTGTAATAACAGAGGAGTAATTCACTAAGAGTATTAGAAGTGAAAACGTTGATTTGACAGCATTTTGATGGTGCGTAAAAATGAATAGGTTCTCCGCCAAAATTCTACCATAGGAAGTGAAGAAAAAGGGATATTGTGTAAAAAGCAATATCCCTTTTTAAGGTTCCTGCATTTCTTCCGCCGGTTTATCTTCTTCCAATGGGCGTGCTCGATAAACGACAAATGACAATAACACTGTAACTATCGTAAAGATAAAGATAATAAAATAAACATGTTCTACCGCAACAACCATCGCCTCTGTCAAGGAAGCCTCTGACGCGGGAACTGCTACACCTTCTAGGTAACTTGCTTGTTTAGAATTCAAAAGGCTGATAAATACCGAGACACCGATTGCGCCACTTAACGGCTGTAATGTCGACATTACTGCTGTACCGTGCAGATATAAACGCTTAGGAAGCTTAATATGCATAAAACAATTTTTTCAGTATCAATAATTATACAACCATAGCATTGTAAAAATTGACATTACAGCAAAAAATATTCTTTCATACTCTTATTTCGAGATATGAATCATTTTTCATAAAAAGTTTTCATATCTTGCTATTTAAGCTGATATATGTTTTTCTTTTCAGTATTACGTGTACAATTTAAGTCAGAGGTGATGGCATCATGATGACAAAACCAACAGAAGAACAAAGAAAGGCTATTATCGAAAATGATAAGAGCTATGATGACCAATTCTTTTATGCTGTAAAAACCACTAAAATATTCTGCAGACCTTCTTGTAAATCGAGAGTACCAAATTTTGATAACGTCAGGATTTTCTTGACTGCAGAAAATGCTATAAAGGCAGGTTATAGACCTTGTAAACGATGCAAATCTGGTGGTGGCCGCTTACCTGATGAAGAATGGGTTGCACATGTTGAACTGTATATAAAGGAAAATTATACAAAACCCTTAACGCTGGACAAGATAGCAGATAATTGTCACGGTAGCCCCTATCACCTGCATCGTGTTTTTAAGAGTATAAGAGGAATAACACCATTAGAATATTTGCAACAGATCAGGATGTCCAAGGCGAAGGAATACTTATTGCACACGGAGTTTCCTATTCAAGAAATCGGTGAATTAGTCGGTATTGCCAATGCCTCACGCTTTTCAACACTGTTTAAAGAGAAAAACAAACAGACTCCGAGAGATTTTAGAAAAAAATATCAAAAGGAAGGTGTCAAAAAATGAAAAGTGAACAAAAACAAGCTGTTTATTACGGAGAAATGAATGATAAAAATGGGACAATCTATGTTGCAGCAACAGACAAAGGTCTATGCTACGTTGGCTCTCTAAATGAAGGGATAAACGAGTTGAAAAATTGGATAGATAAAAAACGATCAGGGACAACGCTCATCGAAAACGTCGAAAAGATCCGTCCATATATGGTTCAGCTGGAAGAATATTTAAAAGGAAAAAGAAAAAATTTTGATATTCCAATAGATGTGAAAGGTACCCCCTTTCAAGAAATGATATGGAATGAACTGCAAAGAATTCCGTATGGTGAAACGGCCTCCTATTCGGATATAGCCAATAACATTGGCACTCCAACCGCTGCACGAGCTGTTGGCACAGCTATTGGAGCGAATCCAGTTTTAATAGTAGTTCCATGTCACCGAGTAGTTGCGAAGAATGGAAATTTAACAGGTTTCCGTGGCGGTCTTCCTATGAAAGAAAAACTATTAATACTTGAAAACCCTAAGAAAAAATTTTAATAATTACACTCGGAAGAATGGAGCTTTTGATAAAGGTGAGAAATTGGAAAGAGGAAAATCAATCCATATGGATAGAAATTCCTGAATATTTTCATTTCAGGATAAATCTTGATTATTTGGAAAGAGAACCAAATGAATGAATTATTTCATCAGTGGAAGCCAAAGTTGCTTCATATATTGTCTTATTATACTTTTTCATATAGGACTGAACAGCCTTATATCCTACTGCATAACCGGCACAGAAAGGAAGCCCAACAGGTTGATACCCTTCTTGTTCCGCAATTTCATCACCAAACATATAACTGCTCACTTCGGCAAACCCTTTTACGTCAAGAGCTTCACCAATAATATCGGTTGAATACTCTAATTCTTCTTTATCCATGCTAGTAACCCAAGGTCCTAATTGTTCTGTTCCGTATAATTCTTTTGCAAATGACTCGGCTAAACCTTCTATAACAAGATAATCTCCTACTGTTACGTTACCATGGTCCCAATCAAAATAAGAAAAACGAATATTGTGATGAAATTCATGAGCAATAATTGCGGGAAGTTTCGGTAAATTATATTCATTTGGATAGATATTCACAGTAATAAACCCGGGAATACCTCCGAACCCCGTATATCCTTTCTGTAGCTTCAGTTTATCAGGATTTGCAACATACAATCCAAACTTTATTTCATCAGCATTTACTTTCAAACCTGACTTATTAGCGTTTTCTATACAGTTTTTGATGGTATTATCCGCTACTGTATAAGCGTTATTTTCTTTTAGGATTGATAACCCCTGTTTGATTTGTTTACTGTTGGAAATATCTGCATAACCAAGCATTTTTGTAGCCATTATAACATCATACCCATTTTCTTGTTTTGCTTTTATAGGAACATTGATTAAATTCCACATTTCCTTAAATGGCTCCATCATTGTATAACGAAAGTAATTTTTTCTTTTTTCCAAATCCGTAATCGCAAGTAATTCTTCGTATTGTTCCACTGTATCGATTACCTTATAAGTCATACCCATTTTAATCACCTTTTTAGCAAATATTTAACCTTATAATCTTGAAGCAACTTTATATTTTCCATAAGATTTTCCTCGGAGTCAGTTAGGTCTAAATGAAATAATATATTTTCTAAGTCAGCAATTATTTGTGTTAAGTCATTTTTAACTAATCCTAATGAAGGTTGTCGGTCTATTAAATCTTTAGGTTTATAATCTGTAATCTTCGCGGCAAGCATTTGTACAATTTTTTCTAAGTCAAATTTAGATAAAAATAACTGGCCGTTAGCATTCTTCCTTGCTTTTAATAAATCCAAATTAGAATAGTATCGTATAGAGCGTTCAGTAAGTCCAGTTCTTTTGCAAACGTCCCCCGTTGTAAACAGTGTAGTTCACCTCCATATTTCAAGACTAAGGTATTACGCTACGTTAGAGTCAAGTAAAATTATAACCGTTGTTTCCTACGTGTGTTTTATTTGACGCTTACATTGAAAAGTTAACTCCACTTCTCTCCAATTTTATGACTAAGGAGAAATATTGGTATAAGAAAGACCATTACAATTATTGAACCAACAATCGAGTTCAAGGATAACATATCAGTTTTATAGAAGTGATAGAAAAATAAACTGTAATAGGGAATAATCAGTAATAGTGATGTCAAAAATCCTGGAGTGTAGCACCTTAAGTACAAAGCCTGTAATGGATGGGTAAAAATGTTTAAAGCAAAAAGTAGGGTTACCCCCAAAAACAAATAATGATGTTGTGTATTTACAGCTATCAATATCAATGCAGAGACAAAGACGGAAAACACAAAAACAACGATAGAAAACTGTACGGATGTAATATCTTTATAATTCTTGAGTTCCTTTTGTGCAAATGAAGGTATCCTTTTACTAACCCGAGGATACGTTTTTTGAAACCATCTTTCAATCGTTATAATTTCCTCTAAATTGTGAAGCATAAATATGATTAGGAAAGACAAAACCCAAACATAAATATCCAATCTTTCACCTCCCATTCTACATTGATATTAATTTGGACATATTACTTTGTACTAAGCTACCCGTTAGCTTAAGTACAATCTTTCACAATCCCTTTATTTTTTTCAACATAAATATCCAATGTTCTTCAAAGGTATTATTCAATTATCTGGCCGTTTGCCGCACATTACTTCTTGGATAAGTAATGTCTTGCATTAATAAAAACCATGTTCCAAAAATAAATAAAAGAACTGTAACCGAACCCGCAATAGCTGAATACTTACCTTTCAAAATGTATTCGCTTGTCAAATTAACAAATACCATACCATTATCGCCATAACAATATACAAACCCTTTAAATACCTCATATTTCACCTCTTCACCAAGTCCCTTTTTATGTGCAACTAAATTTGTAGTAATTAATCTAATTTTTAATTTTTTCAATTAACTTTTTGACTTCCTCATCATTGCCTACATCGACTGATACTAACTTTGTGTTATTGATAATATTTTTATAAAAATCCTCCCCAGCGGGTTTTTTCCCATCCCAACGCAAAGGAACGTTATAAACATTAATCGTTCCATTTCCATTACTACTATAAGTTACCACGCCATCAACCAAACGGCTTCCTGTTAGTTGAATGACATCATTGGGATAGTTTACACTTGTTTTATCGTCAGGATTAAGAGGTGTACCAGATGGAATGTGGCGAACATTCAATTCCTCCACATCTTTCACTTCTCCAAGTTGCAACCAGACTCGCGCATATTCAATTTCTTGAGGGGAGTATCCAGACAATGCGTTGTTATTTTCGTTTTTAGGTGTATTATTTGTCTCCCCTTTTTCAGTTTTCTCAGAGGACGAATTGTTAGTTTCATTAGATTCTTTGGTGTTGTTAGTTCCATTTGTCGATGATTGGGTTTGCTTTTGTTCATCTTCTGTTTTGCCAGTTGGATTGTTTATATCCTTTTCCGTATCATCAGTTTCTTCTTCTGCATCAATAACTTCCTCTTGTAATTTGGAGTCGTTATTTGTGTCTTTTTGTTCAGAGACTTCATTGGTAGCTCCTTTACCATTACATCCAGCCATCAATAAAACCAGTAAAATTAGGAGGACGTTGAAATTAAAGAGCTTCGTTGAATTTCTCATTTTTATATTCCTTTCTCTTCTGTTGTCGTATTACACATATATATATATTAGAAAATGTGGCAATTTAATTTTACGCAATTATAATGTTGTTGTTTGTAAAATGAACATTTATGACTTATTTTTTCTTTTATCATATAATATTAAAATTGATAACGCCACGACACTAAATATTACAATAAACAGAAATGACAGGTATAGCGTCATGAAGCCTCCAAACGTTTCATCAAACTCTAGAAGTGCAACACCTGAGTCATATGTGCCTCCCATAGAAATATATCTTACCACTTCAAGATAAACAATATGAAAGATTATATTCATCCATAATGAGCCTGTATATGCTCTATAAAGTTGTAAAGCAATTCCAAAAGCAAAAAGTAATATAAAATAATCTATAGTTATTGCAAATGGCTTATCAAAGAATATAAAATCCATTGCCATCACTGTTGTCGGTAACGAAATAAAGATTAACGGTTGCAAAATTAACGAAATAAAAAAGCGGAATTTTTTTTGCAACTCTTCAAATATTAATCCACGGATAAAGACCTCTTCTGGAAATGCTTCATACATAAATGCCGTTACTGTATTGATTAAAATGGAAATCACAACACTTGTTGTCAAGTTTATACTGACATTTTCAATCCCGCCGAGTAAATAAGCCGTTAAAATACCTAATACAAGTAAAATAAAAGGCAACGCAATTCCAATAGCCAACTTAGATGACGAATTTACACCTTTCAAGCCAATTCTTTTAAACAACTCTGGACTTTTTCTCTTGAGTATATAAAGTACAATGAGCGTTAATCCAGTAAAAATAACTCCTTGTAGAAGCATGGCTATTTTTCGGTCCATACCATGAGTTTCTATCAAATATTGACCGAAATTATCTGTCACAAATAGAAATACCGATACTAGTAGAAAATACAAAAACAATCGACTAATTCTAAACTTCAATGAATCCAATCGGATGCTCCTTTATACTAAGACTTTAAAGTTATACATAAGTGCATAGTTGTTTCAGCATTAATCAAACAATATATTTTCAATAAATTCGGATTCATTCTTATAAGTTTTATACATAAAGTACATCAATATTGTAACTGCAAAAAGTACAGATGATTCATGAATATTGTCTTCGATGAGTATGGTTGTCTTAAACGTGAGCTCATTTGCTTTGATAGTAGCGATGTGAATTTGGTCTATTTTCACTTCTATATCACTGCTCCAATTTTCTTCAATACGTATGTCTTGTCCGTCGATATTTCCTACAACACAAAAGTAGAGTAGGCTATTCCCTGGCTTATCTTTTAAAAAATAGGTCTTCTCTTCTGTTTCAATGACATATGTAGCAACAAGTAAGCTTTTGATATTTCGTTTTTTAATGCCAATCTTGATAGTGGATCCGTTGTGAGCAATAAATGACACTGCATTTCCTTTTTCACATCCCGAAATATCTGCTTTTTCAATGGTTCCAATCCCCTCTTTCTCCTTATTTTCCACTTGGATAGCATTTCTTTTATTCATGTATAAAACATCATTGAATTGGTATTGTTTCAATTGTATCGCCCTTCTTTTATTGACTTATTCATGATTATACATTTTTTATATTTCTTAATCTTAATTTTTATAACGATTTAAGTGATATTAAGTTTCAACTATATAGTTGTTCTACAATTTACTCCGTTCATGTAATAAAAAATATTTTGAATTGAACTTTTAATCCTATTTTAACATACATTTAAATTAATTTTAATTCCACAAGATAATCCGGATACCAATAAAATATTCCCTGCCAAAATTTTTTGTTATTTCTCTGTCTACTACATAGGGAGCATATCATAAAATCTAGGCAGTTTTTTAGTGTTTTTTGTCCGTTATACCATTTAAAGAATACTATAAACTCAAAACGTTTGGGAGTATATAAACAAATAGACTGTATAGAAAAAATGTAATTACACTTAGTTAAATCCTTGTTAATTTCAGATGCTGATTTCCAAAACTCTACTATTCAAATTTAGTTAAATTCTATAAGATACTGCCGCTCTTACTGTGCAAACGTTCATTCATTTGGACGTCATTTTATGGGGAAATTAATTCTATAATTAACAAAGCAGTATTAATTAGAGTCTCTAATTTGTTTTAACTCTTTCAAAATGGAATACAAGATAGACTTTCTTTTATACCATGCAATAAGTCTTTTCATTCTTGATATTCGAGGATTATTAAGGTCAGGTTCGTTATCCATGACAACTTCTAACATCGAACTATTATTTAATATTAGATTTTCATATTCCTCCCCACCATAGAAAGAACACTGTTTTAATATTTGATAATCTACTTTAAATGTATTTTTCAATAGTTCTCGAAAAAGCGATTTTGCCTTTAATCTATTTTTTTCTATTTTCCTATTAATTACTAATCCCCCTATTATATAAGATATCGTGAGAGTTGTAATAACCAGGCTTATAATTGACGTTAATTGATTTGAAGCTTCTCGTTCAATAAAATAATTAATAATATCAATTAATTCTGTGTTTTCCACAATTATATTTCTTAGCGTATCTGACACTCCAGTTACTGTTTCTGCATCATTGCCAGTCAAAAAATAATTTTCCGTCCGAAGATACTTTAAAAAATAAAAAGAAATAACCTGAGTAAGAATAGTTGCTGAAATGGTTAAAAAGGAACTAATTAGCACTGTTTTACTGTTTAATTTCCTTAAAACATGCACCGGAAAAACGAATGCCAGTATTAAATACAGTGATAGTGTAATAAGTAGATAGCTCGTTAATCTAATAAAAATTGGTGCAAAACCAATGAATGGCTCAATAAAAACAAAATAAATAAATGCACTTAATCCAGGTATTAAAACGTAAATGGTCGTAGTGTATTTATAAACTATTCCAGCTAGTATTCCTCCATAAGCGATAACAATTGTGACAATGAATCCGATCAACATAATTAAATTCAAAATAGATGACGTATCAAAAACATATTGTAGTAGATAATACAATGAAATAAAATTAAAAATAAATATAACAAATGTCCCCATTGCTAAGTCTTGAAATAAACCATATGTATCTTTTCTTTTCCTTAAATCAATTGTCTTATTATCGTCTGTAATATAATAGTAATTTAAGTTTTTGTGTTTTTTCCGTTCAAGAAAGTAGTTCCTTATCTTGTTTTTAAATACTTTTCTGTCCACCAGGATTAACAATAAACTTATAAACAATATGTATATGGAAGTTAAAACGTATAATTTAAAGTAAAATAAAATCATTGCAATTATAATGAGAGTGTATCGATTAAACAGTAATGAATAGTTAATACGATTATTCGTATGTTTTATCATAAGTATTCTCCTTTTAATTATTATCTGAACATAATCAAAATAAGATCATTTGCTAATCAATAAAATTAAAGTAATACTATAATTAAGAGCCGAACTCCCTTAATCAAGATTTCGGCTCTTTTTTTACTATCTGTTCCCATTCAGTACTTCGTCAATACAATATAGTGCAATATCGTTGATATGAAAGGATTGAAGGTAATATCAAAAACAATAAAAGCATGTAAATTGATATAAAGTGTGCCACTACTGTGCCACAGAATTTAATAAATCATAAAGCTGGAATGAGAAATCATTCCGGCTTTTTCTATAGCTAAGAAAAATTTCCACAAATATATTATAAAAATGGAAATAGTAAACCTTCAAAGTTAACTGTTTATGAAAAAATCTTACAAATGTTTGTCCATTAAAATGTGTATATTTTTTTCTTTGTGTAGTAATATAAACTTTTTATCAGAGACAATGTCAGATGGATATATCCAACAGCTCCAGACATAGTAATATCCCAACGCTCCATGGTTTTGGCTTCCTTACTATGACCAGCCATATTACGAATATCTCCTAAGGCTTGAGCGGTATTATACTGTTTAGAATGGATTGAACTTAACAATTGACCACTATCATCGCGATGTGAGTACAAGTAATTTGCAATTTGATTGATTCCATGTTTTTTACTAACATCAAGGGTAGAATCACTTGCGACTCTACGAAGAATATCTTCTAAAGCTCTCCCAGCACATCCAATAGATGTTCGTGCGTCAGATTGGTGTTTTTTAAGGCTTGAAACCAATTCTTCAATTTCATCATGAGAAAGCCATGAATATATTTCTACAGATAATTGTTCTGTCAAATATAGCCTTATTGCGGCATCTCTCTCAACCTCTGCCCTTATGCTATCTATATCTACAAAATTGACAGGTTCAAAAGTATGCACGCAAGGGTGACCATTTTTATCTATCAAACCAACACCCTTGCCCCAAGATGAGAGAATTTTTCCAACAGTGCTTACAGATCGATTAAAACTGTAAAAAGAAGTCATTTTTCTTATGGCTAAGGAAATACTATCACCAGATGAAATATACTGCATAAAAACAACAAACGGTTCTAACTTTTGCAGCCAACTTTTAAAGACTTCTATCTTTAATTCTTCTGTAGGTGTATTCGAAAGAATATTAGCACATTCTGAAACTGCTAAATATTTATTATCTTCTTCTACAACAAGTTCTAAAGTTAAGGCTGCAATTAAGGCGTTTTTAACATAGCTTTTACTTTTTCCCGTATAACTGACCAGATTATCCAGAGTTGCCCCATCAATACAACGACAAACAATATCCATTAAAAATGTAACAGATACTATTTGACTTGGAAAACTATAGTCTCTAAATGTCTTCATCCAATTCTACATCCTTTAAAAGCTTGATAAAAGCCGCGATTTTCTTTAAATCCCAGTCGGTAAAATCTACCTTAATTTCTATAGTTGTTGGAAATGTTAGATTGGAAGGAGTCATTTTATATCCATTGTTCGTCTGAATAATCTGAGGTTGTAAGCTATTTTCCATCTGTTGTTTTTCCTGAAGATCATTTATTTGATTGTTCTCTACAGTGAAATTTTCGGAGACAACTTCATCATTGGATTCCTTTGCAGCATTGATTTTACTGACGTAGTTATCCCGCCAAATAAAACGCGTACTTTTTCCCTTACGACCGATGATATATTCCCCCAATCCAGCTAGCTGAAAAATAGAAAAACATACTGATGCGGCTTCATTACGATTGTTGGGAGAAGTGCCATAATCATTTTTTCCCCAATAGTTTTTAAGGAAATCTATTTCCGTTTCCTCAGGAGCACCATCCTGAATAACATATAATAGGAAATACTCATAGGGAGGATATTCCATAATCGCTTTTAGAAAAAGACTATTCCTCACTAATTCGTCAGACTCAAAAGCAATTGCTTTTCCTCTAGAAGTAAGGTTTAAACCAGAAATAATACCTAGTAATTCCAAAGTGTTTTGTGTGTTTTCTAATTTAGAGCCAGTATATGTAGCCTTAATTCCTTTTTCATCGCCCTGCTTATTCTTTATGGCATCAAGTAATTTAACTATGTTATCAGCCGTTGTCCCATAAGGAAGAGTATTATCAATTTTCTTTTCACTAGATTCAGTCATTTTGTTCAATCCTTTCTAAATTTAATCATCTGAATTGTTTACATATTCCATTGCTTCAATAGTATCAAATTCAAACTTGGTAGTCAAACTGAAACTTCGAATTATTTATGAAGGTTTCACTTGTGTTGTATTAAGTATTTTAAAAAGGTTGTGACTTCATGAAAGAATATTCACCTCGCTCTCCTACTTTTAATGACTTTTATTAGCTCTTTAAACAAATAAACATCATAGAAAGGAAAATACCGATGAAATTAAAACACGTAACACCGACATGGAAAAAACTTTTGGAAATTTAGAATACGCAGGAGAAGGCAAGGTCGAACAGCGCCGAAGAATTAATGGACGTATGACCACCCTTTCTCGAAGCTATAATCTGTATTCCGATATTCAACGTGCAGATGATATTGAAGTCATTCTTCCATAAGAAGCAGGAAAAAATTCTTTGAACATGAGGAAAAAGTAAAATTAGTCAATGCAAGAATCACCGTAGAGGGTTATAAGATTGGAGAACGTGGTTTCACAAATTATATTTTACATGCAGATGACATGGGCAAAGCATGGAGGAAAAAAACATGAGATTAGCACAAGGTATTATCATTGATAAAGAAAAAACATTTGGTTTATTAAAGTTTTCTGCATTACGAAGAGAAGTTTTTCTTCAAAATGAAGATGGAACGGTATCATCGGAAGTTAAGGAATGCACCTATGACTTAAAGTCAAAAACTTGCTAAAATGATCTTGGAAAACGGATGGTATGAAACAAAACAAGTACAATCAAGTAGCTTTTTTGAAGACATACCAAACGGAAAAACAAAAGAGAAAATTAGTCACTTTTCTAAAATGTACTATCGGCTTGAAAAAGGATTGCTTTATATTCAAACAGAAATTACATTGGGGAAATATCAAGACCAATTACTAAATTTCGAAAACAAACTGGAAAGTGGTTTGTACTGTGAATTGGTATCAAAAGCGTTACACGATTCCTATGTGGAATATGTCCTTTTCTATGATATGATTGCGAACCGTATTTCGATTGAGGAAGTTACTGCGCAAAATGGCAGCTTAAAGCTGATGAAATCATTCTATTGGGAATATGATAAGTTACCATATATGTTGATTGCTGGTGGAACAGGCAGTGGAAAGAAGTACTTCATCATATGGCTTTTGAGTTGGTATACCGTGATACCGTCAATTCCTGGTGCCCCTTTGTTGCTTCTCACTTTCCAATAGGCTTTCCAAAGGTTTTCATATGCAATAACTTCATCGATCAAATTGATACCATCTTGTTCTTTCATATCCATGTTGGCATCCCTACGCACTCCTATGTATCTTTCGGTTTCCAACCTATCTTTCCATAGGCAGTCATCTGTTTGGTCTATACCGCGATGTTTTCTGCGCTTAGGCGGCGATGCCTACACCTCCCTGTTTTCCAAGATTTAAGATTGTTCAGCCCTTCATTTCCTGTGGAAACTATTATGGCTTCTGCTGACTTCTCACGACAAATCTTATTTCAACCAGGATTGCTCCCGTCCGTGAGACCTCCCCGGGTAAGGGCTATAACCTTCCTCCCATGTAACTGCTGTATTTACTGTAGGGAACTCGTGCAGTATCGGACTTTGTTTTGTAGAGCAAACTCGTCCATTCCCATTCAGCCTTGTATACAGTTTCTGTTCGTCAGTTCGGGATTTTGCGTCCGGCTTCCTTCAGATTCCACTTCACAATGGACACCCTTGCCTTTCGCTAACAGTTCCTACTGCCAAGCCTGTAGTGGACTTTCACCACCAAGTTATAGCCCATGCCGGGCGCACTCTACAGCTTGATATGGCAAGAAACCAATATCTTGCAATTCTTTTTTTGAAATGGTTTTATTCGTTAGCAAAACAATTCCTCCTTATTTTTTTCAATAAAAAAGAACAGATAATTTATCTGCTCTTTTAACAAATCAAATATTTAATTTAGAGTAGTCAGAAAGCAATACGGAGAAGAACTATTTTAAATAAATTTGTATTGAAACACTATCACTATAAGACCATACAGTATTTTCTATTTTCAGATTATTTCTAAAATTCTCAACCCATACCTGTTTAGAGTTCAATAAAGCTATTAATTCTGCTGAATTAAGAGTAACTTCCTCCACTTGTTCATTCTTCTGATAAACAAAAACTACCTTCACAGAATCAGCATAGTTAGTAACTACACTCATAGATTCACTCCCTTTAATTATGCTATTTTAGCGACTCTATTTTTGGTCATTATTCATCTTTCTCATTTTCATCATTTATCATTCACTTTTTCCATTTTACAAGTGACTGAGGAATCAAAACCTTCTTCATCATCTTCATCTACCAACCATAGATTATCATCTTGATCAAATTTAATTTTATATCGTTTTGAGTTACTAAAATCGCCACTTAAAACGGCATAATCAAAATCCTCATTTTCAGATTCTGCGATTTTATATTTGTTGTAATCTTCTACACCTATCACAGTTCCGTCTTCTTCAAATGTTAATTTATCATTTTCCGCTTCTAAACACTCATCGTCTTTATCTGTGCTTTCCCAAGTACCGATAATTTCATCTTCAATGTTTTGGGAGCAACCTGCAACAATGAAAATAAAAGTAATCACAAATAACAAGCCGATTTTTTTCATTTACTGACATCCTCCTTTGCGTATTCCTCAAAGTTATCGATCTGGTCGTTTATTGAAGGAAACGGGTCTGTGAATTTTAAGTTAGTTTAATATACGCCAATCAACCATAATTCAACACGCTAATTGGAATGCCCTTTAATTCAGGACATTGCTTTTCATTGCAATTATCATTTTGCATTTTTAAGAATTTTTACTTCTGCTTGAGTATCTAGTAATCCCTGTGATAATACAGTTACTTTAGCATCTAACTTGTCGATTTTATCAGAATTTTCCTTCACCTCTTGTTTTACATCTTTTACTTCTTTTGATAATTCACTAATAGCTTGTAAAATCTGCTCATTAGTCACTTCTTTACTCATATTATTACCTCCTATTAATTTTATCTAATTAATTACTGCTTAATTATTTTTCCTTTTTCTTCTATATAATCGGGCTCTTGTTCCTCTATAGAATCAAAGTCAATGTCTGGATGACCGTTTATATTCACTAATTCATCATCTTTTAATCTATAATGGTTTGTTTCATTTTTATCTTCTTCTTTATCATAAACAACAATTTTTATATATTTTCCATTTTCCCACATTGTAATATCTGAATTACTTCTTAAATCATTTCCATAATCTATATCATAAGGTTCATATTCCAACTCACCTGACTTAGGCAACTCTGATTCAAACTTTTCAATAGTCAAATCTACTAAATCTTCATAGGTTAAATTATTATTTGTTTTAGCTTCTGAATTTCCACATGCTACTAGGCTGATAGAAAAAATCATCAATACCATTATTTTTAACACGTGTTTATGCAAGAAAATCACCTTCAATTAGAATAATTTTCATTTAATCTATGATAACATATTATCAATACTGAAAAAAATTAAAGTCTACAATTCTCCATTCCTCATTGTTTTTTTCCAAAACTAATTCAATAAATGAATCAACTGAACTGACCACATCATCCATTTCAATTTCATTGATAAAAACACCTAAAACTTTTTGCCTGATTATTGCGGATAAAAAGGATAGACATAACTAGTATGTGTATCCTTTTTTTGTTCAACAATCGCAACCGGAATATAATTACAATGATTTAGAACAGTCTTTTTCGCTATGTTTGGTGTTTTCTTCGATTGTATCAGTAATTCCATCAGAAGATAATATATCTTTTTCACAGAACTGTTTTACCTGTTTCCCTTTTTTAGTGATTCCATAATAATATGTCACTTCAGGCTCATCCTTAAATATGACCATATAATGCCCGTGATAAAAATCACTGTTTATACCGTGTTTAGGCTCCACATAATGCGATTCCTCTATGTCATTTTCTGTGTATCCCTGTTCTTCCAAATAAACTGGTACATTTTTATTAGCTAGATATTTTGTATAGGGATTTCCGTTGTTTAACAAGTAGATAAATACAAATGGAGTTGCTATGACAATGAGTAAAATTACACCTATCGCAATCCATATACCTTTTTTCATCTTCCTTTCCCCCAGTCTGTTTCACAATTTGGCCCGTTCGTGTAATAAAAAGTATTTTGAATTAAACTTTTAAATCCCATTCTAACATGTATTTAAATTAATTTTAATTCCACACGATAATACGAATAATGAAATATCTCTTGTGTCATTTATACTTATACAGAAAATTCATTTAATTCCCCTACCAAAATTCAATGAAAAAGCAAAATTCCCTACCAAAATTTTTTTCTTGGTAGGGTTTTTGGTAGGGAACTATATCTTTTTTACCTTATTTTGTCCATTTTGGCTCAAGATAAATGCTGTTAAATCAGCGTTCTCTCACCAAATCAAGTTAGCCTCTTATTCCCACTCCAAGATTGCAGGCCTCTTCAGAACGTTGTTATATCAACGTTTATCGTACTTAAAAATCTTTTTGGCGGGGATTCTGGCGGAACTTTGGTATTTTAGTGATTATCCACTAATTACTTTCTTATTACTTATGGCTTGATTGCCGATAAATGATACACCTGATTTTTGTGCTGTTTGAATGGTAATATTCCCTGCCATTTCTTCGGCAATGAGTTCATCCACGCCTGACCACATGTGCGAATAATGCTTTAATGTAATCTCTGGACTCGAATGACCCAAGCGTTTTGATAATATTAAAACAGAGACATTAAATTCATTAATTAAATACGACGCATGCGAATGTCTTAAACCTTTTGCTTGAACTCGATGGACATTCGCCAGTTTGGCAAACCGGCCAATAATTCTTGAAATGGTTGATTTAAGCATTGGCATTCCATCGTAACTAAAAACGAAATCATGAATACCAATCTTTGCTTGTCGTGCTTTCCACTCTTTTAAAATTTGGATGGTATCATCATCTAAAGAGATAATGCGTTTACCATCGGCTGTTTTTGTATAATTTTTACGTGTCCAAGTGGTTTTATTCTTAATATACAAGGAATGATGGATTCTTAATCGTTTATTTTTAAAATCTACGTCTTCCCACCATAAAGCTGTTCCTTCATTTACACGTATCCCAGTCATGAAATATGTCCATAACATCACAAAACACAAATGTTCATAAAAATTATCTACATAAATCTTAGAAATGACTTTCTCAAACTCTGTTTTCGTCCAGTATGGGATGTTCGACTTCCCTTTTGGGATGGCTTTCACCTTTTTAGAAATATTAACCTCTAAATATTGCATCTCAACCGCCATATCTAAACTTCTACGAAATATACCAAATATTAAACTGGCATATGCTTGAGAAAAACCCGCACCGTCATTGGATAATAACCATGTACGGTATCGTTGGACATCTTCAATACTAATGGATCTCAGTTCGATGTTCCCAAAACGATCTTTGATGTTTTCTAATATTCCTTTTCGTGCGATAAAAGTACTTTCTTCCACTTCCGTTTCATAAGCGGGGATATAAACAGTATCCATAAATTGACCATACGTCATATGGTAGTTACTATATCCATTGTATTTCAGGTACTCATTTTTTACCCGTACTAATTCTTTATATGCCGCTTTAGCAGAAGTAAATTTCTGACCTTGCTGATTTTTTCGCCCTTTCTTTCGAAGACGTTTACCAGTAATACGGTCTGTACCGAGTTCAGTCTCATAATAAAATTGCCCTGATGAATCTACATATACACCTGTATATTTTGTTTTAGCCATGACTGTTTTCCTCCGATTCTAGTTCACATCCTAGAATCGATTCAACGGTCATTTTGGGTACACAGCCTAATCGTTTATTATTATAAAATGGATACCCTTGTTTTACCATGATTTGCTTGGCTTGTCTAATAATTCGTATCGAAGTATATTTGGGATATCCAAGCTGAATTAAATCATCTTTTGTAATCAGTTCCTTCATTAATATATACCTCCCTTTTCATTAACAGAAGAATACATACTAGAAATGACTGTTTTCTAATTTACTTAAAAATCAGACGGCTGTTGGTACAGCTCCACGGGAATTTCACCCCTGCAAGTATTTCTTCCAGCCCTACTCATAGCTTGCGACGCTTTGAACGCTCGAACCATGATGGTAAGGGAGTATCATTATCCTAACTGATGCGTCATCGCCAGTAATTTACCACAATTACCTTAGATTCATTGGTTAACGCTCGTTTCTTTAGAAAGTCATGGCGCAAGAATCAAGTAGCTCGTCATCAGAAGAACGTATCTGATTTTGGTTTATAATGCACGGTATTATCTTTCCGTACTTTCTTTGTAAAAGATCAACCAGATTCAAAAACGTTTTGCATGATTGTGAGATTAATGTAACTTAAATTTGGTTACGGCAGTAATCAGCTTAAGTTCTAACCTTTGTTTCCATTCATCGTCTACTATATGAGCAGTCTCTCCATTTTCTTCTACTATTTCGTGTTGAACTAACGTAACAATGTAACCTTCATAATGTTTTAAAACTTGTCCCATTGCTTCTGTATCACCCAGTACTGCCATTGAGATAACTGAATAAGGAAGTAAGGTAGATTCACTCATCTTCATGCTCCTTTAAATAGTTTTTAATCTTTTCTAACGCCTTCTTCTTGTGGTAATAAACGGTCGCCCTGGCTATTCCTAATTCGTTGGCAATTTCAGTATCACTCATTTCTAAGAAAAAGAAGCACAATACAATAAGTTGATTACGTTCTGGTAAAGATTGAATAGCATTCGCAATCAAAAAATCTTTTACTTTGACGGCATATCCATTTAAGAAAAAATAATGGACATCAGTTTCATAGGTTTCATACATGCTAAGTTGATTGAGTTTATCTTGACTTAAAGCAGATAAGATAATCAAGGTTTTATTCTGCCTGTTGATTTCACGATAAATATCTCTTGCAGCATTTCTCAAAACCGTTTTACAAAATGAATCAAATTGACGTCGGATTACGCTTTGTGGCACAGGTTCGTTTGTTACCATTTTTATCACCTCCCTTCTGTCAGACAAGGTTCATTGCCATTCCGCACAACTAACACGATTGGAAAGTGCATTTTGCAGACAAAATAGAAAAAAAAGACCAAAAACTCTAAGAATTGTTTGATCTAAATTTAGGAAATATAAAAAAATTAGATAGAAATACGGAAATTCAACAAATAAAAAACAGCGGCATATTAAATCAAACCGCTGTTTTTTTTCATTCTTATTGATAATTTAATTTTTAAAATTTTCTTTTAAATATTTTGAACAAAATAAAATAAAAGTAACCAATTCAAAATAACCTCATATATGAATTATTCTTAAAATCTTATCCTTAAGGATTATTAATACCCCTTCACGTAAGTTTCATAACTGTTTCTCTTATGATAAAATATTAAATTGTATCTCTTTTAGCAAAATTCCTTAACCCATAACCAAGTAAGATTGAAAAGGTCACTATCAATAAACTATAGAATAAAAGGTATGATTGAATGGGTGACTCGTCTTCCGGAGACATTGCTAACATTGGCTGCGTCCATGGGTAAAATTGACCTAATGGTGTGCTTGCTACAATAATCGCTGGTAATGTAAAAAAATCGCTGGTAATGTAAAAACAATCGTAACTGCAAGTGGAATACCAAAGGTTTTAGAACGGATTGATACAATCAATTGTAAAACCACCAAGGGCAGACATGCCAATATACCTCTAATCATATATCCCAATAATGTAAAAACCGGTAAATTTCCATCCATCCCGATTAAATATCCAAAACTAATAAATAATATCATTAGGATAAGCATGGTAATGACAATCATTCTGATAATAGTTAAAAATTTCCCAAAAAATATATTTGAATGACTAATTGGTAATGCTAATAGTTGTTTCCACCCACCTCCAACATGTTCACTTCTGCAAATAAGAGCGGCATATACCCCAACCAATATAGGTAATACAAACGGCCCCATAAATAATGCAACTTGTGTCCATGCCTCAATCCAAGCATTATCCCCTGGATTCATAAATAAATCATAATTCTTAAAAAAGTTGATATAAGCTAGAAATACTCCTAATAATGGACCAATAATATAAATTAGCCACATTTTAGATCTTTTTAATTTTAATCGCTCAACATATAAAATATCCTTCAACATAACCCCTCCAGTTCTTATTTGACTTCTCGTTTTGCAAATTGAAATGATCCGAGAACCAATAAGATAATACCTAAACAGAAACTGATAACAAGATAGGCTGAAAGATCCTGGTTATAGCCTAAACCTTCATATTGCAAAATAACTGTCGATGCTTGACTAGGGTAAGCTAAGGGGAACCATCTAGTCGTTTGTGCAGCTGCTAGAAAAAGACCCATCATAGATGAAATTGCCCCAATCAGTATTGAAAAAGCCTGATTTTTTATTGTCATGGATAACCAAAACTGTACTGACATGATTGGTAAAATAACTACCAACATACTATAACTATCTCCAATCAAAAGCTTCCAAGGAGTGTTCCCTTCAAACCCCAACATATTTCCTAGCAAAAACATACCGAGCATAAAAATAGTGGTTGAAAAGAAAAGGCTAATAAAAAGCCAACTAAACTTACTTAAATAAACTCTTACTCTTGATATTGGTAGCGACAACGTCTGTTTCCATCCATTTGCTTGATGTTCAACATTTGCTATAACAGATGCTGCAAGTGTTACAGCTAAAGGAAAGCCCAGTCCGAATAATAAACTGTTATCATACAATAAATAGGTCCACATTGAATCAGCTTGGAACATTTCAGCCTGCTTTGCTACAAAATCTCCTCGATAAGTGAGATTTACTAGTTCATAAGCTAAGATAAGAAATGGAACCAATAAAACAATAATTGGCAATGAGGAACGTTTCAATTTAATTTTATCGGCCTTTAGTAAATGTTTCATAGGCTACCCTCAGTACCTGTTAATTCTAAAAAGATATCTTCCAGTGACTTTGTAACTTCTTCCAGACGATAAACCGATATCCCTGATTGGACAAGAGTTGCATTGATTTCAGATACAAATTCAGGTTTTGTTTCTTCCAACCATAAATAATCATTTTTCCATTGCGAACTTATTCCTTTTCCTTTTAATATAGAATGTGATTCTCTACCATCGCTGACACCAACTTTTAATATTGGCTTACGTTTATGCCTTAAGCGATCAATGGAATCTTGAAAAATCATTTTACCGTTATTGATAATCCCTACCTCAGTTGCCATTTGATCTATTTCGCTTAATAGGTGACTAGATACAAGAACGCTCATTCCAGATTCAGGTAATTGTTTAATTAGTTCACGTATTTCTTGTATTCCAGACGGGTCCAAACCATTAGTTGGCTCATCTAAAATTAATAAATCTGGCTCACTGAGTAATGCGGAAGCAATACCAAGTCGCTGTTTCATTCCAAGAGAATACTCTTTTGTTAATCGATTTGCTACTTTGGTTAACCGGACAATTTCCAGGACTTCATGCACTCGTTTTTCAGGTATATTACGCAATCGACGAACTGCTTCTAGATTTTCACGCCCCGTTAAATTACCATAATAAGTTGGTGACTCTACCAAAGAACCAATTCGCTGTAATATTTGAATGCGGTTTTTATTAAGATTTTGATTAAAAATTTTAATATTACCTTTTGTTGGCTTAATTAACCCTAATAGCATTCGTATAGTTGTCGTTTTTCCAGCACCATTCGGGCCTAAAAAACCATAGATTTGACCACGCTCAATACTCATGTTTATTCCGTCCACAGAAATATTTTTCTTAAACTTTTTTGTTAGATTATCAGTGACAATAATTTGATCATTCATTCTTTCCTCACCTCTCTTACTAATATCATAATCGAAATTTCCTAAACGCTAACATAACTCTTTCTTAACATCTCCTTAACAAGCGTGTAGTCTTTTACAAAGCCATTAATTGTCGTGTAAAATAATAGAACAATGAAAAAGGAGGACAAAAATTTTGCAAATTAAAACAGAAGACTATTCCATTCTGATTATTGATGATGATCCCTACATTCTAGATTTGTTAACAACAGTCTTTGAAAAAGAAGGTTTTCAACATATTTTTAAAGCAAGCACAGGAGAGGAAGCGAAGTTTCAAACAACTAAAAATAATCCGGATATTCTTCTATTGGATGTTATGTTGCCTGATACGGATGGATTCACTCTTTGCAGCCAACTTCGTTCATACACATCTGTTCCTGTTTTATTTCTGACGGCTAAATCAACGGATTTAGACAAACTGCAAGGATTTAGTATTGGTGGAGACGATTATATTACGAAACCTTTTAATCCTCTAGAAGTTGTTGCACGAGTAAAAGCTCAATTAAAACGTTCCAACCAATTAGAATCAAACCAATTAACGAAAGCAGTATATGATTACGGCTTTTTTAAAATAGATTCAAATAAAGGAAAGTTAACAGTTAAAGGAAGACAAGTAGAATGTCCCCTTTTAGAACTGAAATTATTACTGTACTTTTGTGAACACCCTAATCAAGTTTTAAGCAAACATCAAATTTATCGTGATGTATGGGGTGAGTATTATGGAGGCGATAACACAGTAATGGTTCATGTTCATCGTTTGCGTGAGAAATTGGAAGAGAACCCAAGTAACCCCCTATTGATTAAAACTGTTAGAGGACTAGGATATATTTTTGAATTGGATACAACAACAAAGGAATCATCATGAAACTAAAAAATAGAGTAGCGTTTTATTTCGTATCACGACTCTTCTGGTTAATCGTTATTTGGGGTCTATTAATTGGAGTAAGTATTATTCTTTTTAGTTTTTTTCTTAGGCACGATCAAACAGAGACATCAAGATTATCAATTGAAGCTATAGCAAATAATACGGTAATTCAAAATCAAGAAATTGACATTCATAATTCCGTAAAAGAGGACTTACAAGACAATGATATATGGCTACAGGTATTAGATGAAAATGGGAACGAATTTTTTTCATTTAATAAACCAAGAGAAATTCAAGTACATTACAGTCCTGGAGAATTAGTTTCTGATTATATTTATCCAGCAAATAATAGTTATCAGTTATCAACTTGGTTTGAAACTATTAATGGCCAAGAAGTAACATGGGTAACAGGAAAGCCAATAACAAATAATAATCCATTTTTTTATTGGGCAAATAATTTGTGGATTGTTTCTATCATTGTAATTGGTATTATTATTGCTATATATTTCGGAAAACAACTAGGAGATCCCTTATTATTCGTGATGGAGTGGATTGAAAATTTATCAAAGGGAAATTATGAAGAACCCTCTAACTATTTAAAGTTACATTCAAAAAATCATAAGCAAAATAGAGGAAAACACAAAGTTTATAAAGAACTAATAATGGCACTGTCTAACCTCACATCTAATTTAAAAAAGAGTCAAGTAGAAAGAGAACGATTAGAAAAGACAAGAGAAGAGTGGATGGCAGGGGTATCCCATGATTTAAAAACTCCATTATCTACTATCAAAGGTTATACAATGCTTATAGCTTCAGGCGAATACAATTTGAGAAAAGAGGAAGTACGTCGCTTTGCAGAAACAATGGAAGAACGAGTTGCGTATATGGAGCAATTGATTGAAGACTTTAGTTTAACCTTTCAATTAAAAAATGGTGCTATCCCCATAAAATTTGAAGAAATAAACCTAAAGCACTTTATAAAAGATATTCTAGAACAAATGAAGAAACTTCCTAAAGCAAGTAGTCAAATATTTTCTTTAGAAACGAGTAAGGAGCAAATACTATCTGATATAGATACAAAATATTTAAAAAGAGCCTTCGAAAATTTAATTGCAAATTGTATCAAGCATAATCCGCCAAAAACTAAAATCAAAATCATACTATATGAAGAAGCAGAAAAAATTCATATTACCATACAAGATGATGGTATTGGAATGAATCAAGAAACCGTTAGTCAATTATTTGATCAGTATTTCCGTGGAACAGATTCTTCTTCTGATAATTCTGGAATTGGTTTAGGCATGGCAATTGCAAAGCAAATTATTTTAGCACATCAAGGAAACATAGTAGTAAAAAGTAAAATGAATATAGGAACTCAATTTCACATTATATTACCACGTAGACTAAAAGAATAACCGTTAAGATTAAATTGAAAAAGAAAATAAATAACAAAAATATTAAAACAGCACGTATTCAAGCTTATTGTTATTTAGAGAGAATACGTGCTCCGTACTATAAGAGAATAAAATAGGCTTATGATAAATTATGCTTCATTTATGTATCATTCTTTGCTGCCATTGAGATTACCAAATAAGAAAACGGTATGTTATTTCCTTTTATCGTACCAATCAAGCAAATTCATCACTAGCACATTTCTTATTTCTTCTATGCTACAACTAGTTAATTGCCCCCTCCTTTAAAAAATATAAGCATACTTGATTTTCAACATAACCAGATACTTTAAATTGTAAATCTCTATAATAATTTCCGTTTCGCACAACATTAGCTTGAATTACTAGAGGAGATGAAGCTAGTACTAAACCACCGTGGTTATCCGGCTTTGAAACCACTGCAATCCTAGCTCTTAAAGGATATTGGTTTCTTTTAACAGCCTCTACACTTGCAAAAAAAGTTTTAGCATCTTCTGTTATCAATACTTTGGTTATTATTTGTTTACTATTTTTAATTTTTCTTAATTAAATTCACAAATTCCATAAAAATCTATTTATTCAGCAAACATCTCAGATTAGTTTTGTATTCTCCTCAAAAATTGTATTGCAATTAAAACCAAAACGCCTATCAGAATTCTTCACGAATTTTGATAGGCGTTTTATCTAATCAACTATTCTTTTTAATTTTTAACAGCAGTTACTTGCACCTAACAATACCAGTCCTTCGCCATTTTGACTTTCCTCTTTATCTAATGTTAGTTCCTCTGTTCCAGTAATCTGTGCATCAATGGCTACTTGTATTCCATTGATCGTTTCCATCTTATCATTTGATTGAGGTGTATCTAAAGATAATGCAAATTGTGGTCCGCAGCAACCAACTACTGAAGACAGGCGTATGCCCTCCACATTATTCTCTGTTAATACATTTTCCAACAATTGCTTGGCAGCATCAGTAATCTTCATTAAAGTTCCACTCCTATCCTTTTATTAAACTTTTAAAATAATTTTCATAGTGCTACTTGGTGTAATCTTTTAGCTTCTCATAGCCTACTTTTTCTTCACTAAGCCAAGGAATAATGGCACACCTATCAGTTAAATTTTGATTAACTTCATGAATCCATTCACTTTCTGAGGCAGCTTTGCCTTTTAAAATAGGATCAATTGTATCAGTGGCAAATAAACTTTGATTAATTACCCACCATTTGGGATTGATATTCGCACGTCTTAAATCATCTTGTAATCTTGACGCTTCTAATACAGGGGTAGCTTCCGCTAAAGTTGTAATTACAACAGAAGTTTCCTTTGGGTTTCGAATTTTAGGAAGTAGTTTGGTTACACTTTCTGGCACTTCACCAGTAGACCTAGCTATTTCTTTACTATACGACTGTGCTGCATCTAATAGAAGCAAAGTATGCCCTGTAGGAGCTGTATCAATGACAATAATTTCATTCTCCGATTGAGCTACTACTTCAGCAAATGCACGAAAGACTGCAATTTCCTCAGTACATGGTGAATTTAAATCCTCTTGTAAATAAGCCAGACCTTCTTCATCTAAATCCTCACCAGCATTAGCTAATACTTCTGTTTTATATTTTTCTACTTCATCTTTAGGATTAATACTACTAATTGTTAGATTCTGATTTAATTCGTAGTTTTGGAATTGGTGTTGCAAATGAGCCGCAGGGTCGGTTGTTGTTAAGTGAACACGATGTCCTTTTTCAACCAAACCAACGGCAATAGCAGAGGCAACCGTAGTTTTCCCTACCCCTCCTTTACCCATCGTAAAAATGATCCTGATATTACTTGATGAGAAATCACTTATTACATTATTTAGATTGGGGAGTTCTCCTATTTTATTCTCCTGATTTTCCTCTGATACTGGAATGACGTGTTCTTTAAATAAATATCGTAAATTCTCAATTCCTGTTAAAGAATAGGAAACAAATGGTAACGAATAACTTACGGTTTGTTTTAAATTAACTGGCATCTGATTTAAAGCATCTCTTTGCCTTTGATAAAAAGCTGTTGATACTTCATCACCCTTCATGTAATTTTGAAGAAGACCATTAACAATAAGTGTTTGATTTTTTATACCAATCTCTTTAAGTTCTTTGGACGCTCGGTCTGCCTCCATTAAAGATGAAGTATCAGGTCTTGTTACTAATATAAGTGTTGCTTTAGTTGAATCTGAAAGAACCTCAACGGTATTGGAATATAAATTCTTCTTATCCCCAAGTCCAGATAAAGGACCCAAACAAGAAGCACCATGCGTACTTTCTTCTAAGAATCCGTTCCAAGCTGTTGGCAGTTGTAACAGACGTAATGTGTGACCAGTTGGTGCTGTATCAAAAATAATATGGTCATATTCGTTTGTAATTTCTGTGTTTGTAAGCAACGTTGTAAATTCATCAAATGCAGCAATCTCGACTGTACAAGCTCCTGATAATTGTTCTTCCATTGTTACTACAACGGAATCAGGTAACACCCCACGATATGGACCAACTACTTTTTCACGATAAGCAGTTGCTGATATCTCAGGATCTAAATTACTGGCATATAAATTTTCTACCGAAGGAACTGCTTTCGGAGAATTTATTAAGTCAATCCCAAATACATCTTGTAAATTAGATGCTGGATCGGTGCTGATTAGTAAAACTTTTTTTCCGTTACCCGCTAATTCTACGGCTGTTGCACATGCAGTTGACGTTTTACCAACTCCACCTTTTCCAGTTAAAAATAAAAATTGTGTCTGCACAACATCTTGAGGTTTGAAAGATGGAAACATATTTTCACTTCTTTCTTTTCATTGTTTTTTTAGATTTAATGAAAGTCGGACTTTCGGTTTTTCAGTAAGCTCTTCCGCTTCTACACCTAGCCAATCAGCAAGTTCTTCATTTGTTGGGTAGGCTCCAACCTTCGCAACCTGTTCATCTACTAAAACAACAGGCAAAGCATCTGGACCTTTTTCATGTAGAACACTATTCACTGATTGTGTTTGAGCAAATTTATCAGGATCATTCGTTAATTGATACCTTTTCACATCAAATCCTTTATTTTCTAAAGAATATACCGCAGACGCTACTCTGGTTAACTCTGGATCAACCGATGGACCACATACGCCTGTCGAACAGCACATTGCTGGATCAAATATCTCAACTTTTTTCATCTAAAACCCTCCATTTAATATGAAATAAACATTTTCATACATTATTCTCCTGTTTCCGCAAAACGTTTGATTCTTTCTCCTATTTGGTCACGAACGTTTTGGAATACAATCCATTTTTCCTCTTCATTCCCTTGAGCTTTAGCTGGATCGTCAAACCCCCAATGGTCACGTTTCACTTGTGGCGGTGTCATTGGACATTTATCCGCAGCGTCTCCGCATAAAGTGACTACAAAGTCTGCATTGTTTAAGATTTCCGGGTCAATAATATCCGATGTCTGGTTAGAAATATCAATATCAACCTCTTGCATTGCCTTTACTGCATTGGGATTTAAACCATGTGCCTCAATACCTGCACTTTTCACTTCCCAAGCATCTCCAAGATATTTTTTCGCCCAGCCTTCAGCCATTTGGCTTCTGCAAGAATTTCCAGTACATAAGAAATAGATTGTTTTTTTAGACATAATCAAGCTCCTTTTTAAAATAGAATCAATGTTAGATATAGTCCTACCAATGTAATCAATAAGATAGGAAGTGTTAAAATAATACCTGTTTTAAAATAAGTTCCCCATGAAATCTTAACACCTTTTTGAGATAGTACATACAGCCATACTAATGTTGCCAAAGAACCAATCGGTGTGATTTTGGGACCCAAATCTGACCCGACTACATTTGCATAAATAAGAGCTTCTCGTAACACACCAGATGTACTTGTTTCCGCAATGGCTAATGCATCAATCATTACGGTAGGCATATTATTCATGATGGATGATAGAAAGGCTGCAATAAATCCCATGCCAACCGTTGCAACAAATAAACCCTGGTCAGCTACTGTTTGAATTATACCTGCCAATGCCGATGTCAATCCGGCATTACCTAGTCCATAGACCACCACGTACATTCCAATGGAGAAGAACACGATATTCCATGGTGCCCCTTTAATCACTTCTTTTGTATTAACTGCAGCACTGCGTCTTGCCATGATGATAAAGAAAATCGCAATGATTCCAGCAATAATCGAAACAGGTACGTTGATGAATTCACTCGTAAAGTATCCAATTACTAATAAACCAAGTACAAACCATGATAGACGAAACATTTTTAAGTCCTTAATCGCTTCACTTGGCGTTCTCAATTTCGATACATCATAATTTTTAGGTATGTTTTTTCTGAAATAAATTAATAATACCGAAATCGTTGCTACCAGAGAAAATAAGTTTGGAATAATCATTCGTGAAGCATATTCGACAAATCCAATACCAAAGAAATCGGCTGAAACAATATTAACTAAGTTACTAACAATAAACGGCAGGGATGTTGTATCAGCAATAAACCCACTTGCCATGATAAATGGAAAAATCATTTTTTCTTTAAAATTCAAATGACGTACCATTGCAAGTACAATCGGTGTTAGAATAAGTGCTGCACCATCATTCGCAAATAAAGCTGCGACAATCGCACCCAAAATGCTAATATAGACAAACATCTTGATTCCATGGCCTTTTGCAATTCGTGCCATATGTAATGCTGCCCATTCAAATAATCCAATTTCATCTAATACTAATGAAATAAGAATGATTGCCACAAACGATAATGTTGCGTTCCATGTGATACCAATAACTTCAAGTACATCACTAAATCCCACTACTCCTACGAGTAAAGCAATAATAGCTCCTCCCATGGCAGACCAGCCAATATTTAAATTCTTTGGCTGCCAAATGACTAGGACTAGGGTTAATACAAATATTAAAATTGCGAGTATAAGCGTTGCCTGCAAAATAAGACCTCCAAAATTAACAACAAGAAATTCGTGTACCTTTCTCTTCCAGTTCTTTTAATTTATCATCTTGATCCGGTAATTGATCAAGAATTGGTTTGATAAATGAATAATACTCACTCTTATTATTGACCGAATAAAATATCCATTGTCCTTTTCTTTCTTCTTTAACCAGCCCTAAATCTTTCAGTTTACGTAAATGTTGGCTAATAGATGGTTGGCTGGATTGAAATATTTCAACAAACTCACAAACACAACACGTTTGTTCATCAATTAATTTCAGCATTGTCAGTCTTGTTTTATCGCCAAGTAATTTTAAAATACCGGCAGCTTTCTCCAATTCGATTGTAGTTTGCAGCATTTAAATCCCCCCCTTTTCATTAAATTATAATATAAGTATATAACTATACACTTATATATTCAAATAAAAAATTTTAGTGCAAACTTTATTTTCTATTTTTTAATTCCTCATAGGCTTCCATAAAATGTTCAAAAGAAATGTTTCCAAACGTATTTTCATCATTGCGAAATAGACGATCAAACGTGATTTCCTTTGCTCTCTCTAAAGTACATTGTCTGCTGTTCATAATCAAAGAAAAATATGCCATAAAGTATTCTTTGCTTAAATCACCGCCTTTATTAATAATCATTCAGACCACCTCCAAAAAGAGAAAGTAAATGATACTTTCCCTTTGTTTTTTTATTTCAGCAACACGAATTGCCAGCATTTAAATTCGTACTACATACACCTGTTTCAGGTAACTCCAGTTCGACTTTCTCAGAGGCTTCATAGTCCCCCGACAAATAAGCTACAATGGATCGAACCTGTTCATGTCCAGTTGCCATTAAGAATGTTGGTGCCCGACCATAACTTTTTGCTCCCACGATATAAAAATCTTTTTCAGGTTGTCGCAATTCTTTTTCTCCATGTGGGCGTACTGTTCCGCAACTGTGTATATTTGGATCAATCAAAGGTGCAAGATCTTTAACACTTTCTGTTGCTGAATCAATACTCGTTCTTACCTCACTTAGATTTGAGAAATCTGGTCGATTGCCTGTGTTGACAACCAATTCATCTATATCTGAAATCGTTTTTAACTCTCCTTGTGATTCTCCTGTCAGCTCTATTTTACCTTCTTTTTCATGTATACGTTGAATTCTAAAAGGAGTAACTACTTCAAATATATTTGCATCTACTAAGTTGTGTATACGACTTCCTAATGCTCCTCTTGCCTCAAGTGCATCCAGTTCTTCTCCTCCAAATGCCTCTTTTACGCTATTTTTTCTTAAAACCCATATAATTTCTGTTGCAGGATGTTCTTCTTTTAATTTTGCTAATTCCAATAACGAATTAATAGCAGAATGACCACTTCCGATAACAGCAACACGCTTGTTTAGATAACGGTCTTTATCTTCTCCAAGAATATCTGGAATGCCGTAAAAAATTTGATTTTTTATATCTTTTTCTTCTTTTAACCATATTCCGTTTGAATTTGCAGGATTGGGATTTCCCCAAGTTCCGGTTGCATCTATGACTGCTCTTGCTTCAAATTGTGCCAGTTCGTTACCTTGTTCTGCATAAATCACAAAAGGTTGTTGATCTCGATTGGCTGTTTTCATTTTGTCCGTATTTTTGCGGCTAATGGAAATAACCTTTGTATTCACAAACAAGGACTTTTTGATTTCTGGTGTATTTGCTAACGGTTTTAAATACTGGTCAACTAACTCTTTACCAGTAGGCAATTCATCTTGATTCGGTACATTCCAATCTTGCTTTTTAAGAAGTTTCAATGCCGTCTTATCAATATTATATTTCCAAGGTGAAAAGACTTGGACATGCTCCCATGATAAAATATTTTCTCCCACTTGGGAACCGGATTCCAATAAAATAAATGATTGTTCATAACTGGCTAAATGGGCTGCTGCGGCAAGGCCTACTGGTCCAGCACCAATGACTGCAATAGGTAAATGTTTTTTATATTGCTTATTACTTTCCTGTTGTAGCTCTTCCTGTAGTTGGCAACAATTCGTTTTAATTTCTATACGTTCCATGTTCATCATCCTCCCAAGTTTTATACTAATCAATGTTATTTTATCCTCTTTATAAATTTCTTCTTATATGCTTTATCACGAACTTACTATCAGAGCCAGTCCCTCTTAATGTTGCAGAAGAAAAAGAACGTTGCCCTTCAAGTCCAACATAATAAAGTCCGGAAGTATTCTGGCTGATACCAGCTTTTTGTAACGGTCTTCCTTCAACATCAAATTTTTCGATTGATTTTAGATACCCAAAATCAGAACGATACCCTGTAGCAAAAATCACAGTGTCTACAGGCTCTTGGTCACCTTCTGACCAAACAACACCATCAGGATATAAACGCTCGAACATCTTTTTTTGATTAGGGTTACCAGCTTCTAACTTTTCCTTATATCCAGCCAAATCAACTGCTGAGCTGGGAATTGGAACTTCTTTTCCAAGTCGCCAGAATGGAAACTTATCAAAGCCGATTGCTTTCACCCAATAATGTAAATCTATCCCCATTATCTTTTGTTTTACTAACTGCACAGGCTTTCGAGCTGCAAGCGTAGTGTTACTCTTTTCCGATAATTCCATAGCAATCTGAACGGCTGAATTTCCACTTCCAACAACGATTATTCTTTGACCTATATACTGATCAGGATTTTGATAAGATGAAGAATGAAGATGATTGCCACGAAAAGTATCCATACCATTCATTTGCGGTATATATGGATTATGAAAAGAGCCGGTGGCGTTAATAATCGTTTTTGCTTCATATGATTTTCCGTTAGAAGTTTCAATAGTAAATCCTTTTTGATTACGAGTAACTTTATAAACCCGTTGATTGGTTAAGACAGACAATTTAAACCGTTTGGTATAGGTATCTAAGTAATTGATAACATCTATTTTAGTCGGATATCCTCGTTTGTCTCTGTTCATTCTCATGCCGGGCAAGGAAGATAAACGTGCAGGAGAGAAGAGCTTTAAACTATCATAATAATATGACCATGAACCAGTTGCTTGCGTATTTGCCTCAAGTATTAAATAATTCAAACCGTATTTTGTTAAGTAATACCCCGACGCAAGGCCAGCCTGCCCTCCGCCAATGACGATAGAGTCATAAATCATTTTGCTCCTCCTTTCACTTGCAAAATGCAAGTATTGATTTTTATAAATTTATCTATCTTGGAGCACAGCAAGAACCAATTTTACCCATTGTATTATTAAGTAGCTGAATAGAGCGAAGCACCGTTTCTTTTTCAAAATCAGTCATATGGGCAAATATTTCTTTTAAATAAGTATTTATCTGTTCGTCAATAATTTTAGCTACATTTGTTCCTTCCTTTGTTAACTCAAGTGTATGAATGCGTCGATCATTTAGACTAGGTGTCTTATTAACTAAATTCATTTTTATTAAAGATTGAACTTGTCGACTAAAAGTAGTTATATCTGTCCCTAAAGCTTCTGCAACTTCTTGGACAGACGGAGCGTGTTGACGATTGATTTCATAAAGAATATGGCTTTGAATTAACGAAATATCAAGTCCATCTGCGGAACAACAATTTTTATTCAAAAGACCAAATCGACGTGTCATTATTTGAAAAAGGTCACGAGTATTTTCCATGTATAATTCACCTCTTTAATTGTTATACAATATTTATTTGCAAAATACAAGTAATATATTTGAATTTTAACTAATAAGAGATTTAACTTTGTATAATTGCTTTCTTAATTCAACAACGTCATTTCTTTGAAAGCAATGCTTTCAATTATATTAAAGTGTTCCTGATTTTCTTTCAAGAGTCCCAATTAATAAATAGTTTACAAGAATTACATTGTATATTATTAATCGTTACCAGTATATATAGGTATTTTGAGCTTTTGTACAACTATATTATATGGTTTACATAAAGATAACAGAATGCGTCTATACACATAATATCTCTGCGTGGTTCATAAGAATAATCCATCATGATATTATACTTCATTATATTCTCTTTCGATGCGAATATATGTTCGCTTACATATTATAAGAACGTACATTCGTATATACAATATGAATATGCTAAAAATACCGTGCTAATTTATGGAAGCTAATATAATATTATAGAATCTGGCCATTATGAAACATATTTTGTCTTATAATGATAAACGTTATAAATTAAGAATTTCATGTCACAATCTACATTATATAACCAAAACACCTATCAAGATTCTTTACGAAAATTGATAGGTGTCTTATTTAATAAAATATTTTTACTCATCAAGATCAAAAATTTTGCCTTCTAAACAACTGATATCATCCATTATTCCTTCCTGTTCATAATTAAGTAATCTGATAATCCTTATTAATTCAGGAAGTGCATCCTCTACTGTATACATCTTATCCGAAGCTAAACTATACGTAACATTTAGCAGTATATCTTCCATTTCTACAAAATATAGTTTGCGACTTAATTGGTCTATTAATAAATCTTTAGATGTTTTTACAGATGTCACTTCAACCCTCCTCAACTCATACGCTTATGCGTAAAATACTTATTCCATTATAATATACGCTTAAACGTAAAGTCAATAATAAGGAAGAGGTTTGAAATGAAAAAAGTAAAATTACAACTCAATCAGTTACTTCATCATCATAAAATGTCGCTTACTCAACTGCATGTAAAAACAGGCATTCGTCAAGCTGCATTAAGTGAATTAGCAAACGGCAAAAGACAACGAATCCAATTTGAGCATTTGGATAAAATCGTGGATGCCCTAGATATTAAGGATATGAATGATTTATTTCGTATTGAAGAAGAATGAATAATAGAAGCACCAACATAGCATGTATTTTAAATTATCTAGAATTATGCTATGCAGTATATTTAATTCTACTAACCTTGATTTTATATCTTTTTCTAATTTTAGTTCATATCTAGAAAGTATTATATACAATCCTTATTAAAAATTTTATATCGAATATATCAGCTGTATACCCCAACTAATTCAATGAAATCGATTCTTTTAGATAATCATTCTTTTACCCGTTTAGTAGAAGTTACCATGGATGCAATAACTGGTATATTAAAGAAATAGGATCTAATCCTTTTTCTTTAATATACTCAGATATCAAGACTGTAACGCAAAAACATTTATATTATAGGTGTAAACGAGCACATTATCCTAGCTCCCATTTTTCAAATTAATTCGGTATAAAATCTGAAATAATGTGCTCCGATTTTCAAGCTATTCTGGAATGTGCTCAACTATTTTCAAAATAATTCAGCTCCATACTCCAGAAAAAAGACCCTAAAGCGGGTCGTCAACTTTCGCATATTGATTTAAATCTACACTTACTTTGTAAACTACTTCTCGATGAAGCACGACTTTCACTTCTTTCTCTAATGTGATAAACCAATCTGTATCCTTCTCCAGAAATGCTTCAAAATACTGCTGCTGAATAAGAAGATGAAACGTATATCCTTGATCTAACCAATATGCTTCATGGCCAATCCATAGCCTCCATTCTCTATCATCATAATGAAAAACCAAGATCCCTTTTGTCATCATAAACTACTATCCTCGATAGCCAAGCGTACAACTTCATCATCAATTTGATTTTTCTTTAACTGGGCTCCAAACAGAAGACTATTCACTGTCAATGTGTTAACGACCCTCGGCCAGCCTTGAGAACGCAAACCAATAGCCTCTATTGCTGTATCCGTGAAAATAGGCATGTTTGCACCAGCTAAGTTGAGATGATGCTCTATATACTTTGCGATTTCCTCTTTCTCCAGAGGCTGCATCTCATACTTCATAATCAGTCGCTGCGCTAAGGGGCGATGGTGGTTTATCGATAAGCGTGTTTTGAGATAGGGAAGACCAGATAAAACTAAGATAAATGGGTTCGTTGAATCCATTTGAAAGTTAAATAGTAGTGCTAAATCCTGAAGAAACGAATCTTTCGCCAGGTGCATTTCATCCAGTATAAAAACGGGCGTCACTTTTCGTTCGTGTTTCAGTTGTTCCATTCCTTGTTGAATTTGACGAAATAAATCAACTTTCCGGAATTTCGGTTCTTCTCCAAGTCCATACGCTAAACCGCGATAAAAGTCCATCACTCCTCCTGTGGAAAGAGGGAAGTAGACGATATGATATAGAGACGGATGGAGCGATTCTTTAAAAGAACGCAACGTGAATGTTTTGCCGGTTCCGGCTTCACCTACGAGAAGTCCCATCCCTTTTGTTTCTTTCAAGTAATCAAGAGCGCCAAGTGCTCCTTGATAATCGGTGGATAAAAACGCATTTTCTGCACGTATATCTTTAGAAAACGGTGTTTGTGCCAAAGAATAGAATGTTTTATACATGGGTATCCTCCTCCAGCTCTTCCCGTTTGGTAAATGGAGACCGGACACGTTTGGCGTGGGCATTATCTTTCATTGATACGGGGACTGCCTCTGCTACTTTTTGGTCGTCCTCGAACACAAAAATACCTTTTTCATCAAAACGGACATCGATAGATTGTCCGATAAAACGTGGAGGCACCTCATAAAGCTTTCCGTTTAGCGTAATCGTGCTGTCTGCCTTTACTTTTCGATGCTCTCTTTTCAAGAAAACCGTATCCAGAATCAATGTATCCTCCAAGAAATGCACGTTTTCTAATTGACTTTGATACACTTCATGTGGTGTCTTTCCTTCTAAAGAAGCATGAACCCGGCGATGGTATTCCTCTTCTAACCAGCGCCAGAATCGCTCATTCAATTCCTCCAAAGAGTCAACGGGGTCGGCCTGCAGAAGAGGATAAAATCTGGTTTGGATCGTTTTAAAAATCCTTTCTACCTTGCCTTTAGCACGGGGATCATACGGTTGTGTGTGTATTAACGTAATCCCTAATTGTGCACAAGCATATTGTAGGGTTTCCGAACGATAGATTTTTCCATTATCCGCATAAATGAGATTGGGTTTCCCTCTTCGAAGCAGTGCTTCCTTAGTCACTACTCTAACACCATCAAATTTTTCCGAAGTAAAGAATTGGCCAAATGGCACCAATCGGGAACAATCATCAATGTACAGAATCAAAAATGTTTTTTTCTTTTTTCCATCTATCGAAATATAAGGACCATGCGACAAATCCGCCTGCCATAAATGGTTAACATGTTCATGTGCAAACCTTTTTCGCTCCGGGATGGCACTTATTTTTTTGCCAACAAGGTTGTGTTTTTTCAATAATCGGTTTATAGTAGAGTAAGATATATTATTTTTGTTGATTTCTCCTTGTTTGATGAGCTGTTCGTAGAAAACACTCACAGGCATATGGAGAAATTTTTTTCTTATATACAGGATTTGATCCTGATCTTCCGGCGTTAATCTCCTGGAATTCCCCCGATCTGTTCTTTTCTTCGGCTTTAATGCGATGAATCCACGTTGTCGATAGTGATACAGCCATTCCTTTATTGTTTTTTCTGCCACAGTTCGCTTACCATAATAAGGAACCGAATGCACCTTGCCTTCCAACTGTTCAAAATAAGTCTTGGCATCGATCTGTTCATTTAATAATGGCGCAATTAAGCCATATCGAAATAAAGCTACTTGTTCACGTTCTTTTTCTGTCATGGAATCTTCCTCCTTTTTGATGAGAAGGACGACCGGTCATCCATAAATTTATTCTATCTTTTACGACATCCTTTGAAAACGCAAAAGGTATGTGGAATCGTAATTATTTTTTTGGGTTTTGAAATACGGCTGGATTAATTCGCCATAAAGTAGGTCGATAAGTGATTCCAGCTCCTTCGTAAGAAGGAAGATTCGCCAATATGCATAATCCTTTTCAAATAGTTTAGAGGCTCTTTTTTTCCTTTCTCCATTGTATTTTTTCTCTTCTCCTCATCTACGAAATAACTATGTATCCAAGGAACCCCTTTTAAAAAACGTCGCACATGGAATGTACATAATTGACGGGGACCATTTCCTTTTTTGTTTTCCAGAACTTCTCTTATCCTTTTTAAAATCGTGTGAAGAGTGTATTGAAAATAAGGAAGAAGAAAGTCCGGCAGGATCGAAAAACTCATTTCACACAAAAGACATTTCAATCGGCAGATTGGAATACGTAATGTGGCATCTTCTGTGATTCCATTTCTCCAATAAAAACCGTGACGATAAACATTTCCTCCACCCGTACAATGACAATTTGGACATTGATCCAATACTGGAAATTCATTTTCTTTACCTCTTTGGACGTATTCCTCTATACTTATTTGAAAATCATGGGATAGAATCATTCAAAAACCTCCGAAGGAATTTGAACAAAAATTAGCACATTTCTTCAGAGAAGTACAGCAGTAAAGCCGGAGAAATTTGAAAATTATATTGCTTTTTTAGAAGAAATAATGTGCTCGTTTACATTATAGGATATCTTCACGTTTTCTTATGTCAGCAGACTTACTTCTTGTTTATTTATTGTAACTCTTTTAGAATAGTTTTTATAGCTTTTACAAAATCATTTTTTTCAACGTCGTCAACTTTAACACCGATAGGAAATAAATCATTTTCTAATAATTCGTCAGCATCAAAAGAATGGATATTTGGAACTATAATAAAATGTTCCCCCTTAATTTGCGAATATACTTTTTTATACAGGTTTTTAAAATACTCGTCTTTAAAAGAAAAACCTATAAATAATAAAGTCTTATTACTCATGACCCCATTAAGGAAATGCACTGTTTTTTCCTCTTTATAAAATTCATCATAATCCTCTTTTGTAACTATCATTGATGTATAAGGTTCTACATTCCCATGAAGATGAATAACTTCTTGTTTATCTTCATTTAAAATTTCTGGTAAATCAACCAAATTCTTTAAGATTTTAGGAATTGTATATTGGTCTTGATAATCATTTAAATAATCAGAAACTGCATTATCATAATTAGTAGTAATAATAACCGATGAATTAAGCTCAATAATATCTAAGATATTATGATTAGTACTATCATTTTGGTACCGTCAATAAGTTTGTGTAAATTTGTAGGATATCCTCTCTATTGGGATGTGTTTTCAGGCACCGTCCCCGGGTACCCGGGGACGGTGCCTGAAAATTAGCTCGTTTATTCCCTATTCCCCGTAGCGTTCTTCAAACATATCTTGTAATGCTTGATAAGCGGTTGCGAATCCTCTTAACTTACGTTCTCCCCATCGTTCGTTATAATCTGTTACTTGAAGGTACACGATTTTTTCCGTTGCTTGTTCACTTGGTAAGCTATTCATCGTTTTCGTACGCTTCTTGATTTCTTTCATGGTTCTTTCGATGATATTTGTCGTATAGATGACACGCTGTATAGAAGAAGGGTAATCCAAAAAGGTAAGGAGAACATCCAAATCTTCTTCCCAAGTCTTGACGACTTTAGAATATTTGCTTTCCCAGTCTTCTTTAAACGCTTGAAATCGTTCTTTTGCTTCTGCTTTTGTACTTGCCTCATAAATGGGTTTTAAAGCTTCTGCAACGGCTGTCTGATCCTTTTTACGAACGGCATTTAACGCATTGCGAACTTTATGCACGACACAACGCTGGACATCCGCTTTGGGATACACTTCTTTCATCGCTGTCTCCAAGCCAGGAAGCCCATCAAACACGCCAAGCAATACTTCTTGAGCTCCACGTTCATATAAATCCTTCAAGATTTCTTTCCATCCCAGGGAACTTTCCTTTCCGCCTACATAAAATCCTAAAATTTCACGATAGCCGTCCTCATTCACACCAATGACGATATAGACCACTTCATTGGCGACATCATCCCGGCGTAACTTCAAATAGGTTCCATCGAGATAGAGCACGGAGTAACGCTTGTTTAGCGGACGCTTTTGCCATGCTTCTATATTCTCTAACGTTGCTTCTGTGATATTGCTCACCGTTGCAGCTGAGTAGGATGAACCCAGCATATGTTCAATCATTTGCCCGATTTCACGTGTGCTGACTCCTTTTTGATACATACGTGTTACAGTTTCACCAACCCATTGATCACGACGCTGATAGGGATCAAATAATTCCGTATGAAATGCTCCGTCGCGATCCCGGGGAACAGACAAATCATCAATATGTCCATGCTTGGTATCCAGACTGCGTTGATAATAGCCGTTTTTTATTTGTGTTAACTCCGGATGTTCTTCCTCAAAGAATTGTTTTCTTTCCTCTTCCATAATGGTTTCCAACTGTTCTTTGACAAAATCGCGTACAAGTCCATCTAGTTGATTCATAAAGTCATCTTGGTTTATACTTTGAGACATGGTAGGGTCTCCTTTCTTGATTTTTTGTCCAATTTCGAGGGTACCCTACCTCTTTTTTTATCTCAAATATTTTACACAAACTATTTTACGTCATCATCATTTTCTTTTCGATACCGGGTTGTTATTAAATCTTTTATTCCTCGTTTCAATACATCTTCTTTTCTGTACATAGTAGAGTATTTTTTTAAGAAACTTAATGCCTTTAAAAAATCACCTTGTTCGATAATTTCTCTATATTTTTTTTTATCAATATCAGTTAAACCTTTATCCAATTCAAGTAACAAGTCTTTCCAGTTGGGTAAGTTTAATGGGATTGATACACCAGCACCGAGAAAAGGAACTATTTTTTGAGTTCGATTTTTAAGTTTCTCTAAATTATCTCTATACTCATCCATTAGATATTTCTTTAATTGTGTAGATCTATATTCAGCGATTAATTGTAAAAAATTCGAATTAAGTTTGAACATTTCACGTGTAATATGTCTTTTTGAATCTTTCAAAACTTCTCCACAGTATTTACATTGGTCATCTAGTGTAATAACATAGTCAATTGAGTCTTTTGCTTCACAGTCGTATGCAAAATACTTTGATGCAAGATCAGATCTTATCAATTCAGTAAGAATTATATGGAGTGTTTCCATTTCCATATTGTAATGTGTCAATCTATTCTTCGGAAAAATTTCTTCTTTGACTACTTCTGCAAGTGTATTTAACTGCTCAAATGTTTCTTCTTCACTCTTTTGAAGTTTAATACTAACGGTATGAATTAATTTGGTCAATGACATAATGAATTATCTCCTTATTTAAAGCTCTGGTAGGACGGAATACTACTCTAAATTGTTTACTTGTAGAATATATAGTCGTTTGGATTACATCTGTCTTTTCTTCATCTGTAAATAAATAATCAGTAAACCAAGATATTGACCAGTTATCAAGCTCTAAAGCTTGTTCAAAACTAAAGTAAAGACTATGAAACATGTCTGAAGCTGAAACCGGCTGTTTAGAGTTACTTGATTGAGTCGAACTTCTACTTGATTTATTTGATGTAAATTTAATTCTTGTTGGGTATCCAACAAGCTTTTGTTTTTTTGCCTTTTTCACAAGTTCCGTCGGTTTAATATTATATTCAATATAATATGATAATAATAATGCTTGGATTTTTTTGTTTAAATCACTTTTATCAATTCCATTTAAACTTTTATCATCGGTAAACAACGATTTATTTAATTTATCGACAGAAGCTCTTATTGGCTTACTTGTTCTTGATTTAACTTCAGTACGTAAATCCTCCAATAACGCATTATCAAGGTACTTACAAAAATCATACATACCCTTCCGATCATCTTTCACATCTATTTCTTTTAATGATATACCCAAAGTATATAATACTTTATTAACTACGGTCTTATGTAACTGGTGGGTAGTTGTAGGTGTTACATTATTTTCTTTTTTTAATTCTGTTATATTTTTTATCATAGTTAGAACTAAATTTTTTGTAAAATCAAGTTCAATGCCTGCAATAAAATAATCTACACCTTGTATTTTTTTGGGAACGACTTCAACAAACAGAAATCTAGCAGATGTTACTGAACCTTTTTCTGTGTTATAATCATACCCTGCAATAAACGTAGTGTTTATAGAGGATATATTTAACGAATCCATCAAATAAAATCCGTCTTCACTCATATAGCTGTGAAGTGCAGCAGGTATGGTATCTTTAATATTAATTTTATCTATCAACTTTTTAACTTTTTCTTTAAAGAAATCGATTTGTAGATTAGGATGTCCTAAAATTTGATCAACATATATATTTTTCAAATGACTATAGAATATATTTTCAAAGAATATAAAATCAATAGTTTCAGCACTATAGCTCTTTTTTAAAGAACTATAGTAATCCGCAAATTCAAGTTTATTCACTTCTTCAGAAACATCAAATTCAGCAGCAACGTCATTCTTAAATTTTTTTGTATCAATGAAATCAAGAAATCTATCACCGTTGAATATATACATTGCATCTTTTATTGTAAGCGGGAAATAATATGACGCCATGACAAATAGCCCTGAAAGGAGTAAACTTTTTGTAAAGAAGCTCCATTAGGGCTATTATGCTCGTTTTATATGTTTTGAAAGTGGCTTCACCTTGGCTTGGATATAAGGACTCCATGGAAAATAGTTTTCCCATTGTTCCGAGTCTTGAAAAATATTAAGCTGGGGAAGTTCCGTAAATAAAACGGTTAAGTATTCAAACGGATCAATTCCATTTTCTTTAGCTGTTTGGATAACACTGTATCCAATGGTATTCGCATGAGCTCCAGCTACGCTGGTTGAAAAATACCAGTTTTTACGTCCGACGGTGACAGGCCGAATGGAACGTTCTGCGAGATTATTACTAATGAAAAGGCGTCCGTCTGTTAAAAAGCGTTGAAGGGAATCCCTTAACTTTTGTGTATAATCCACAGCTTTTTGTAAAGGACCTTTCATTGTAACGAGAGCGTCCAGCCATCCCCAAAACTCCTTCAGTAACGGCTTGCTTTCCAGCTGGCGTTGCTGCAGGCGTTCCTCTGGAGATAAATCTTTCCATTGCCTTTCCAGCTTGAAAAGCTGGTCACAGTAATGGACGCCGACGGCGCCTTGTCCATTTGAATCATTGGTCTCTAAAAACTTTCTCCGAACATGCGCCCAGCACGTTTGAAGTTGCACATCTTCTAATTTTTGATAGACGGAATATCCATCACAATGAAGAAGTCCTTGAAATCCTTTGAGAAAGGTTTCTGCTACTTCAAACCGGCGTGTCTCGGAAGAATGGTAGAGAATAATGGGATGTTTGGCAGCTTCCGCTGTTCGAAATAACCATATCCTCGCATCGGCTGTAGCTGACTTTTCGTCTGCCCGGCGTAAAATTTGATAGGTCGTTTCATCAGCGGAGAGCACAGGTTCTAGAAGTAATTTTTCTCTCATTTGTTGGTACAATGGCTCCAGCCATTCTTCGGAACTTCGAATCGCCCAGTTTGCCAACGTTCTCCGGGAAACCTTCAACCCATATCTTGCCCATTCTTTTTCCTGACGATGATAAGGAATACTCATCTCCAGCTTTTGATAGAGATTATAGGCTAACACGCTCGGTCCAGCTAAACTTTTAGCTAAGGCTGGTTCCGGTGCTTTTTGTCGGAGAATGTGATTCTGACCGGTTTTCTTACAGGCTAAGCATTCATAAGCATGTTCATAATGTACATGTTTTACTAAATGAGCTGGGATAAACTCTAACTCCGTTCGAGCTTCTCGCTTCCCAAGATGTTTTAATGGGCTGGCACAGCACGAACAGACCTGGCTATCGGACGGAAGAGTGTGTTCTTCCACCACGATAGGCAAGTCTCTTGTGATATCGGCCCGCTGCCCTTGATATTTTTTTCGCTGATAAGAGATGGTCTCTATTTCAACGGCTTTGTCTGCAGGTTGCTCTGCCTCGCTAAAAGGGGGATTATTGTCTTCTTCGAAGAAGGAGAGTTGACCTTGAGAATTCTTTTCGGATGATGTTCCAAATAGTCGACGATTCATATTGGTCAGCTGGTTAATCAGCTGTTCAATTTGTTTTGCTTGTTTTTCATTTTGAATTGTCAAATGTTCGATTTGTTTCATCAGCTTCTTTTCCAATTCTGTCAACGTATTCACCCCCTGTGTCCAAATAATTTCTTTTATCGTACCACACTTTATCAAAAAGGGAAGAAAAAATTTAAAAAACAATTTCTCTCCCCCATGATTAAGTGAGGACACCTAATTTGGCAGGTTGAATTTTTTGTTTTTGATAGATGGAAAAACCGTCAAACAGCCACTCGATTTGTTTTGGTGTCAGTTTTTCAACGTCGGTTTGCGAACGCGGCCAAGTTAACTTTCCCTGATCGTATCGCTTATAAAGCAAATAAAAACCTTCTCCATCAAACCAGAGAGCTTTAAATCGATCCGTTCTTCTCCCGCAGAATAAGAAAACAGATTCATCTAAAATATCTAATTGAAATTGACTGGTGATTACGGAAGCCAGACCATCAATGCCTTTGCGAAGATCTGTATAGCCACAGACTAAATAACAATTTTTCATCTGGGAGAAGTCAACGAGCATGACGGCACACCTCCTTTATCAAGGCTACTGCCAAAGATTCCTGACAACCTTCAAAGATTGTTAGCTGTAGAGAATGACAAGAAACTTCCGCTACTGGATTTACAGGCGTAGAGGAAGATGGTGCTGGGATCGTTACGGGAACAATCGGGTTTTCCTTCATGAAAAAACTACCTCCTGTTACTTGTTAAATCCAAGTATAGAGGTAGTTCCGTTATAATAGAATGCGGTCTATTATTTCCCGCTTACCTTTTATTTCCAAAATATCGCCCTCTTTTTACTTCGTTTTTTCTGGCCAATCTTCAGGTATAAGACCAGATTCTTTCTTTTTCCATCTATATTTAACAGATTTTTTATATCTTTCATGATTCTTGAAATAAGCATGTTCAATTATAATAATTTGTAGAGATTCGTTCCTATCAACTTCATCAAATAAAGCTTCAAAATATTTCAACAGTGAATTTCTCTCTCCGTTTTCGTTTATATCATCAATTTCTACCTCATTTGGTTCTTCATCAGGTGGAAAATAAGGTCTGCTCAATTGATCAAATAGTAATACACCCGGAACCGGTCTATTCAAGCTAGCAAAATGCCGGTGTAAGGCTAACATTAAAGATACGTGTAAACTTAAATAATTTTCATCGGAACCAACATCACGCATACTTTCACTATGTGTTGGTAATGAAACACCTACATCAAGGTTTTTCAAATTTATATAAACTGGACAGTCCTCATACCTTTCTTCAAATGGTAAATTGAATATTATATTTGTTGCAATAGAGGATATTCTTCGTTCAACATTTTCTAAATTGTTTAGTTTATTTTCGAAATTCACCTCTTCTTCTAATTCTTCCAATCTTTTATTCAATCTATCGAGAAAATCCTGATTTTTATTTTGATTATTGGAATCAAGTGCTTCTTTACTCTCTAAATATAAACTTATTCGACCTATAGTTCTATTCCTTCTTTGAAATAAATCTAAATTATTTTCAGTTTGTTCATTTTCTTTAACTAAAACACCAATTTTGTCTTTGATACTTTTAATTAATACTTCTTTTCTCTCTAAATCTTGCGTTAAAATGTTTATATAATTATCCAACCGAGGCCTATCTTTTTCTAGACTTCTCAGATCATTTTGAGTTTTTACCATAAGGTTTTTAATTGTACTTACTGGCTTTGACGGATTATTTAATTCACTTTGACAAAGCGGACAAGTATTAGGATCATGGGGTTTTTTGAAAAGGTTAATTACTTCTAACTTCCTTTTTTGTTGGTTTACAGTCCCATCAAATTCTTCGGCTGCTAATATTTGTTGTTTAGCTTTTCTTAGCTTATTTTTTATTTCTATAACTTTACTTTGTTCATTTGTTAATTGAGTATATAAATTAGGCAATAAATCCTCATTAATTTTACTTTCTACTGTAATATTCCAATTGGCAACGGCAGCTAATTTCTTTAGAAGTTCATCATTATCCCATTCGTCTATATTTTCTTCATTATCTATTAAGCCCAGCTGTATAGCTTCTTGCACTAAATTTAAAGCTTTATTAGAATCTCCAAAAATAATGGCTTCATTAGCTTTAACTTCCTTCTCAATTCTATTAATTTGTCTTGTGATTTTCTTGAACTCGAGTTCTTTACTTAAAGTATCCTCATCCACAATTCCTAAAAAATATGGTAATGATTCAATTACACTTTGCTTTCTTTCATCGTTTGTTCCTCTTAATAAAGTATTTTTGCTAATGATTACATCATCATCTTGCAGAAGGTATGGGATTGTGTTTCTAATAGATATTCGTTTCGATTCGAGCTTAGTTCCAAAGGACTCCGTTCTTGCATCCCCTATACCTAAAAGCCTTTCAAATTGCGCTAATCCCCCTTCAACATTAGTCGTTTTACTTAGTTCTGATGATTTAGCAGGTATTTCTATATTTTTACCGATTTCAAAATAAATATCTCCACTAGATTTCCATCCTATTTTGGGTATTTTTCTAAATATAGAAAACTCTGTATCACCTTTCACCCATAAAATTCCTACCCAGCTTAAACAACCTCTTACAAATGAAGGGATGTGACATTCACTAGCCCCCATTACATAATCAATAATCTCTGGTATAGCAGACTTTCCAGTCCTTGATTCTCCTGTAATAATGGTAACATCTTCTAGATTAAATTCTAATTCTTTCATTTTCTCATTGTGGCTGTATAGTAGTATTTTCTTTATATTCCACCTTTTCATAAGGACACTCCTAACACGTTATATATAGTTTTTGTAGATTCTAATTGACCACACCAACTCCCGAGCTTTTTTGCAACTGTTAAAGTTTTTCTTGACTCCTCAAAATGTTCTTCAGTGTATATCTTACTAACCTTAATTCCACTTTTATTAAAAAAAATAAGACCCTCGTCATCAAAATAGAAAATTTTATTAGTTGTTCCAAATAAAATCGCTTCTCTTGTAATATCCTGAGTTACTTCTATTCTTTGAGCAATATCAATTATCGCTGAAGGGTTTCTAGAAATCCAAGTAAGTAATCCAGTTGAAGTATTGGTACCATCAAAATTATTTCTTATAGGCTTTGATAAGACTAAAGGAAGAGGTAAAAATAATATTGGAAATTCACAGCCTTCTTTCTTTACTTCTTCAAACCCATTAAGAAAAGACCATAATATTAATGAACAAAGCGGAGGATTTGTAGCAGAATATGTATCTGTTGAAATCATTTTTCTTCCTCCTTATTAGTTGAAGTTTTCTTAATTCTTTCAGTAAATTCTGGGTGCCAGCCAACCTTCAGGTCTTCAGCGAGTTGCTGATAAGAACCTTGCACAAGGTAGGCTTGACTCCATTCCTTTCGAATTGGGGTGATTTCCTTATGAGCCTCTCTATGGGACCAATCTAGCAAGGAACGTCCATTTTCAGAGAGCACACCTTCTTCCTCCCCCTTTAAATCAAACTTCATTGTTTGAAAATAATCATCCCAAACAGTAACTAATCTTTTATCTAATTTTTTTAACTCTATTCCATTAATTAAATCGTCCTTTAGCCATTTTTCTCTTTGATTTCTTGCTTGCCACCTTGTTGTAGCTGCTCTTCTTTTCCTCGGCTCTCCTCCTTTTACTAAATCAATTTGGATTTCCATATTTCCTCCAAGTTCTCCTGATACATCCGCTTCTTCAGCTAAATCCCCAAAATCATCTGTTAAATTTTCATCAGATAATTCATTGATTAATGTTACTATTTGTCGTATCAATTCATATTTACTAATATCCCTTGACAACTCATTTAATAAACCTAAAACCACTCTTCTATCCCACCACTCAATTAACCGTTCAACTAATTTCAATCTTATATTTACCGGAACAGTATTTTGAATCCTTTCCGCTACTTCATTAGGTATATCTTTTATATTATAATTGTCAGGTTGTACAGAAATTTTACTAATAAGGTTTGTTCTTTGTTCCGCATTTAAAGATAAATACGCTTCACAACCAGGCCACCTTGTTTTAAATGGTAAAGTTTCTTCTTTACTTGCTGCTAATTTTCTTGCTTCAGCAACTCGATTAGCTTCTACTAGAAGACTTTCAACTACTAAATTTCTATCAGAATCATTATTAGATAGATTAGTTAGTGAACATTCATCATCTATTTGAGATGTGGTTACAAATATAAAGTATGTCGCTTCATCTACTTCTTCTTTTCTTAACATATCTGCCCAAATTCTAATAGTCTTCCATAAACCATCATTTTTTTCATTTATTTTTCCCTTGCTATTAAGACTATGCTTTAGTTGGTATAATTTTTTTATATTTCCTTCAATATATACATCATCACCAGTCTCTATACTCACCTTATCGTTATCATTTGCATCTAGTAATTTTACTAAGGCATACATGCCTTGAAAATAATATCCCAGAAGCGAAGCCTCTGCTGAGTGTTCACTCATATATTTCACCTACCAAATGATTAATTTTTAGCAATTTTACCTATTACTATATTATCATTAAATAATATGGAAAAGATATCTAATATACGAAAAATTATCAAAATAGGATTTAATAAATTAAAATATAAGTGTATCTGTTTTTATAAAATCTAAGAAACAATCCGAGTTTGTACAATAAAAGAAGTAGATAAAATGTTTGCTCAACAAAAGTAAGAGTTTTATATCTTTTTATAAAGGGAAAATTTCTTATACTTGACTTGTTTAAATAGCATCATCCCCACTGTTTTTTAACCTTAAAACAAGCGAGGATGATTTTTACTTTTTATTTGCACATATCCACTTATTCTTCTTATTCAACAATCATCCAGTTTGTATCTTTTTCTATTATGAACTCATATTGTGAAAGCTGTTTTGCTTTTGTAGTCTCATCTAAATAACTTACTGTTACCCATACCTTAATTTGACCGTCCAATTCTTGATACACAGAATTAACAAGTTCAGAAAATATATATTTCTTTTCAATGGGTGGTAAAATATTGTCTTTTACATAATAAGCAAGTTCTTGATCCGTTGCGGTTGGATAAGAAGTAAAGAAAGCTTCTAAAAACGCTGTGACTTCCTGTTCAGTAGCCGATTCCACTGTTCCATTGTTTTCTGCTTGCTCCGGTACAAAATTAGATTTGTTGGGCTGGGACCACATGGTTGGATTTTGGGTAATAACCAGATTTTCTTGTTCATCTTGATGAAGCACAATACGATAGGTTGCGTTTGTGAAAGAGCTGTCCTTTTCTTCTGTAATTTTTTGTTGCACCGAGTAGACTACTGAATAATTATTTTCAGTTTCTTCTGATACCGACCAAATATTGATGTTTTGGACACTGGAACTTGTCGGAATATCTTCCCGAATCATATCAATATTTATAGCCTGCAATTCTTCTGTCAAGTAATCAGCAAGCTTTTCTGTTCGTTCTTCTAACGCTTCTGATTCATTTTCCCAAGAGTAATATTCTTTCACAAAGTTTTCCGTAAAACTCTCAATAGCAGTTGTATCTATGATATTGGCTTGAACGACTTCTCTTTCATGAATAGTATGTTGATCAATCGCTGTAAAGTTTTTATAGATTCCGAAGGCAATACTGCTTAAAAGCAGTATCCATAAGAGAACAACTGATTTTTTTCGCTTGCCAACCGTTTTTATTTTTACTTTTTTTCTTTGCTTTAACTTTGGTTGTTTTTCTTTCTTGCTAAAAGGAAGTTTCATCTACTCATTCCCTCCACTAATTTTTGATTCGTCCAGCGCCAATTAAATGGTTCTGCCAGTAGGAAGAAGTTAAATCTGCATATCCAATTGGGTCACCTGCTTGATACATCTGGTTATCTCCCACATAGATGCCGACGTGCGTTACATAATTAGCCGTATTATAAGTGGAATGGAAGAAAACCAGATCCCCGGGTTCTGCTTCAGATAAAGGAACAGATTTTGTTGCGTCATATTGTTCTTGTGCGGTCCGGGGAAGATTAATTCCTGCTTTTTGATACACCCACCGAGTTAAGCCGCTGCAATCAAAGGAAGTATTCGGATTATCCCCTCCAAAAACATAGGGGAAACCTTCGTATTTTAAAGCTTCTTCCATGACTGCTTGAAAAATTTCATCTCCAAAAGCGGGGACCTCTGATGATTCACTCAGGTAAGGCTGAAGCAAGTCCAAGTAGAACATATTGCCATAGGTATAGCGCCAACCCCCATTCTTTTCTACTGCAATTGGATTACTGTACATTACTTTACTTCCGCCGGCTTGCTGCTTCGCAAAGCTTTCTGCCAATTCAAAGCTGTAAGTTTGTCCATTTTCAGCTACATAGTCGATAAAACCACCGCCGTAATTATAGGCTTGAATAGCGGCTTCTTGATCAACTTCTTTACTTTCCGCTGCTTGTAATAATTCTGCAAGATATTTAGTCCCCTGTTCAATGGAGGCCTCAGTATCTAAGGAATTGGGAGATAATCCGAGCGACTCACTGCTTTGCATAACATCTTCCACAGTGCCGCCACTCTCTACAGCAATAATGGCAAGTAATATTGGAACATACTCACCGATATTATATTCATTTGCGTACTTCTCTACGGTCTGTTGATGAGCTAACACATCTTCGGATAAAGAAACATGTTGAAAATCTCCTGATAAACCTAAATCCATTGGAGCATCAAAGTCCCCTGCTTCATCAGAAATAAAAATGGCCACAAAAGACAACAATCCCAAGAACGCTAAAAATCCTATTCCACTCATAATCAATATGATCTTTAATCGTAAAAATATCATGAGCGATTCCTCCTGATTGTTTGTCGCCTGCGTGGAGGTTTCGGATGTTGCTTTATTCGTTTTCTAGGCAGGACAGGTCGTTTCATCACTTGTTTTTCCTGCGATTTTGGATTCTTTTTTGGAATCCGAACAAAGTTTGTTTTCCGGTTCTGTTTCTTACTTTGTATAGACTCTTTATACGGTTGAGTTGCTTGTCTCTTTTGAGTTCGCAGCGCTTGGATACCTTCTTTTTGTACCATTGCCTGTTTGCTTTTATGATTTTCAGAAATCGTTCTTTCTTTTTGTTTTTGTTTGGTCGCCTGTTTTTCTTTCATTGAAGAAGAAACAGGTTTTTGCTGTATCGTCGGATTACTGGAATAAGATTTTGGATTCTTTTGCTTCTTGTCCAAAGCTTGCCGCTTTTCAGCAATCGTTTGGCGGTGTTTGTTCATACGTTCGGTATTTTGTATTAGCCGCCGTTCTTTTGCTTGCGTCATCCCCTTTTTAAAGTCTCTGCCAGGTCGCTTAAGATTTTCTTTTCCTTGTACAACCGCGTACTTTGCAGTTGTTGGCAAGTCCCTAAGTTGAGCTTTACGATGTTGGATATTCGCACGTACACGATTTTTGGTATCTATAACTTTTCCGGTCGTTTGCCCGACTCTCTGGCTGAAAGATTTAGATTCATTATTGCTCCGTTCCGTCTTGTTATTTCTGGTTGGTTTTAATCGTTGTAAAGGTCTGCTAAGAGAAAAGGAACCTTTGCCTTTACCTATCATTGATCCAACAGTCGCCCCAGCTGCTGCACCTGTCAATGTCCGTCCAATCGAACGTTGCAAGCGACGACCGCTGCGGTATGCCATTTGTTTTGGTCGTCGCATAACACCTCGACCGACTTGTTGACTATCGCTGCTTTGTAAACGAAACATGCTCATAATATCACCTAGCTTCATGTAAATGCCGGCAAATGTAACGATTTGTAGAAATGCAATCAAGAAAAATGGATAGCTGCTGGTCAGGGTATACAACATGGATGAAATACTAAAGGCAACCGTAATCACCAGCGTAATTCCTGCCCTCAGCATAATCACGTTAAAGAGTTTCATAATTGCTTGTTTCCCCATATTTTCAAAGCTGGGAATCATGGAAAGTAAAAAGCTGATAGGAAGAAAAATCGCAAAAACAATGAAAAGCAGTTGCGAGAAAATCATCATACCGGATAAAAGAAACACGAAAATAGATATACCAATGTTAAATAGAAATAAAAAGAAGACCATCCCTAAACGAGTGGTAGTCTTCGTAATCGTCAGATTTTTATTGTCGTGATTTTCAATTTCTGCTTTCACAACATTTTCGCGGTTCTTTCCATTGTTCTCATCGGGACTGGTAGAAACCAATGTATCTACACGTTCTTCTCCAATTGCTTCTTTATCCGAGTTATCAAATTGCAACAGCATCCATGGCTGCTCTATCTGAATCGAGAAGAGATTATTCCGAATCATATCGACACTATCTTTTCCTTGACTATTGGAACTTGGCATAAGCATTTTGGCTCCCAAATCAAGTGCTGCCTCGCTTACATCTGCTGAAAAATCATTAATCTTCATAACATAAGTCGGGGCGTAAGCAATAAAAGAAGCAGACAAAATAAACACTACTAAAAAGTTAATGACAGCCCGCATAGCTTTGGTCGTTTCCTGTTTCAACAAACCGGTATATGCTACATAGATTCCGATAATCAATACAAAGAGAAGCAGAAAACCGACATAGAAACCTTCTTCCCCAAACCCTTCTGATGTAATTCCGGCAAGTGTCTGCATATTTTTCCCGATAGCATTTGCTGTTTCAGAAATGAAATCAAGTGAATAAGCCTGCTGTACCAAGTAACCTGTGGCATTGGATAAATAGAGATTGATAATCCAAATAAAGTTGGTAATAGTGTACAATCCATACATGACCTGTTTACCTATGCCATCATCCCAATTCCATGGCAGCCAATCCCAACCGCTATCTACAAAAAAATCTAATTGGTAATGATCGAGCGGATACAGCGAATAAAGATTATCTTCTGAGACCGTATCATCCACTAAACCAGCGGCGTGAGTAACCGTCAGTAAAGATAGAAACAATAAAAAAAGGACCGTACCAATGAGTACCGTCATCAACATGATTTTTTTGCCTTTAGATAGATTCAACGTTATCACTGCCTTTCTATAACAGGCGGTCTGGTATCAAAGGCTTCAAATAAATCTTCAAAAACTGGATGGACTTGAATGGTTCCAACCCGGCCGTATAAATCTTGCATAAGACATTGACCGTTTTCCAATTCACGTAGCCGTCTTTGATTTGCTTCGTCTTCCGCATCCACACCAAAGAATTGAAGAGTTTTCTTAATTTCCGTCAAGTCTCTGGAACGGAAGGCAAACTTCACCCCGATGTTATTTTTCAACTTTTCATCCGTTAAATCATCCGCATTTTGGGTAACAAAATAAACTCCAGCATTCATGGCCCGGCCAGCTCGCACCAGCTTATTGGAAAGTGTTTTTCCCTGCGCTACTTGCAGAAATAGCGATAGGTAACCCTTTGAGATTATCTCCAGGTTTTCCCCCGCTCCACACCGTACGTGAGACTTTCACCTCATACGGCGCTCCATCATTTATTCATTGAATTCATTTTTCTTAATCTATTTTGGTTAGAAAAGAGTTAACTGTTCATATGTTTCTTCCATTTCAATGTTTAATGGTAGTTCATAATTATTAACTAATTTGCGAAGTTTATTTAATTTTTCCAGTTGGTCACTTGATAAAGCTAATTGATTCAAGAGTCGCTTGATTGTTTCTTGTTTTGTCGCGTGAATGAGTGTATGAACTTCTTTTGTGACAAGTATCAGATTCCGATAGGAATCATTTTGAGTACTTGACCACAATTTTTTATGATGACAGTGGAAGTCATCTAAGAAAAATTCTACTCCTGTTATAGCACATCTTCCTTTTTGTGCGACAAACAATGAAATTCGATTATCATTGAACTCAATGCTTGCTCGTTCGTTAATGACCGGATGTTGTCGTAACCACTGAATCTTCCATTCTGGGACAGATTGTTGTTTCCGATGAATCGCAAGTCTACCTTCAGGCGTATATTTGTTATAAGCATGTTTCTTTAACATTGGTTTTCTCATTTGAACATAGCCTAAAGGTAAAATAGGGTAGCCAAGTAAGTAGCGCATTTGCTTTGATTTCAAATACTTCTTGATTCCTTTATCATGACCTTTGTATTCACCGTTTTTGGTCAGCCCATGCTGTCGAAGTAAATTATGCATAGTAGTTAGTAGTTGATAATTAAGAGGCGAGAAATCTAGGTTTACATGAGTGGCTAGCTTGTAGTACTCATGTATTCCAATAATCATGGAATTATATTTTTTTATTTCTCGTACAACATATCTGCGCTTATCCATTTTCTTAATCTGCTTTACTTGTCTCTTAAGCCCATGTTTAATGCGTTTAAGAGCTTTTGGCGCAACATGTGAGTGACAGACTTTTTTGCCACTTTTTGAAACTAATCGCAATGTAAATCCAAGAAATTCGCTAGATTCGGCTTCTAAATCGGTTATCTTTGACTTTTCCTCTGAAATAGGAAGTTTCAATCTATCTTTCAACCACAGTTTGACTGCATGGTATATTTTATGGGCGTCTGATTTTGTACGACAAAATATTTTGAAGTCATCGCAATACCTTACGATATACATTTCTTTCAAAGAGGTCGTATTTCGTAACTTCGTAAAACTATGCCCCTTATCCAAGTAGCCTTTTTTATTGTAATTAGATTTTAACTCCCGACAAGTACGCTCTTCCCATTGATTGGCAATCCACCAATCAAACTCATTCAAATTAATATTTGCGAGTAAGGGACTTAGAATTCCGCCTTGAGGTGTTCCTTTTGTTGGAATTTCAGTTTCCCCACTTGGAAGAACAATAGGTGCTTTCAACATCTTTCGTAAGATAACCAATAATTGTTTATCACGAATACCCATTGTCCATATTTGGCGCATGAGTTTTCCATGATGAACGTTATCAAAGAATCCTTTAATATCTACATCAACTACATAATTTAATCGACTTTGATTCATTCGATACATACACGTGGCTATTGCATTTTCTGTAGACCGTTGAGGTCTAAATCCATAACTGTGTTTATGAAATTTAGCTTCGCAAATTGGTTCAATTACTTGCAGAATACATTGTTGAGTAATTCTATCCCATATAGAGGGGATACCTAATGGTCTCTTACGACCATTTGCTTTAGGAATTTCTACTCTACGAACTTTTCTCAGTGTATAGCGTCGAACCTTTTTTTGTACGATGGTAAGAAAGGTAGTGTAAGGGAGTTTTTCAATATCTTTAATGGAAACTCCATCAATACCCTTTGTTTTACTACCACCATTTCTTTTGATCGTTCGATAAGCTAATTGTATATTTTCATTTGATGTGATGATGTTCATTAAGCTTTTAAATGAAACTCCTTCGGCGCTTTTCTGATACAACTCATCGAAAATTTCGGTCATTCCGTAGTATTCTGCATAACGTAATTTATTATCTTTTAGAACAATTTCTTCTCTAACAGTTTGATTCATGGTTTATCACTCCTCTCGTCAGATTCGTGACCTTTTTAGTCCTACTAGAATCCATGAGTAGTGATTAAGTTTTATTCAATAAATAAATGACTTGTGGCTGTTCCTCCGATTCCATTACAGAATCTTCATCGGTCGTGCCACTACTCTCACTAAGGATTAAGAAAAGTTATGATTTCCTTTTCAACGCTTCACTGGTTGTGCAAACTCCACGTCCTTAGTTTTCAACGTTCCCTTAACTTTATCAGTACAGAGGTTAGGTGCTGACTTTACCCCACAGACTTATCATGTGCCTATAACACATCAAGGACTTTCATAGGTCGCTATTCTTACTTATCCTCAAGCCTGTCGTACATACATTTCTGTATGCTAGCCTTCAGAGCGTACATTCGCCAGTTCGTCAGTTCCTAATGGAACATTCTCACCATATTCTGTTTTTAATGACTCCCGGCATATCAATTACATATCCTACCTCTAGGACAATTTCGTTAAATGATGAATCATTTACTACGGTAATCTTTTGCCGACTTCACCGAGCTTCATACAATACTTCTTGCACTGAACTATCGCATGTCGGAGTATCAGAGGAAGTGTTTCAAGGCGTTACCCTATCATTCCGCTTCTCAAGTTAAGAGTTCTCCATTCTCTTTCTGATTAACTGTTTTTAAGCAGCTATCTTCGAGAATGTGCGCAATCTTTTCAATTGCGAACGTTTCGCACAGGACCAAGCTTCATCCAAGTCTACGATCTTAAAAATGCTTCGGTCAGAGTGAATAAAATCTAACGCAAAAGTGGAGATGATAATCAGCATGGCAACACTTAGGAGCTCCATCGTTGTATATTCTTCAAAGCTTGTTTCAGCGTCAGGCAATACTAAATCAGCTACTTGAATAATATTCAGCTGTTTTTGTAGACTGATAGAGTTTTGTACAGTTCCGTCAGAAAAGAGCAGATGTGCAAAATCATAGTCGGTAAAACTTTCGATATGGTCTGCAATGGTGGCAGCTAAAGGGTTCGGATCACTTCTTAGTTCATGAATCACTAGCAGCAAGCCACGTTCTTCCTGCTGGCTGACCGCCCGAATCGCTTTTCGTAAAACAGGAAATTTTTCACCATCTCGGCTCGATATACCTGTGAGAAAGGTTAAAATATCAATGGCTAAGCTCTCAGAATCCTTCTTATTTTTCATAATGACGTAGGGGTCAAGTAATCCTTTGTTGAGTTCATCACTTGTAAGATTAACGATATTAATTTCTTCTGCAATATCGGGTAAAGCTTCTTTCCACAAACCTCGTTCCGCTTTTGGATCAACAATGAGAGCTTGTCCGCCAAAAAGAACCGCATAATAGACAAGCAGATTGTTAGAAAATGATTTCCCGCCTCCTAGAGAACCTAAAAAGGCAGAAGCTAGAGCATTTGTAACTGAGCCTTTTACCCCTTGGCTGGCAAGACTTGGATTGACATACACATTCCTTCCCGTATCTAAGTTGTAGCCAAAATAAATACCTTCTGTTTCTCCCAGCATTTGCGTTGCACCAAATCCAAGTCCGGCAAGAAAATCAGAGGTGACATACTGTATATAGTCATTCATGTATCTTTTACTGGCAGGAATGAATTCGCCATGTAATCCCAGCATATCTCCGAAAGGACGAACGAGTTTGACATTCAAATCATCATAAAAATCTTTTACTTCATTACAACGTTGTTTTAACTCATCTTCATTGGAAGCAGACACCCGAATGACATAGCTCAACTTATACATGGATTCCTTCGTTTGGTCGAGAACATCTTCTAGTTCATTCACCTGTTCCAGTGCTTCCAGTACATTATTTCCAGTTTCATTATTTGACTCTGCAGCATGATTGTCCAAGTCTTTTAATTCTTTTTTCTTATTACGTACGGTTGATAGTGCTTTCTTATTTGTCATAATTTCCACATGCATGGACGTATCAATCGGAAAATCAAATTGTTGCTGCTGATAGTAAAAGATTTCATCAGAAGGAAACTCCAAATCTCCTACAATCGAATTAATGGTAAAGTAAGCAGCATAGGTTGTTACCTCTTCCTGTTCCAGCTTAATGAAACGTTGACTTTCTGTAATCAAACAACGGGTTGGCTTAATCAAATCATACTGTTTTATCCATGTTTCTTTTTCTCCTTTTTCAGAAGGAAGAGGATAGTCATATTCCTCAAATGCAATTCCCAATTGTCCATGGAGGTGTTCAATGACATAGCCTATGTCATCTTTGCTTAACGGTCGAACGTTAAAACGGTTGGAGATTTTATTTTGTAATAACTGTTCCATCTTCAAAAAACGATGGATTTCGGAATGCGGCATAGAAACAAAATCTCCCATGAGATGATGATTCACATCACGAACGAAACTGGAAAGAGAATTTATCACGGATTTTCCCATCGACTTCATACTGACTTCTTCTTCATTTAATAAAAGCTTGAAACCAATAAAAAAACGATAATCGACCTGATGCTCACCAATCATCGATATAAGAGCCTCCGTTTGATCGTCGATTCGGTCATAAGCTGCCTCCTTTAATCGTCCTGTCACTAATTCTTTACTTTTTTCCTGTACAGAACGAATACTATTTTCTGTACTGATTTGTAAAGCGTGAATTTTCCCATCTTGATTTTGAGCAACTAATTGACGGAAATGTTCATGGACCTGTATTTTTTCATCCTCCGATAAAAAGGAATAATTATATGGCAATAACTCATAATAAGCGAAGCATTCTCCGTCATGATTAAAAACAAGGTTGTTTTCGATATATTTAATCGGATAGCGCATGCGCCTTCCCCCTTACCGCAGTGACAGCTTCATCAACTGTCTGTTTTTGAAGTTTTACGGTTTTTCCTGCATAAGTCATTTTTGGCCTTATAAAATAGGTCACAACTGATTTAAGAAATCCGTACGGCTTTTTTCCATCAAAGCTTTTTTTACTCATAAACCACGTGATTCCAATAGGGACACCAACATATTTTAATAATGCACCGTCGATCAGAGAAAGAGGCGGGAGATTTCCTAATAACATGACTGCCAAAAGAGAAAGAACAAACCATGTCATTTGATTAAACGTGACGGGAAAAGGCAAACGAAAATCATTGATGGCATAGATCACTTTTTCCACTGACCAAATACGGGTATAACTTTTTAGCTTTTTCAAAAGATAATCATCCTTTCATACATTGAAAAGCAGCCTGTCCGATTGAACAAGCTGCTGCTCTTTTTACTGCGGATATTCAAATACACCATGCGAGCTGACTAGAAAACTGCCTTCAATTTCAAGATCACGTCCAAAAGCTTTGTAATCAATATAATTCTGTAGATTGGCAGGTACTTCTCCAAGCACGCCTGTTTCTTCTATCAAATACCTCGCAACATCTTCCATGTCTTCACAATCAGGATAGTAAATAATATCATCTTGATGTTCCAGTAATTCTTCTAAGCTACCAAACCAATAACCGTGCACTTCTGAAAGAGCTCATACAATGGCGTTCCTTCAATTTCTTCTACCATGGCACACAGTCGATTGATTTCTGAAATCGGTGTGTATTCATCTATTTCAAAAGGTAACTCAAAATCGTGTACCGCATATTCTTCATACTCCCCATTTAAGCCAATACGCTCTTTCACATTTTCCATATCTATAGGTGGCGTAAACCAAGCACCAACCAACTCTCCTTCGTTATATTTTCCAAGGTTAGCTATATACACTTGCATGTCCATTTGTTATCACGACCTTTTTCATAAAAATGCGCATAGAAAAAGCAGTAAACAATAAGTGTCACTGCTCCACGCTTTAACCTTTCTTTTTAATGATATAATTATTAAAGATAATAAAACGCTTTAAAGGAAAGTTTTTTCACCTCTGGATTATCTTCATCATTTAATAATTCAAATTCAGTAATAGATAAATCTGCCGGATCATCTTCCAACTTAATGATGATAACCTGTGAATCATCCTCCCTCCTATCATTCGCTTCTTCCATTGCTTTATCGCAAATTTCATCTCCTGTTTGAACGGACATACCTACTTCTAATAAAGCTTCATCTAATTCGTCTCTTTTTTCTACAGCTACAATTGTGTTCATGAAACATACTCCTCTTAAATAAAAACAGCAACCGTTTATCTGCTGATATATAATATAGATTTGTTAATCTCTACCGCGCTAGCGCTTGGTCCACCCGTTTTTTACGAAACATAAGAAGGAACACTTATCTTTCATAAAAGAACGGGTCCTATTAAGCCCCAATAATCCGATTGAATAGATTTAACAATACATCTTTCACTCCTGCGGCATTAAAGACTAATCCGACCGCTACTAAAGCAATCACTAGAAAGCCAATCAGTTTTGAAAATTCTCGTTTGAATCCCAAATAAATCCCAATCACTACGATAGCCATTAAGACTAATGATTGAGCGTTGTCTAAAAACCAATTGTACAAATTTTGGCCGAAATTCATAAAAATTTCTCCTTTCTGTCATTCACTCTTTTTTGGAAGGAGGGTGTATGACATCCTCTGTGGAAATAGCCTGTTGCATAAGCAATTTCTGATGACGTTCAGTTAATTTTGCCTGTTTAAGCATATCCTTGATAACCGTCGTTTGATTGATTTCATCCAGTTTGGTAGCTAACTTCCACGTAGGTGCGACTTGATGCGCCAGCCACCTTAGTGTCTTATCAAACGTATAAGGTTCAGGCTTGGTGGTTAAAGAAATCTTTCGATTCACCCCAAAATCTAAAAATCGCTGCCAATCTGCATTAACTTTCCAACTGCTCCGCCGCTTCTTCTCATCCTTATCTACAAAACGGATATAACGATTGATAATAGAAAAAGAAGTCCTGCCGGCGTCTTCATACATCATTAAATCAACAATCGCATGGTACGCACGATCATTTTTAAGACGAATTTCCAAGCGATTTTTCACTTCCGTATCTTCCAGTGACACACCATATTTAACAAACTGCTCATAATCCTTCTCATAAATGCAGAAGTAAACATCACTTTTTAAAGAACCAATATATAAGGTATTTCCCATATCCCGTTTTTCTTCTCCCTGGACAAGTTCACCAGAACGATAACTCTTGAAGTTACGAAAAACCGAGATACATTCTTCGTTGTGACATTTTTTTGTTAAAAACGGAACATCTAATATGCCTGTCTTGTCGTTTATTGCAAGGTCAATACGTTTAAATACTCCCCCTACTCGAAATACATGCATGAAGAAATCAAACCATGTACGTTGTTGAGCTAATAAAAAGTTTTCAAATTGCCTGCATCCCTTCCCCTTTAATTCCAATAAACAGCCTTTATCCTCGTCGGGAGATACCATAACTGTAATATCTCCATAGACGTACTGCTCGATATAGGAGTAAAACGCATAATCTTCATGCAACATATATTCCATTTTTAACTGTAGAATGTCTTCAATCACTGGAACTGGGTCAGTGGATAAAAATCGAATCCGAACATAATCAAACAAGATTTCCAGTGGAGCCTCCGGGTTAAATCGTTCCAAAATATCAAACAAAGTTTCTTTCAGCGTTTCTGAGGGATTCACTTTTCCTGTCTCCATTTGACTTATATATTGCCTTGTAATCCCGGCATGAGTAGCCAGTTTATTTTGTGATACGCCATATTCCAATCTTTTTTCTTTTAATAATTGATACCAGACTGGTTGCTTCAAAAGGATTCCTCCTAACTAAAAAAGATGTCAACTAAAAGCGTATTAGCTGACATCATCTTCATGTATTCCAAACCCTTGCGCCATCAAGTGTTCAAAGGTTTTTGAGCCTGTTTCTAATTGCTTTTCTACCCCCCTGTTAGAAATGGGGGGTCAAGGCGTGGCTATCGCCACGCAAGGCTTAGCCAGACAAGCGGCTTTCACTTCGTACGCCGCTTGTCTGGCAGCCTTTAGTTTGCAAGTTTACCTATCTCTTGTAGGAAATCATGACCTTTAGGTACATAGGGAGTGTAAAATTCAGAAATCACATTATCTCCTTTATCCACGTAGCCACGACCTTTGATTTGTTTGAGAAAGAACTGTTTTTGAACGTCGCTTCCAAACATCATTCCGTACCCAAGCTCACTCATTCGACCAAGAGCTACCCGAAAGTTAAACTGATCCCTTATTCCATCTCCAAGATATTTTGCGTCTGGACGTTGACAGGCTAGGACTAGAAAAAAGCCTGCTTGTCTCCCAAGCATGACAATCTGTTTTAATTTGCTTAAAACTGCTGTGTTTTCTTTAGAAGTAAGCAGCTCCATAAACGCTACATACTCGTCAAATACTAAAAAATGGGCAGACAAACCTAAATAAGCATAATTTTCTCCTGTTATATAACCTTCCATTTGCTTCATTTCTTCGCTTCGAGCCATCATGGCTTCATGAAATTGGTTAATACACGCCATTATATCTTCTTTTTTGTAATATACATCCTTCATGACAGTAGACAAATCAGCTAAATCAGCATTTTTTGGATCTAAAATATATAGCTTTGCGTTTGTTTTTAATAAGGCTTCAATAATAGTGAGAATAAAGTACGTTTTCCCACCGCCAGTTCCACCAGCGATTAGCATATGAGGGAGCTTATCGTATTCCCAATACATGGATTCCATAAGTTTTAGGCTGCCATCTTGTGCAGTGACTTCTGTAATGGGAATCCGTTTCGCTATCACGTCATAGAAAAGCACATACTCCACATAGGAATCATGTAATTCTTTTGAGATCAATTCACAATACAAACCACTTTCCAATTTTGTTTCCAAGTTTAAGAGTGGTTCTTGAAACTTTCCAAGTGTAATTTCAGTCTGAATATACAGCAATCCTTTCTGAAAACGATAATAGATTTTAGGAAAATGACTGATTTTCTCCTTTGCTTTATCAGAAGAAATGTCTTTAAAAAAGCTCTCTTTAGCGACTTGTTTTGTTTCATACCAACCATTTTCCAGTATCATTTTTGAGAGCTTTTGACGATGAATAATCTGTTTGAGATGGTTATAACAATAACGATAATAGACAAAGGAACATGCTGCTGTTAAAACAAGACTAATAAGCAGTGTCACCAATCCATACATACTGATAAAATGGGCTTTAAAAACCTCTAGCTGCCACTTGCTAGTCAATAAAAATGACAAGTGAAAAGGGAGAAAGGAAAGAAGCCATACACCAACTAACGATATAAACACAAATTGAAAAACGAGGGAAGCGTCCTTTTCTTTAATACGTTTCCCTCGTCTTTTAAAAAACTTCATATTTATTTACCCTTATCAACTGGCTTCTTTACGGATTTATCGCCTATAGGTGCAGCTTTTCCTTTTAAGACCAAATCATCTGCCTTTATGAACCAATCTACATCTGCACCACGAAAAGTGGCGTTTGCAACGGTATCAGCCACAGGATTAACCATTTCCACCTCTGCATTATAATCAAATTCTTTTAAAGGAATAGAAGCAGGGATACTGACTTGAATCATCCGTCCCTGTTCTTTCGATTTTAAATCATAGGTGCGTTCTTTGACTTCGGATGATACCGTTCCATCTTCGTTTTGTAGAAAGACCTCACGTCGTAATGCCGAAAACTTTAATAATCCAAATGTCTTTTCTTTATCTAAGATAATGCCTTGTGCTAATCTCATGTGTAAATCCTCCTTATGCTTTGACGATGTCGTCAGCATGTAATTTGTAGTTTGTGAAACCACGATCCCCGATTTTATAGCCTTCTGCGGTAATACGAGCATTGACTAATTTTACTTTTTCCTCATGTTCAAAGAATTTTTCCCCAGCTTCCTGTGGGAGAACGACCTCAATATCATCTGCCCGCTGAACATCAGAATAGAGATTATAGCTGCGAGATAGGGTTGTCATTCTTCCATTAACTCGTCGCTGTTCGACTTTTCCTTCTCCTGCATATTCTAAGTTACCAAATGTTTTTTCCATGTTCGGGATTACATATTTTAATTCCACGATACAGACCTCTTTTCTTATTTTAGTTTTTGATTCATGGTTCATAATTAGACATAAAGGGAGTGGGAGGGGAACGAGAGTTAAACATCTGCATGATTCATCACTCCTTATGCGTCTTGAAAACGATAATCTACTCGTCCATAAATCACACACCAAAACACAACCATTGTTTTATCTTGTTTATCACGTACCAATTTTCCATGAAGAAAAAAAGGATAGTCTTCAATTTCAACTTCGTTCAGAACAAAATGATCTTCAATCCATTCCAAGACCTTATTTTCATATATTTCCTGTTCATTCATAGACATCATGCAGCGTTCTCCTTTTCATTTAATTTGGTCAAAACAACTGTCTGTTTCTAAATAATTTCATAAAAAAACGTCAACTATCAGTTAAAACTGTTTAGGTGACGTTCTAAGTGAACCTATTAAATTTGTATATAAAGTTAATAATTATATAAGCACTTGTGATCTGTTTTATTTATTGTTGTGTTTTCAGTAATGAATTTCTATAACAACTTGGCGAGAATCCATGATATTTTTTAAACTTTGCAGAAAATTGAGTACTGTCACTATAACCAACTTCTAAGGCAATATCTGTTATTGATAATTCTTTAAATAAAAGTAATCTTTTCGCTTCTTTCATTCTTAGTTCATGTACATAATTTAAAGGCGTTTTTCCCTTTATTTCTTTGAAACTACGTTGTATATAGTATGGATTTTTATGCAAAACATTACTTAGCATGGTTAAAGTAATCTTTTCTTTATAATGTTCTTGTATATATTTCCGTACGCATTTTGTAATTTCTTCTTTATACCCTTGCCATTCCAGGTGATTCGACTTACATCTCGTACAAGGTCTGAATCCTTCCATAATAGCTGAATCTAAATCATTATAGATAATAACATGCTTTGGGTTAGGAGTTCTGGCTGTACAAGAAGGACGACAAACTGTTTTTGTTGTTGTTAAGGCATAATAGAACATACCATCATATTTTTTATTGTTATTTTTGATTGCTTCCCACTGTTCCTCATTCAATTCAATCTCTCCTTCTAAATTCGAAGTCAATATCTATAATGCTATATTTTAAAAGATAATGTACATTTAAAACTAAAGGTTAGTTGTGCACATCTGCCACTATTATGTGAAGGTGGTTATTATATGAATCTTATTGAAAAGTTTCAATCCGTAGTTATTTTGATAGCAGTAGGGATTGGTCTATTTTTAGGGCAGTTTAGTATCTTTGAAAACAATGCTGAAACATTTATTCTTCCATTTTTATTATTCATGCTGTACGGGTTGTTTTTAACTATTCCATTACAAAATCTCAAAGCTGCCTTCAAAAACGTAAAATTCTTAGGTACAAGTACTGTAATTAATTTTGTATGGACGCCAATCTTAGCATGGGGATTAGGAGCAATCTTTTTGTCCGATCATCCTGCTTTATGGCTTGGTTTCATTTTATTCCTTGTTACTCCATGTACAGACTGGTATTTAATCTTTACATCGATTGCGAAAGGGAATATGTCACTTTCCACATCGATATTACCAGTTAACTTAATTTTGCAAGTGATGTTGTTACCGATTTATTTGTTCATTTTTGCAGGTACAATGGAGACAGTTGGTTTATCCACTATAATAGAAAGTGTCATTCTTGTGTTATTTGTCCCATTTTTACTAGCTAATGTAACACGTTATTTATTCAATAAGAAGAAAGCATTCTTAGAAAAGAAATTGATTTCTTTTTTTGCTTCCTCACAAATTGTATTTTTGTGTTTAGCTATCATAGCGATGTTTGCCTCGCAAGGCTCTTATTTAATAAATAATTTAGAAGTAATCTTTTTAATCCTTCTTCCACTTTTACTATTTTTCATCATAAACTTTATTGTTTCTCAGACGGTAGGTAAAGTATTTAAGTTTAGCTACAAAGATACAGTAAGTTTAAATATGACAACTATTGCAAGAAATTCACCTATTGCCTTAGCCATTGTAGTAACAGCTTTCCCTGATCAACCATTAATTGCTCTTGCTCTTATAATCGGTCCATTAATCGAACTACCTGTATTGGCGATAGTATCTCAGGGTTTATTGAGGATTAGAAAATTAGTAAAGTAAATATCTCTATTTTAATTAATTTAAAGAAACCTACTTTTGAGGTTATTTACTTTAATGTTATAATTTTTTTCGTCTTTCCATTTATGCAACAGTATAAAAAGGGGGAAACGAAAATAAATAAAGTTCTTATAAAATTACTTCAATACTTATCAGATAATCATACTTTAAAAACGTCATTTTTCAGTAGAGTGCTGTTCAAATGACGTTTTAGATTTGATTATAGATATATTTCCATATTCCAAATTTATTAAAAAGACCACTATCAAATGTATATTGTCCTCATAAATTTTGTCGTTTTTCCAATTTTACTTCGTACTGCTGAATATTCTGAGCCAAATATTCAGCGTCATTACTAACGCCATAAATAAGAGCTGAACTTCTTTTACTTTGCCAACTTAGCCCTATGAAATACAATCCAGCTACATTCGTAACACCAAAAGAGTGTAAAGGTCTTACGTCATTACTTAAAGCTCCTTCAATTTGTATCCATGAATAATCATTTCGATAGCCAGTCGCCCATATCACATTTTGCACTTGTTTAGATATACCACTATTAAAGTATGCTTTACCATTTTTAATTTCACTTAGCCTACCAACGATTTCCACATTATTTTGAACCGTTTTGAAATCATTTCCTATTAAAGGTTCTCGTTCTCTTAACATTTTTCCGATAAAAGAATCTGGTTTTGCCCGACCAATTCGGAATGTTTCTAACCACCAAAAGAGACTTCGCCCAGCAATATTTTGAGGAACACGTTTTATTGGTTTGCTTTGTGATAGTGTAACTTGGTGTGTTTTACTCAATTCTGCCGCAATTTGAACACCTGTATTACCAGCACCTACGATTAAAACATTCCCATTAGGTATTTGAGACGGATTCTGATATTTAGAAGCATGAATTTCAAAATTTGCAGTTCCATCATGAACATTTGGAACAAACGGATTGTGAAAAGTACCAGTAGCAACAACTACTTGTTTAGCTTTATACGTATTATTTGGAGTGGTGACTAAAAACTGTTTCTTCTCATTCTGAGTTAGTTTGATGACTTTCTCATGATGGACGGGTAATTCATTCTCTATTTTAAATGCAGCTAAATAATCTGCGATTTCATTTTTATCTGGAAACCCTTTAGGATCACCCTTCAAATGAAATCCATGCAATTGACTGTAACTTCTAGGAGTAAATAAACGTAATGAATCATAACGTTTTCGCCAAGACATGCCAGTTTGCTCATTCTCATCAAGAATAACAAAAGGAATGTTTTTCTGTTTTAGTGAAAACCCCATAGCTAAACCAGCTTGCCCGCCGCCAATTATTATGACGTCATATGTCATGGAATGTTTCATTTCTTAATCCTCAATAATCGTAAACTGTTTAATGTTACAAGCAATGTCGCCCCCATATCTGCAAATATCGCTATCCATAATGTTAACCAACCAGGTACAACTAACAGTAAAGCAACAGCTTTAATTCCTAGAGAGAACGTAATATTTTGTTTGATAATCGCCAATGCTTTTCGACTTAATTGAACGGTATACGGTAACTTATTCAAATCATCTGACATCAGAGCGATATCTGCTGTTTCTAGTGCTGTATCAGTTCCTGCACCACCCATAGCTACTCCGACCGTAGAAGCTGCTAGTGCTGGAGCGTCATTCACGCCATCACCAACCATTGCTACCTGTTGGTGTTTTTCTCGAAGTTCTTTAATGAAGGTCAACTTATCTTCTGGCAATAAATCAGCTTCGACATCTACAACCCCAACTTGTTGTCCAATCGCATGTGCGGTTCGTTGATTATCACCTGTCAACATAACTGTTTCGACTCCAAGATGATTTAATTGGCTGATAACTTCTTTGGATGATTCTCTTATTTCATCTGCCACCGCAATGAATGCAAGGATTTCTGTTTCTGTTCCTAAAACCATGACTGTTTTTCCTGCTGTTTGTAAATCAGTAATCTTGTCTCTTTGTTTACTTCCTATTTGATTATGCAGTTCTTCAAAAAGACTCGGGCTTCCTACATAATATATTTCATGATTTATCCTTGCTTTAACGCCCTTTCCTGTAACGGATTGAAATTCTTCAATAGACACGTCATTGAAATGTAATCCTTTTTCTTCCGCTTTTTTTATAATAGCAGAAGCAAGAGGGTGCTGTGAGCCTTTTTCAATTGCTGCTGTAATCGTCATTAACTCATCTTCACTTCCGCTATACGTTACAATATCTGTGACAGCAGGAATCCCTTTTGTTAAAGTTCCTGTTTTATCAAAAGCAATAGCTTTAAGGTTTCCTGTTTCCTCTAAATAAACACCGCCTTTAATTAACACACCATTCTTCGCAGCATTCCCTATGGCAGTCACTACCGCTACTGGTGTAGAAACAACTAGAGCACAAGGGCAACCAACTACAAGTACAGCTAACCCTTGATAAATCCATGTACTCCAATCTCCACCAACAACTAATGGCGGAATAGCAGCAATTAGCATAGCTAAAATGACGATTGCGGGTGTATAATATTTAGCAAATTTATCGACAAATGCTTGAGAAGGTGCACGTTCTGCTTGTGCTTCTTCTACAAGATGGATGATTTTTGAAAGTGTAGTATCTTCCACTCGTTTGGTTACTCTAACCTCGAGTAAACCTTCTTCATTTAATGTTCCAGCAAATACTTCGTCATCTACTGTTTTTGTAACTGGAACACTTTCACCTGTAATGGCAGCTTGATTTAAGGTGGATGTTCCTGTCAAAACTGTGCCATCCATTGCTAATTTCTGACCAGGCTTTACAATCATAATATCGCCAATTTTAATGTCATCTACATGGATACTCATTTCTTGATTTCCCCGACGGATTAATGCTTCTTTTGGTGCGATATCCATTAGCGATTCAATTGATTGACGGGCTTTATCCATGGAATAGCGTTCCAATGCTTCACTAATAGCGAAAAGGATAACAACCGTCGCACCTTCCATCCATTCGCCAATAATGGCTGCACCAATAATCGCAATGGTCATAAGCGTATTCATATCAAATTGTAATCTACTCAGATTTCTAAGCCCTTTAATAAAAAGCGTGTAACCGCCAATTAAAATAGACAGTGCATACCCGATTGTCGGAAGAAAATGTTCTTCTCCTAATTGTTTTCCTAAAAACCAGCTAACCAAAAGTAATATGGCTGAAATATAAACCTTTATATTTTCTTTTTGTTTCCAAAAAGGTTCATGATCTACCTTTTGTTCTTTCTCATCTCGCACTTTTAAATTTTCAAATGATCCTGCTTTTTCAAGCTCTTCAATGGTTATTTGCCCCTTTACATAAACTTTTGACGCTCCAAAATTAACTTCGGCATCTTCCACGCCTTGTAATTTCTTTACATTATTTTCAAAAGTTTTTGCACACCCCGCACAACTAAACCCTTGCACACGATAAGTTTTCATTCCTTCTTTTGTGAGTGATTCAGACATTTGCTTTCTCTTCTTTCTGATGGATTAACGTAATCGAAATTAATTGCTTAATGTGTTCATCATCCAATGAATAAAAAGCAAGTTTTCCTTCTTTTCGATACTTCACAATTTTTTGTTTATGCAGTGTTCGCAAGTGGTGGGAGGCAGTTGCCACAGAAGAGCCTATGATATTTGCAATGTCACATACACATAACTCATCGTCTATACATAAAGCATAAGAAATTTTTGTTCTATTTTCATCTGCAAGTACTTTGAACAATTGAGAAACATAAGATAATTCTTCTTTTTGTAATTCTTCTTGTATACGATTGACTTTTTCTTCGTCATAACAATACACTTCACACATGGCTTTTTTAACCAAAGTAATCACTCCATCTTCATTCAAATACTTATTTGATTATATAATATCTTATTTACAGATTTCATTCAAGTATATATTTGAATAAAGGGATGAAATACTTATAAGGGATTTTGATTTTTAAACTAATGTTAGAATGTTTTCCATTCGTTTATCTTATAAATTATTAAATACAAAATAGACACCTTTATTTGAAGTGTCTATCTATTACATATTCAATTTTCACAATGGAAGTATCTTTTATGGTTTTTCATTTTTCTAGGATATATCGTCGTATCAAGACTCATCCAAAAGTAGTAAATTAGTGGTAAAATGTAATACTTAATCCTTGAAAAGCATTTGTAAATCCAGTGTTTATACAGATAGTCTGATTTTTACACTTTTTTTAAAATAAAAAACGACCTTCTGGCGGAGAACATTCTCTACCTAAGGTCGTTAAGGTATTTTAATACTAACTCTAATTTTTAAGGTATTAAAACTTAAAAAGCTTTCTACTCGTCCATTTCATTGACTTTATAAAATCGAGTAGAGGGAAAAGCTAAATAACTTTTCGCCCCTCTCACACCACCAGTACATACGGTTCCGTATACGGCGGTTCAATTTATATTTCAGTGTGTACTTTTAGATAACGGTCTAAGGCAAAGGGGATCCCTCTTTGCCTTAACCTTTTATTAGACAAAGCTCTATGAACAACCTTCGATAGTCCAATAAATCGGAGACCTTTTCTGCAGTAAGTTAGCCCTCTAGCTTCTTCTTTTGGTATGCCCAGTTGGACGAGAGACTTGATTCTCTTTTTGTTGTTCTTCCACTGCTTCCAGATAATCACTCTTATTCTGGAGCGTAACTTCGCATCGATGGCTTCTAAAACGCTCTTTATTTTGGCTTTCCTAAAATAGTTAACCCAACCATAAATGACCTGTTTTAATTTAACGATTCTGTCATCTAAGGAGATACTCCAGTTTCTTTTCGTCAATCGACGAAGTTTCCTTTGGAATTTTTGTACCGATGCTTTACTGGGTCTCGGTTGAAATTTCTTCTTATTTGCGTCATAGTAGAATCCAAAGCCGAGAAATGTGGTTTTCGTCGGGCGTGCTATGTTACTTTTCTCCGCATTTACCTTTAGTCCAAGCTTCCTTTCGATAAATGTTGTAATGGAAGTAAGTACTCGATTTGCTGCCTTTTCACTTCTCACAAAGATAAGGCTATCATCTGCGTATCTTACGAAACGCAGCCCTCTTGCTTCCAGTTCTTTATCTAGCTCATTCAACATAATATTGCTTAAAAGTGGACTAAGGTTGCCTCCCTGTGGTGTTCCTATGGTTGTATCTTCATACTTTCCATCGACCATCACACCACTTACGAGGTATTTTCGTATCAGAGAAATCACATCTCCATCTTTTATCGTGTGCGAGATAATTCGCATCAACTTATCATGATGAACCGTATCGAAAAATCGTTCTAAGTCAATATCCACCAGCCACCCGTACCCGTCATTGATATATTCCAATGCTTGCGTGATTGCCATTACGCAACTTCTTCTTGGCCTGAAGCCATAGCTGTAATCACTAAATTGCTTTTCAAATATCGGGCTAAGCACTTGGCTAATTGCCTGTTGGACAACTCTATCAACCACTGTAGGAATACCCAATTTGCGCATCTTTCCATTTTCTTTCGGAATCTCTACCCGCATTGCTGGCAATGGTTTGTATTTTCTTTTCCGAATTTGCGTTCTTAATTCCTCTTTATGTTCCCTCAGGTATGCTTTCAGTTCCTTTACAGTTACGCCGTCTACTCCACCTGCACCTTTGTTTCGGTACACTCGAAGATAGGCTTCGTTCATATTCTGGTTACTTAATATCTTTTCTAAAAGTTCCACACTCGTTTCTTCCTTTCCTTTCACGTGACGAAGAACACTTCTATTTTGACTATCCTCTGAGATACGCTCATACTTTCATCATTAACACATTCAGAAGTTTATCCTTCGTGCATTCATGGCGTAGAAACACTATAAATTGTTCAGCCCTTCATGATTTTTCATCACTACTACGGCGTCGGCTGACTTCTCACGATAAACCTTTTTCGACCAGCTTTCTTTTTAGGGGACTCCTTAGCTGTCCGTGAGACCTCCCAGGGTAAGACAACTATCTTTCCTCTTTTACTCGCCTAATCTACTCTGTAGGGTTACGCACATCTTTTGGATTTTGACTTGTTTGGGAGCCTTGTCCGCCTACAGAGCCTTGGTATCAGATTTCTGTTCGTCGAGCCAAGATTTTGATACACGCTTCCTTCAGCCTTTACCTCACGATAAACACCTTGCGCTTCTCTAGTGGTTGGTTGATGTGTACCCCCACGATGGATTTTCACCACCTAGATAGTCGCCATGCCTGGCGCACCAAAAAAAAGAGCCACTGCTTTTATACAGTAGCTCTACTTCCCTGCCTATTCCTTTGGCGGGATTTTGGCGGGGAACCTATTGATTTTTAATCATTTCACCCATTTTATGTGTCCCTAAAATGCTGTCAAATCAACGTTTTCACTTCAAATGCCCTTAGTGAATTATTCCCACTCAATCGTAGCAGGCGGCTTACTCGTCACATCATACACAACGCGGTTAATATGTTCCACCTCGTTGACGATTCTTGTGGAGATCTTTTCTAGGACATCCCAAGGAATCCGTGCCCAGTCCGAGGTCATACCATCAATCGATGTCACAGCCCTGATACCAATCGTATAATCATACGTGCGGGCATCTCCCATGACACCAACACTGCGGATATCCGGCAGTACGGTGAAATATTGCCAGATGTCTTTTTCCAGTCCAGCTTTGGCAATTTCATCTCTTAAAATAGCATCGGATTCACGAACAATTTCCAGTTTCTGTTCAGTGATCGCTCCAAGTACCCGGATACCTAAACCTGGCCCAGGGAATGGTTGTCTCCAAACAATATGCTCCGGAACACCAAGTTGCAGGCCAAGTTCACGAACTTCATCTTTAAACAAGGTGTTCAATGGTTCAATCAATTCAAATTGCATGTCTTCCGGAAGTCCGCCAACATTATGGTGCGATTTGATCGTTTGCGCAGTCTCCGTTCCACTTTCAATCACGTCCGTGTACAATGTTCCCTGCGCCAGGAAATCAATATCGGTTAACTTGGCCGCTTCGTCATCAAACACGTAAATAAATTCATTACCGATGATTTTCCGCTTTTGTTCGGGATCGCTAACACCAGCCAACTTGTTCAAAAATCGCTCCCGTGCGTCAATTTTGATAATGTTCATATGAAAACCATCCGCGAATGTTTTCATGACATCATCCGCTTCATTTTTACGGAGTAATCCATGGTCAACAAATATACAAGTCAGCTGGTCGCCGATCGCCTGATGGATCAATGCTGCCACAACGGATGAGTCAACCCCGCCACTTAGTGCACAGAGAACGTTTCGGTCCCCAACCTGTTGCTTGATTTTTTCCGTTTCCAGTTCGATAAAGTTTTCGATTGTCCAGTCCCCAGCACATTTGCACGCGTCAAAAACAAACTGCTTTAGTAATTGGTTGCCATATTCTGTATGACGGACTTCCGGATGAAACTGTACCCCGTACAATTGACGGTTGGGATCACTCATCGCTGCAATCGGAGTGGATGGACTCGTCGCGTCGATTTGAAATGATTCCGGTACCTGTATCACTTTATCACCATGGCTCATCCACACCGTTTGCTCAGTCGGTGTATCATGGAATAAAAGAGCATCATGGCTTAACGAAATAAGCGCCTTACCGTATTCCCGGTCTTTCGCCTTTTCTACCTTGCCATCGAAATGTAGGGTCATTAATTGCATACCATAGCAAATACCCAGAATTGGAATATCAAGATCAAAAATTTTCTCATCACAGCGGAAACTATTTTCATCATATACACTGTGCGGGCCGCCGGATAAAATAATGCCCGCCGGATTCATTTGTTTAATCTCTTCAGCCGTCAATTGATGGGAATGCAGTTCACTATAAACGCCGAATTCCCTGATTCGCCTTGTGATCAGCTGATTGTACTGGCTGCCAAAGTCCAGCACTAAAATCATTTCATTATTATCCATGTTGCCACTCCTACTATAGCTTATTATACTAAGTGCTTATATTTATACAAAAAAACCTGCATTTCCACCGATTGCAACGAATTAGCTACAAAAAGGCAGAAATCCAGGTTCCGTTTATCAACCAATAGATATTCCGCCTTCATAGTCAGGACATTTACGGTGTCCCGGTAGAAACTTTCCGACCATATTTCAGAGGATATACGAAAGCACACTTGACAATTCAAATTACATTTTACTTCATTTATTTTACTGGTATCAGTCTTCTTGGTCAAGCAGTTATCCGTCTGATTAAATTTTTCCATAAATCATTTAGCTGCTGTATTTCTGTCTGGTCCAATTCATTGCGATACAACATGCGTTCATAATAATCGGTAAGCACACGCATCTCGTTTGTCCCGTACTTCTTATCAATTTGCTGTGCATATTCACGTAGGGTTTGCCCGGTTTTCAATGCCGCTCCATCACGTTTTAGCAATTTCAACAAATGATGATAGGCTTCCTGAAATGTTCGTGGACCAGTTTGCCGGTTTAATTTCATCGATACCATCCTTGTCTTTAATCGAAACCGCAATCGGTAAACCACGAAAGCTAACACAATGATTACCATTGAGGCGATCCCCAGTAACCACCAATTCAGATGCGAATTAGACGACCTATCAGTATGTTCATTGGTATCCGTTGCTGCTTGATCATCTTTTTCCGCTTCCGATTCTTTTTGTTCGGTATCCTGTTCAGCTGGTGTCTCCGCCGTTTCTCCTTGGTCATTGCCCTCGTCGGCATTTTCCACATTCTCATGGAAATCGGCTAAATTGGAGAATCCTTGTGTTGGTTCAAATGGTACCCAGCCAGATTCCGGAAAATATACTTCCACCCATGAATGGGCATTGGCACTGGTTACCTCATATACATCATACGCATCATCAGCACCATCCATACGGTCAGCGGTTTTTTCACCACTTGTAAATCCTTTTGCCCACCTGGCCGGGATCCCCAATGTTCGGAGCATGACCACCATTGATGTCGAATAGTTATCACAATAACCTACCTGTGAATCAAATAAAAATTGATCGACATAATCCTGATCTCTCTTAGGAACAGGAATGTTGGATGTCTGGTATCTAAACCCATGCTGGCCAAAATAACGTTCGATTTCCTTGGCCTGATCATAACGATTTTCCTTACCGTTTGTAATTTCCTTGGCCAGTTCACCGACGCGCTTTGGCAGTCCGTCCGGGAGCTGGGTATATTGCGCTTTGATTTGCTTGGGATCTCCCGCTGATTCTTTGCGTAATTGATCCAGAGCGAAAGATGGATAATCAAAGGTAATCGTATATTTATCCAGGCAGATCGCTTTGCCGTCCGCTTGTGTGCGAATTGTCCCTGAATGCTGATCCAGTAATAGTTCTGCATCTGACTTGGTTTGTACTTGGCGAATGCCGTATGGATAAAGCAACTTTTCGATATGGGTATTGCTTTGAAACTGCACAATATCCTTTTGCCGCTCGGTTGGCACGCTGTCACTGAATGTATCCAAGCTTAATTGATCATGTGGCTGAGTAATATAATCCGTCGGTTTGGAGTTTTCCCAACCTTTACCGGTATAAACATCCTTCGTTTCAATCCGCCAATAATGTTCACGCTTCGTCGCCGCCTGAAAAACCGGTGTATAATCCTGGATGAACGAACCGCCAAGCCGCGTATCATCCTCCCCATAGCCAACTTTGTGAAATCCACCCACATCACCGGTGTAGCCAGCATTTTCCGCAGCATTTCTTAAAAACGGAAACGGATCTGGCCATTGCGGATCAAATTTTGGTGCAGCGTAGCCAACGAGTGTGGAGAACAGCACGACTGCAATAAGCGGCAAGATCCAGACCGGTGCTTTTTTAAGCCAGGCAAAGCGAATCGATTCACGATCAATGACTTTCATCATATTGGCAAGCCCGAGCGCAGCAAACGAAATAATAAAGATACGGATAACTGATCCATCCGCTTCATAAGCAGTAAATGTATCCAGAATCGCGACATAAACCACCGTCAAGAGGACAAACAAAAAAATACGCTTCATCACAACAAACCAATAATACAGGAGATAGCTCATTAACCAAATCAGCAGCAGGAATAAAAGGCTGCGAAATAGTGGTGTCAGGTCATACCAGTTTTGCATGACCATGGATTGAAAATTAGTCGCCATTTCCAAATTAAATTGTTGCAGCCAAACCTTGCTAAAGAATGGGTAAGGCATAAACAATAAATGGATGATAAACAGCATGGCCGCACCCTTGAGGATAAACGACAGCCACCATTTGATCTGAAACATTGAAATCAAAAAACAAAACACGGCATAGACAATAAAAAAAGACAGATTGCTGATCTCAGTCACTTGCCGAACAGGATAAAGCCACTCCAGCAAAAGGAGAAACCCCAGCAAATACAGGATCGAGGTATAGAAAAACGGAATCTTTATATTTGCATTCGTATTCATCCGGCATTCACCTCAATTGTCTGCCGCACTAATTGTTTTTCCGTGATCACATGAATGATAGCCCCTTGAAAACGCAATTGCTTGATCTGCTTTCGTTCCGCTTCCATGATTTCTTTTTCGGGCCGAATCAAATGCACAACCACCTGTTTCGCCCGTTGTCTCAGGTGTTTAATCACTGTTTGCATATCGTCCAGGCGTGTAGTCACCAGCATGATCAAACCGACATACGGCAAATTCATGACGGTCTTGCTTAACTCTAAGGCAAACGGATTTGTTCCATTTGGCTGCATTCGTGTTAAATGGTTCAGCAAACGGTCTGTTTCATATGGGTTCTGATTAACGGCAAATGGCACGGTTTCTTTGCCAATGGAGAAAAAGCTGATGTTGGATGATTGTTGTTTCAATACCCCGATCAGAGACAGACTTAGTTCAATCGCTGCTTCATAAGCTAATCCATTAATCCCGTCGTAGTAACCATTATCCAGCATAACAATGGTGTCTGTACTCTTTTCCTGTTCAAATTCCTTGGTCATCATCGTATGCTTCTTCGCTGTTTGTTTCCAGTCAATCCAGGAAAATTTGTCCCCCGATTCGTATTCACGAATCCCCGCGGCAATGTTGGTATTATTCATATGCAATACGTTGGAGGAGACCGGGCCCTGTTCAAAACTGTCCATCCGTTCGGTCATCTCGATCGGACGTTGAACGGGATGAGCCACAAGCTGATCGGCCACCGGGAATATATGTGTCTTTTGAATAAACCCAAACACATCTCCCGTTTTGACCCGAATGGCTTGGAAATGATGTTCGCCCCTTGGCACACCATCTAATTGGTATGACAACTCTACCGCCCGTTTCAGCCCCGGGAAAATGACTTGTTTCATGGAACGATTCACTTGTAATTTCTCCGGATGATCCAGGTATTGATATTTTTCGACCCGCTTATCCAGTTTGTTTAACGAAAATGGAAAGATTTCCTCACAGACACAATAGTAGAGCGGAAATGGAATCGATCGTTTCAGCCTTATGGTGACGGTTATACTATCACCGGATCGCACAATATAACGTGATAAATGTCTGGTAACCTGGAAGCGATGAATCGGATAAAAGAGTAGTCCGACATGATAAATGAAGATGGGCAGATAGCTGAAAAATAAAAACCAGCTGACAAATCCACCTTGAAACATCGCGAAGGAAAATAATACGCCAAACAGGGTAACAATCAAGAGTATCCTGCCCATTAAGCCTGCTAGCCGGTTCATGGTCTGAATTCCTTTCGTATCGGTACCTCCGCACTGTTTATAATCGTTTGCATCACCTGTTCATTTGTCAATCCATCATACTTTGCTTCCGTTGTTAATATAAGCCGATGGGACAGCACGTATGGTGCCAAATATTTTATATCATCAGGTATACAATAGTCCCGGGAAGAAATATAGGCATATGCCTTGGCCGCTTTCATCAGGGCGATGGATGCACGCGGGCTAGTTCCCAAATAAATAGCCGGATGCCGCCTCGTAGCGGTTGTCATATTCACAATATAATGCAGAATAGTTTCATCGATATATACCTCCCTGACTTCTTCCTGTGCCTCCAGTAACTGCTCCTTAGTGATAACGGCTGTCACTTGTTCAATCGGATGAAGGGCAGATGTCCTTTCTAACATGCTTACCTCTTCTTCCGGCGTTGGGTAGCCCATTTTCAGCTTTAACAAAAAACGATCAAGCTGGGCTTCCGGTAATGGGTATGTCCCTTCATATTCAATCGGGTTTTGCGTCGCCATGACAAAAAATGGTTGTTTTAGTGGTATCGTGTTTCCATCAACGGTTACATTCTTTTCTTCCATTGCTTCCAATAGGGAGCTCTGCGTTTTCGGTGAGGTCCGGTTAATCTCATCTGCGAGCACAATATTGCCGAGAATTGGTCCCGGTCTGAATTCAAATTCCAATTCTTTCGGGTTATATATTGATACGCCGGTCACATCAGACGGTAATAAATCGGGCGTGAATTGAATCCGGCGAAAATCACAATCCAATGATTTGGCAAGTGCTCTGACAAGCATCGTCTTACCCACACCAGGGACATCTTCCAGCAATACGTGTCCGCCGGCAAGCAAGGCAACCAAGCTTAATATTACCTCCTGATCCTTGCCAATCATGACTCTATTAATATTGGATAATACCTTTTCAATTTTTTCATTATACATCATTGTTTCCTGCATCATGGTTGCTCCTTCCCAACAACAGAATGGATCCGACAGTACTCCACCCTAACTATACTAGAAATGGATATTGAAGTAAAAGTACAAGTAAAGGTAGTTTTGGAGTATTATAATAATTTAAAATCCAGTATTGACTGTTATTATTTTTTTATACGTCGGAATTAAAATATAGTTTGGTCAGAATGTGAAGTGAAAGCAAAAAGCGCCGTGAATAAGATTGTCTATTCAAGCGCTTCTTCCGTATTTTTATTATGAGCTGGCCTTTTTCCATTTTGAAGCTGGCTAATGCTTAGACCAAAATCCATTTGCAGGTGGGGATAATCAGGAAACCTTTTCCAATCACCGCCCCATTCAAATCCCAGATCTTTTGCAAGCTCAGCAACTTCCAACCAATCAGATTTTCCGTTGTTATTGCCGTCATATTGTGTATCCCAGGTGATCTCACCATTATCTTTCCTCAAGGCATAATCAATGGCCAGTCCATAGTTGTGATAGGATTCACCACCCCTTGCATTTGTAACAATATCACCGCTTGTTGACCGTCCCTGTGCATATAATTCATTTTGCTCTTCAATTGGGCGGGTTTCTTCCGTGATAACTACATCTATATTTATATCAGCCGCTTGTTCCAACAATATATTTTTGTTTTTTTCAACTTTTGGATGTAGTTCGCTCGGAATCGGCGCATCTTCTCCTAAATCTTCATATCTATTTCCCGAGCCTAGATATCCATCATCCATTTTGTTATAGGCGATAAATAGAATAACTAGAAACAGGGTGATAATCATCCATGGGAGGAGTATATTTCTTATGCGTTTCATGTGCTATTCTCCTCTTAAATAAAAAACAGCATCTTTTACTTATTTTTCTAATGCTTGAGCTTACAAAATCAATGTCAAGCAGTATAATCTAACAGGCGTATCGATAGTTTTCAATCACTAGGGGCAGTTTTGTTCAATTCATGGAATGCTTGGTTTCCGGGTTTGGGCGAACTCTCCCGTCATGCGTATGCTGTCTCCCGAGTTGATGTGATTCTCTACCGTCCAGGGTGCGCTGCCTACCGAGTTGGGTCAAAATTCTCCCGACTAAATTTTTATTGAACTTTTATAGAGACAGTGAATCACTATAATAGTTTTCAGTATAGTAAGGCTGTGACTTATTATTAAATGCCACTCCGACTCCTAAATATTGATAGTTTTCCTTAAGGATGTTTTCCCTGTGTCCTAAGGAATTCATCAACCCTTCATGGGCAAAGATGCTACTGAACTGACCGTACGCCAGGTTTTCACCAGCCATATTAAATTGAATATCGTCTTCCTTCATACGATCAAACGGGGATTGGCCCTGTAAATTTGTATGGTCGAAATATTGATTTTCCGCCATATCCCGGCTATGCTTCCGGGCTGTTTCTCTCACGTCATTATCCCACGTTAAAATGGGCAGATTGTGCTTTACTCTTGTAGCGTTGGTTAAATCAAACAACTGATATTCAAATCCTTCTTTTAGCTGCTGGCTGGATTCGGTATAAATATTATCTTTATTTTGTTCCAGTCCTTCATCGATCATCTGAATGGCTGTAACCGTATTGTTTTCATGTTCATCATAAAAAACTGTGACATAGTTGTTATCGAGGCGGAATACATCATATTCTCCATTACCATTAATCTGGTAGTTGACCAAACCTTTTCTCATGGTTGATTCGGGAGTACCTAACTGATCCCGAACAGCTTGTTTTGAGCTTCCCAATTCTATTCCGGTTGAAGAGGCAATTAAATCTTGATTGGTAAAGAGGCCGCGAACGATATCTTTTTTATCATAAGCAACCATGATGAAATTTTGGTAGTTATGATGATAGGCTTCCCAGCTAACACCATATTCATTTTTCGAAGTCCTTTGCGGCTCCCCGGTTTCCTGCTCAACTTCATCCCTTGATTCACCTAATTCAATATTATGGATTGAAAATGTGTCATCTTTAGGAGCTGTTAATTCTGGTGTTTCAACGTTCGCATCTCTTGATTCTGACGGCGGATTATCATGCGATTGAAACAGAGAATTTAATTGCTGATTTAAGTTATTCAAGGAAAAATTGTTATTTGCCTTATCTTTTACAAAATCGACTGTAGAACGGAAGGAATCTCCTATAGATGAAGAAGGAACGAGTTGTTGAACTGGCTCTTCCCATAATGGTTTTGAAACATAACAGATAAACACAATCAATAATAGTAGAATCAGCCGTTTCACAATTACACGCTCCAGTATAATTCTGATTTTTCATGGAAGGTATTTACAATTAAAAATGTATTGAGATACAATCTGGTTAGGGAATCCCTTGTGATTTGTTTCATTTTATTTACCAGCTCCAACTTGGAATCTCCCCCAAGTTGGAGCGGATCCCTCCCGGCCGGAATGAGCTGGCTCCCGGATTACCTTCTCGGCAGCTTACAGTTCTTCTATTTTTTCAGAAAGGATCGGCGTGTGCTGAACCATCGTCTGTGCCAATGCCGAATTTGTAACTGCATGTTGTACAGAAACAATTGGAACAAAAGCAACTAAGTATAAAAGTAGAAAAACGATCAAATATACTTTCATGAATCCAAACGCTCCGCCTAGCCAACGATTCACTATCCTTAACAAAGGTAAATCTGCCAGAAAATCGAGTATGGAACCAAGTGTGCGCCATAAGAGATTTGTACCAAAGAACAAGATCGCGAAAGCAATAGCTTGGTAATAAATATCTTCCACGCTTAAAGTATTCGAGAAAAAGTCCCATTGGCTGTCGGCAGAACCGGGGTAAGGAATCCATCTTAAATGCGGAGCAATATCATTAAAAAATAAATAGGCAACGACCAGTGAAACAATAAGACTGGTTAAATGAACGATCTGATTAACCAGGCCTCTTCTCAATCCGATAAAGAAGCCACCGACCAAAATAAGTAAAATAATCAACGTTAGCATCGTTTCATTTTCTCCCCTTCGCATGTTGTCGTCAATCTTTTTGTACCGCACTCCATAATCCAATCAGTACGATGAAGTGTAATGCATTCCGTAACGACATTTTTTCTAGTATTAACTCAAGTGACAGATCGGCTAATGCTAGCTTACACTTGGAGTTAACTCCTAGTCAACCGGTTGTTATGCTGTTATATTTTGTCAGCTCCTTCATCATTGGTTTACTACCACAAGGCTAATGGCTCGCTATTAGTTGGTTCCGGATAAACAGAATCTATTTTCGCCAGGTCCTGCTCGGTAAGCTGGATATCTGCAGCTTTTACGTTATTGATAACATGTTTCTTATTACTGGACTGCGGAATCGCAATGGTCTGTCCATTTCGAATGCACCATGCCAATAAAATTTGAAAAACATCTGCATGATACTTTTTCGAGATATCTTGTAACACGTTTTGTTTCGTTAAATCAGCACCTAAGCGGTCTCCTCTTGCTACAGGGGCGTACGCCATTAACGGCATGCTATTTTCTTTCATCATGGGAACTAAATCGTAATCAATTCCTCGATCCCCCAGGTTATAACGGACTTGATTCGTGGCACAGTGGCGACCATTAGACAGCTTTAATAGTTTCGTCATATCGTTCACATCAAAATTAGAAACACCCCAGGATTTAATCTTCCCTTGCATTTTAGCTTGTTCCAGTGCTTCTATTGTTTCTTCCATTGGAATACTGCTTTCCCAATGAAGCAAATAGAGATCTACATAATCTGTCTTCAACCGTTTTAAGGAATGATCTAAACTGATGGGTATCTGTTTTTTTGAAGCATTATTGGGAAGAACTTTTGAGACAAGGAATAAATTTTCTCGTTCAAAAGGTTCAATAGCATGCCCTACCAAACTTTCAGCGTTTCCATTACCATACATTTCCGCTGTATCAATCACTTGAACACCGTGGTCCAAGCCGGCTCTTATCGCTTCAACTTCTTGAGCAAATTTATCTGTTTTATCTCCCATATTCAAAGTCCCCAAGCCTATGGGAAAAACTTCTCTTCCTGCAATCTTTACTTTTTTCATTTCCATCAACTCCTTCATGTTCAGTACAAGAAGTTATTTATCACAAACCACCTGCTCATCAGATGGTCTGTGGTTTCTTTTATATTCAGGAAAAATTTCTACATCACCAAGGTTGTGCTGTCGGTCCAATCGTAAATTCATTAACATTGGTATCTTCCGGCTGATCGATTGCAAATGCGACAACATTGGCAACGCGGTCTGGGCCAATTTGATATTGATTATACATTGCATTTGCACTTTTTGCGGTTTGTTCATCCGTGATTGTTTCAAGTAACTCCGATTTAATTGCAGCTGGATAAATGGTTGCTGTTCTGATATTTGTCCCTTCTTGCGCGGATTCCATACGCAGGACCTCCATTAAATCGCGAACAGCCCATTTCGTTGCACCGTAAACGGCACCACCAGGATAAGCCTTGAGTCCAGCTACAGAAGAAGTTGTAATCACATGACCAGATTTTTGTTGTTTAAATTCTGGAAGAACTGCTTCAAGGCCATTTAAAACACCTTTCAAGTTTACATCAACCATTTGATTCCATTCATCGCTCTTTAGTTCGGACAATGGCGAGTTCGGCATTAAACCAGCATTTAAAAAGATGACATCCACTTTGCCAAATTCCGCTTTTGCTAATTCAACTAATTTCTGATTATCTTCTACTTTTGTAACATCGGTTACTTGGTAAATGGCCTCACCTCCGTCTTTTGAGATAGCTTCCGTCAATTTTTGTAATTTATCTTCACGACGAGCACCCAATACCATTTTCGCACCTTTTGATGCCAATAATTTTGCGGTAGCCTCACCAATTCCTGACGAAGCACCTGTAATAATTACTACTTTGTCTTTGATTGCCATAATATGATCTCTCCTTTATCTTTTGATAGTTATACCTTACACCTTGAAGTCAACTCCAAGGCAAGGCTTTAAAATTATTTGTTGTTTCTTTAGTCATATTTTTGAGAGTACTATTCAATCTATTTCAGTAACAACTTATTTTTCCCTCGATTTAATTAGCATCAGCGAGCGGCATTCTGTATAACCTATCGTCCTTTTCCTGTGGATTTCCTCGAACAACCAATAAGGAAAAGAATACCGATTAGATATCCTGATAAGATTTTTTCAATCACATCACCCCTTTTTCTTCTGGGAATCATGTTACCCCATGAAGTTAACTCTAGGTCAAGTGATTATCATGCTTTAATGTTATTAAAAAGAAACTATTCTTCATGTCTAATGTAAGTCCTAAAACAATGGAACAATTATGCAGTAGTTTTATACAATGAATTTCGAAGTATAATACAGATAAAACTGACCACTAACGAAAGTACACCTACGAATAAAATGTATTTCGTTCCAAATTGCGCGATGATAACTCCAGCTACACCTGATCCAATCGTGGTACCCAAGTTAACAGAAGTCAGGAATAACCCATTTGAAAAATCGGGTGCCTTAGGAGCGGCGGACATCACCCAATATTGATTGATATTTGCACCAATCCCCGCCAGTATCCCCCAAACCAAAATAATAATCGCAGTAGGCACCGTCAGTTCTGCCACGAAGAAAAAGATCAGATAAACAGCAGTTAACGCAATTGGGAAGACGGTTACCGAATGGATAGGGTGGTCTGTAAGCAGTCTGCCAGCTATCACATTCCCGACAATATTGGCCAGACCATAAACAAGCAACATAGCACTAATTATATTTGCCGACATATTTGTTACTACATCCAAATATTCAGCAAGATAACTATATACGCCGAAAATGGCTGCATTTAAAAAGAGAACTGCCAAAATAGAAAGCCACATCATTCCATGCGTTAAAATCTTTAACTGCGAACCGTAAGAAAGTCTTTCCTGCACCGGCATGGAAGGTATAAATAGTATAGTCGCAATAAATGTAAAAATATTGACGATAGCAAAAAAGGACATCGCCACTTGAAGGGAAATTGTATCGGCAATGAAGCTTGCGACTGGAACACCTAAAACCATACCTGCCGAAACCCCTATAAATACTTTGGAGATAGCTTTTGGTGCTTCCTTTTCGCTAACAGAAGCACCTGCAACGGATAAAGCCATCGAGACATAGACAGGATGGAAGAATGCTGGAATCACACGCGCTATTAATGCAACCGTAAAATTGGTCGTAAAGACGGAAATAATGTTACTAATAATGAAAATAACCAGTACCAGTAACATGACTTTTTTTCGATTGATACTAGAAAATACTCATGGCATCGTTGGTCCAGCAATGGCAATGCCCAGGGCAAAAAGACTAACTAATAAACCAGCTGACGAGACACTGACATTAAAATGACTTGCCAAATCAGGGAGTATGCCAATGACACCCATTTCGGTATTGATGATACCAAAAACACCAACTGCCAGGATAAATATAAGCAAACCTTTAGAGTTTTTCATAAAATATAGTTCCACCTCCTCGTAAGTGCTTATCTTTTCAATAACATTCTAAAATGATACAATCCAGATAACAAATACCTATATCAAATAGATTGGTATAACTATTAAGCATAGGAGAGGAAGCTCATGATGGAAATCCGATTGTTACGCTATTTTATTGCGGTAGCGAACCAGCAGAGTATCTCGGGTGCAGCGAAATATCTCCATGTATCACAGCCATCATTATCTAGACAATTAAGTGAGTTTGAAAAGGAATTGGGCACTCCTTTATTTATCAGAGGAAACAGAAAAATCACCTTGACAAATGAAGGTGTGTTCTTATTAAAAAAAGCGAAAGAAATTGTTGAATTAGTGGATAAAACGGAAGCTAATTTTAACCAGCCCGAAGAAATTATCAGCGGCGAAATATACATTGGTGGTGGCGAAACAGAGGCGATGCACTTTATTGCCAAAACATTAAAAGCATTACTTGCGTGTTATCCTAGTATTCAATTTCATTTGTACAGTGGAAATGCAGATGATATTACCAGCAAGTTAGATAGTGGGTTATTAGATTTTGGTATTGTTATTGAACCAATGGATAAACAAAAATATGATTACATACAATTACCCGCTACCGATGTTTGGGGCGTTTTAATGCGTAAAGATAGTCCTTTGGCGGATAAACCATCGATTCAACCAGCGGATCTAATGGATAAGCCTTTAATAATCTCTCGTCAAACAACTGTCGATAATGAGCTATCCGGATGGTTTGGACAAAATGTTAAAGATTTAAATATTACTGGAACGTATAACTTGCTATATAACGCCGCACGTATGGTGGAAGAAGATCTTGGATACGCCTTATGCATAGACAAACTGATTAATACATCAGGCAACAGCAACCTTTGCTTTAAACCATTGAATCCCAAATTAGAGGCTGGTTTGAATATTATCTGGAAAAAACATCAAGTATTCTCCAATGCAGCGGGTAAATTTTTAGAGCAAATTCGAAATAATATTGAAAAATATAATCAAAATGGATAAACCCTCAAATTCTAACATTTATTTATAACATCCAGTATAGTCAATTTTGATCATTATTCTTGACTTAGAGTGGACTCTAGGTATTAGCATTATCATAAAACACAAGGAGGTGAACGACATGCAAGCCAACTGGAGTCAAGAGCAACTTGCTGCTTTTTCCCAAGCTGATGATATGTATATATCGCCATTTTACAGTGATGGCAAAACCCCTGGAACACCAACTTGGATTTGGTCCGTTGTTGCAGATAACAATCTATATGTCAGAGCTTATAATGGTCAACATTCCAGATGGTATCAATCTGCTGTTCAACAAAAAGCCGGAAAAATAAAATTAGCAGGGGAAGAATACAATGTTACTTTTCAACCAGTAGATACCGATCCTGAATTAACAGCAAAGATAGACGAGGCCTATAAAGAAAAATACAGTAACAGTATGTATCTTTCACCTATGTTGGGAAAAGGACCCGTAAGTGCGACCGTAAAAATTTTACCGCGAAATGAATAAAACAGTTTATAAAACCACCTAATCCAAGTTTGATTAGGTGGTTTTATAATAGAGGTTCGATTTCTATTACCTTATTACTTCCTCTTCCCCCGACCGGGCGCGTTGTCTCCCGGGTTGATGCGATTTCCTCCTGGCCAGAGCAGGCTGCCTCCCGAGTTGGTGCAGTTCTCTACCGGCCTGGGGAGGCTGTCTCCCAGGTTACTACGATTCTCTACCGACCAAAGCGGGCTGTCTCCCGAGTTGATGCGATTCCCTCCTGGCCTGGCCAAACCGTCTCCCGAGTTAAAGCGAATCTCTCCCAATCCAAGTCTTATTTATTAAGCGAAGGGACATTAAACTATCCCTCCGCTTTACGCATCCTCGTCCACCCCTTTTTCATCTTCCTTCCATGGCGGATCACCAAATCGATGCAGTTTTCGATTGATTTTATAAATTACAAGCGGCACCAGGAATGCCACAATGGTATAAAAGATCACAATCGGTTCCGGCAATAATTCTAATATACGTGTCCACATGAAATGCCAGCTCCCTATTTCTTCGTCTTATTAACATTACCTGTTGCGTTGATTCTTGACGTAACATTTACATCGAATGTGACATCCGAGAAGTAATTCTCTCCATGATCCCAGTCATCTTTGATTTGTTGCCACAGGTTATAATGATGTTCTTTTAACATTTTGCCAATATCAAATACATCTGTTTTTAAATCCATTTGTGCTGTATTAATCGTTTGTTCGGCAATTCTTTTAATTTCGCGGGATACCTGTTTTTCGATTTCACTTAATGATCCACCTTGAAACAGGTTCTGTGTACCAAACGTTTCCGAAATGTCCCCGCTGGTATCGATATTCACCTGCACATGCATATGTTTTATATCATCAACATTCAGTTTGATCTTGCTTTTGACATCTTTTAGCTCGTACGCAATGTTCTTTTGGTGAATCGCAATTTTAATGTTCCCTTCCTTCCCATTTCCGGTAATCAGGTTTAATCCCTCTGTCTCCAAACCGTTAAGTACGCCAATCATTTGATTATTGTATCCGTTAAAAACAGCAGCACCCATCGATTCGATACTTTTCTTTTTGGGGGTCACAAGGGGAAGTATATAGCTTAGTTTATTTAATAATTTATCCTGCACATCGCCATTTACAATAGGCTGGATTTCCGTGATATTGGCAACACTGTTTTCCAGAATGTCGTCCAGGTAAATGATCGGTATTTTTTCACTTTGCGGTTTGGTGTCCAGGACCTTGCTTGCCTGTCCATTGGCGATAACAACTTTAATGTTTCTGCGCATTTCCGAATTGCGCAGGAACATATCCATTACTTTTCCAAACAAATATGGCTGCTCTGCTACCTTATCCGAAATAACAATGACCTTCTCATGTTCGTAAAAGGGATTCTTACTTGTTTTTTCGGTCATTTGGCGGGAGATATCAAACATACTTTCCCCAGACGATGTGAGATTATCAAATGCCTGCGTGTCACCCCCGCCATCTGTTGGTGTACCGATCCCGGCTGGTACCACAAATTGGTGGGTCAAGGTGATCCCATCTCCGCCGTTCTCCGTTCCTCCTAAATCAATACCGGAACCAACAATAAAACCACGATCTTCAATATCAGTGGTATCCCAACAGCCTGCCAGCATCAATGTCAACGCAATAAATAAGGGAAGTACCATTACAGGTCGTCTCATTTTTGTCTCACCTTCCTTAGCTTGGCAATAATGGTCAGCAAGATCGTAATGAACGTTGTAAAACCGATGGAGACATAGCCTAAATATTTCCCCATGGATGCAACACCAACTAAATCTTCCGGATACATGGCGACTACATACACGATTGGTGACAGGATGCAAACCATGGTGATTTTTGATTTATTTTTAAACATGTTGCCAAGTGCCAATACGGCAATATCCAATGCCATTACCGTTGTATTAAAAATCGCCATGATCCAAATTACGAAAAATATCGATTCAAATCGTTCAAAGAACCCACCCGGTATATCTACTACTTTGGCCAATTCAATCACAGGAAAAATCAGATTGGACGTTACCGAGTTGCCAAACACACCAATACTGGTTATGTACAGGAAGATATATAATACAATAGGGATACATGTCCCAATTACAGCAGATCGTGGTACCTTCTTCGGCCTGTCGACAAGTGACGTATAAAACAACAGGATCATCCCAAATCCCATTAAAGGGGACAGGCTGCTACCAATCCCCTTACGATAACCTGTAAAGCTTGTTTCAAAAACTGGCAGTAAATGATCCAGCCGAAACCAGCCAATATTCAATACAATAACCGCCAAGGCAATAAAAATAATGATCGGCAGGAACATCAAATTTAGACGAAAGATTCCTGCCCGTGAACCGGAAACCGCGTAAATGACTACAAGCAAAAATGTAAGCGACAGGATCTCAAGTGGTGTACGGTCAAATAGATACTGTTTGGCAATATCCGATATTTCCCGTACCTCCAAAGCGGCCAACCATAGGGCAATGACAATAAAAATAAACGTTACAACAACTGCTACTGGTTTGGAAAGAAGTTTGGCTGAATAGGAAACAAACGATTGATGTGGAAAACGGATGGCTAACCTGGCAGCTAACCAGGTAATAAGAATAATAAACCCACCACTAATCAATAGCGATATCCAGCCATCTACGCCAATTGTTTCACCAGCCAAATCTCTCGGTAATGACAAGACACCAACACCGATCATAATGGATGGTATCGCAATCAAGATTTCCCGATGGCTAATTTTTTCATCGCCATATTCAAACCATTTCATGATCCGTTGTCTCCTTTATTTCCTTTGTCTTTCTTATTCGTTTTGTCGCCTTTATAATGGTTATCGCCGGATTTCACGTTCCTTGTGTCCAAATATTGTGGACGTTTCGTTAATACCTGAACCGGTGCACGAAATACAAGATCCTTCCAATCAGACAGAAAACTTGGTGCAAAAGGAGTCGAAAAAGGCACACCAACACTTTTCAAATTAACAATATGAATGTTGAGCATAATGTACGCAAGAATAATTCCATACAGGCCAAAAAACGCTGCCGCAATCATAAATCCAAAGCGAATCATCCGAAAAGCAATCGACACACTATACTCCGGCATGGAAAACGAAGCAATTGCCGTCAATGCCACCACGATAACCATAACCGGACTGACAATACCTGCCTGTACCGCGGCTTCACCAATAACCAACCCACCGACAATACCAATCGTGTCCCCGATGGTCTTTGGTAACCGGGCACCCGCTTCCCGCAATAGCTCCATCGTGATTGCCATTAATAATGCCTCTACAATAGCAGGAAATGGTACCCCTTCCCTTGATGCGGCAATCGAAAAGGCGAGCTTTGATGGAAGCATGCCCTGATGAAACGAAATAAGCGCAACATACAGTGCCGGGGCAAACATTGCAATAAAAGCGGCCAGATACCTTAGTGCCCTAATTAACGTCCCCACTGCCCAGCGCTCATAATAGTCCTCAGGGTTCTGCAGGGCATCACCAATATTAAACGGCATCACTAGTACGAGCGGGGTTCCATCCAGCAGAATAGCAATTTTCCCTTGTAATAATGCGATCGCAACTTTATCTGGTCGTTCCGTATTAGTGATTTGCGGAAACGGAGATAAATAGCTATCTTCAATCCATTGTTCAATAAACCCAGATTCGGGAGCATCATCCATATCAATGGTCTTTAGGCGGCGATTGACTTCTTTAATCAAATCCGGATGAGTCACACCCTCAATATACGTGACGACCAGATTCTTTTTGGAGCGTTTCCCAATCTTTTCCGTTTTAAAGCGCAAATTTGGATCGCGAATATATCTCCTGATCAATACCATATTAGTACGAATATTTTCTACAAAGCCCTCTCTTGGACCGCGAATAACTGGTTCTGTTTGCGGCTCCTCAATGGATCGGGTTTCCCAACCTTTCGTATCCATGATAAGAACTTCATCGATTCCATCCAGGAAAAACACGGTACCCCCATAAAGAATCGCATCAATCACATCATCCATCGAATGTCCTTTTTCCATATCACTTGATACGATCATTTCCTGAAAAATGGTGTCAAACAGAGCCTTCGTATTACTTGGGAGTTCTTTTCTTTCTGTTACACCCTGAATTCTTAAAATAATACTGTTATGTACTTCAGCAGTATTTACCAGCCCATCGATACAAATGACAGCGCATTTATGCTCCGTATTTCGAACGGAGAATGTACGAACGATCAAGTCATTCGGCTGATCCAGCATGGTTTTGATGATTTCCGTATTCTTATCAAGCTGTTTGACCAACTCGACACCGTACCTGCTGCCATCCTTTTGTTTCTTTTTTTCTTGCTTTTTACGTTTGAAAAAACCCATCGCAATCTCTCCCTTTTGGGGACAGTCCCCTTGAGATACCACTCTCCTTTGGTTTCCCATTTTTCATGTTTTTATGCGAAATAGACGAGTATATAACCGGCGATATTTGCCAAACTAACCAAACGAAGAAAATGAACTAGCATGAGCAAAGACAGTGCGCCCGAAGCTAACACAGATGCAGGGTGACCCAATAAGCACGGTATACACATTATTCAGAATTAGGGGAGTGCCTGACATGCATACAATTCAGATAAATAGAAGTGAGGGAATGGAAACAATGGCAAACGCAGATGAACAAAATGAAGAATTAACAGCAGCGGAAATTTCCAGTCTTTGGACATCCTATCAAAATAGTACAATGATGATTTGCGGATTGCGTTATTTTTTGGAACATGTCGATGATGCGGACATTCGTAATGTTCTTGAGGATTTTTTGGCGTTTTCAGAGGAAATTCAAACAACGGTGACCAACATCCTCAATGCGGAAGATTACCCGATTCCACAAGGTTTTACGGAAAACGATGTTTATTTGGATGCACCACGGCTATTTTCTGACCGGATTTACCTGGACCTGATGTTAAATATTGGCAACTTTGACATCGCCATTATGGGATTGGCTATGACCCAGTCAGAACGTGATGATATCATTCATTTTTATGCAACCTGTGTTGATACAGCAAAGCATTTGTTTAAAAAAACAATAAACCTGACAAAAGAAAAAGGATTCTACATTAGTTACCCCAAAATTCCTAAAGCAAGAGAAGTTGAATTTGTTACGAATGATAGCTTTTTGACCGGCTGGTTTGGTGAAAAACGGCCATTATTAGGTGTCGAAATTACCGCACTGGTATTAAATACACGACGTAATGCGCTTGGACAGGCACTTATTGCCGGATTTGCGCAAGTAGCCAAGTCTAAAGAGGTTCGTCAGTATTTTGAAAAAGGACGTGATATTGCCGCGAAACAGCTCAAGGCGTTCACTAAAATTTTAAATAAAGATTATATTCCCGATGGTGCATGCATCTTAACTTCCGAAGTAACCAATTCAACGGTTGCCCCTTTTTCCGACAAGTTGATGATGTGTTTGATAACAACATTAATTGCCTCCGGTCTGGGACAATACGGTACATCGATGTCACTTAGCCCAAGGCATGATCTAGGTGCAATGTATGCACAACATATGGCTGAAGTCGGCAAGTACTCCAACAAAGGGGCCAATATCCTGATCGAACATGGCTGGATGGAACAACCACCGATGGCAGCAGATCGCAAAGATTTGGCACAATAGGCCTTGGCTATGCAAACGAGCCATGAGTCCCGAAATAAAAAATTAGAAATGCTGCTATGGAGTATCGCTTTACCCGGATTTGGCCAATTATTGAATAAACACTACATCAAAGGTATATTTTTTGTCATTTTGGAGTTTATCATTAACGTCAATGGAAATTTTAACACGATTATTGTTCTAAGTTTTAATGGGAAAACACTGGAGGCAGTCGAGCAAACAAACTACCTGTGGCTCATGTTTTATCCTTGTCTTTATTTCTTTGCGATGTGGGATGCATTTCGTGATGCCGGCGGGGGAAAAAGATCCTATTCCTTTATGCCTTTTGTATTTTCCGCTTATTTTGTTACATTAGGTTTAATTTTCTCTCCCGGACTCCGACTATTTGGTATACTGCCGGGACCGATGTGGCTGCCGATACTATTTCTCCCGCTTGGTCTTGCAGTTGGCTTTTTGATTCAATTTATTTTGCTTAGAGGAAAGATAGACAAAAGGTAGCGGTTGCCTGGCTTTCGGTCGATATCCACACGACTGCGGTTGATATATGCACGGATTCAGTCGATATCAGCGTGCTCCGGGTTGATATTCCGTGCTTTTGGTTGATATTCTTCTTTTCCGGCCGATATCCTGTAATTCTGGTTGATATACGAGATTATTTGGCCGATATGGAGCAGGTTTGGTTGATATTCATAAGCAAAAGCGTACAAAAATGGCTGGTTCTCCCTGACATAGTTATCCCTATTCCGCCAAAAATAGAGATAAGCCATCTAAAGGAGAGCATTATGGATATACAGCGAGCACAGGAAATTGTGGAATCATTACCGATGATCAATGTTCATTACCATGGCATTCCCGTTTATATACAAGCACTTGACCCAAACAATGAAACAGCAACCGTTTTCCCGCTTGATGAAATGCACCATTCTCAGCCTGTTGAATTAAGCGGCTTAACAGAGGTTCAACTTGGAAACGAACAACCCGGCTCTTTATAGGTGAAATAATCGGTTTTCGACAAAAAACCATTGAATTTTGCCATTTCCATGTTATAATGAGGACATTCTTATAAGACGCATTCACTCATATAATCTCAGGAATATGGCCTGTAAGTTTCTACCAGTTTGCCGATAACAAACTGACTATGAGTAGCAATGGGAAAGGTGTTATTTCCTTTCTTTTCCTTTCGATGTTACAGCTCAAAGGACTTTGCTCCACTCATAATGAATGGATGCACGGTCGTTTGGGCTTTTTTGTTTGTCCGGGGACCATTAAAGATGATTTGGAAGGGAGAGCAAATAATGCAAAGACTGAAGGATAAAATACGTCAGGAAGGAAAAGTGCTATCGGATGATGTGTTAAAGGTTGATTCATTTTTAAACCACCAAATCGACCCACAGCTGATGAAGGAAATCGGGGAGGAATTTGCTAAACGGTTCCATGATACGGGAATTACCAAAATTCTTTCCATTGAATCATCAGGTATAGCCCCGGCAACGATGGCTGGTCTCGTGTTGGATGCACCTGTCATTTTTGCCCGAAAACGAAAATCACTTACCTTATCCGATAACCTATACACAGCAAAGGTATACTCATACACAAAGAACGAAACAAATGATATTTCCATTTCAAAAGAATTTATTCATAACAACGATATCGTGCTGATTATTGATGATTTCCTGGCGAATGGTCAAGCTGCTCTCGGGTTAATAGATCTCGTGGAACAAACTGGCGCATCACTTGCCGGAATTGGTATTGTTATCGAAAAAGGTTTTCAGTCAGGTGGCAAATTGCTGCGCGATCGTGGTGTTCGTGTCGAATCATTAGCCAACATCTCCTCCCTGAAAAATGGTCATGTCGAATTTTTCGAGGGGGTTCGTGCGTAATGAAAAATACGATGTTGGGGATTCAACACTTATTAGCGATGTACGCTGGTGCTGTTGTTGTACCACTAGTCATTGGCGGTGCCCTCGGATTTCAGGGAGAAGACTTAACGTACCTCGTTTCTATTGATATTTTAATGTGTGGAGTTGCCACCTTCCTGCAGATTTTTAGCAATCGGTTTACCGGAATTGGGCTGCCTGTCGTGCTCGGCTGTACATTTACCGCAGTCGGTCCCATCATTGCCATTGGTGGTGAGTTTGGCGTAGCAGCTGTATATGGATCCGTAATCGCTTCAGGTCTTATCATTATACTAATCAGCGGATTCTTCGGCAAACTTGTCCGCTTTTTTCCACCGGTTGTCACTGGTTCGGTGGTAACCGTCATCGGTATTACGCTCATCCCTGTTGCGGTAACCAATATGGGTGGCGGTGACGGAGCGAGTGACTTTGGTTCCTTATCCAATATTGGGCTTGCTTTTGGAACACTTCTTTTGATCGTTCTTATCTATCGTTTTTCGACTGGTTTTATTCGTTCTATTTCCATTTTGCTTGGTTTAATTGCCGGCACAATCGTTGCAATGATCATGGGAAAGGTCGATTTTTCTGCAGTGGCAGATGCTTCGGTTTTTCGTATGGTAGAACCGTTTCATTTTGGCTTGCCAACATTTGAATGGCCCGCTATCCTTACGATGACGCTGGTTGCAATTGTTTCGCTTGTTGAATCCACCGGTGTCTATTTTGCCTTAAGTGATATTTGTGAAAAAGATTTGCAGGAAAAAGATTTGGCAAAAGGATACCGGGCAGAAGGACTTGCATCGGTGATTGGCGGAATCTTCAATGCCTTTCCTTATACTACTTTTTCCCAAAACGTTGGCTTAATGCAAATGTCAGGTGTGCGTTCACGCCGTGTTATTGTGCTTACTGGATTAATGCTGGTGGCGCTCGGTTTTCTGCCAAAAGTTGCAGCGCTGGCAACCATTATTCCTGACCCGGTTCTAGGCGGGGCGATGATTGCCATGTTTGGAATGATTGTTTCCCAAGGGATTAAAATGCTTGGCGACACCATCTCACAATCACAAGGAAACCCGATGATTATTGCATGTTCGGTCGGAATGGGCCTTGGGGTAACAGTAGCACCTGATTTATTTGCCCACTTGCCAGCAAGCGTACAAATTTTAACAAGCAATGGCATTGTTGCCGGCAGTTTCACAGCAATCATTCTGAATATCGTATTCAACATGCTTCCATCCCGGTCACAAAACAAAAAAGCAGAAACTCCTGTATTGTATGAACAGGAAGCTTAAAATATGGGAAAAACCGCTACGTGATGTTGTAGCGGTTTTTGGCATTATATCAGCGATTCCAGCTCTCCTATCAGCGGTTTTGGACATTATATCAGCGATTCCAGCCCTCCTATCAGCGGTTTTGGACATTATCAGCGATTCCGGCCCTCCTATCAGCGATTTTGGACATTATATCAGCGATGCCGATCTCACCCTGGCCTAAAAACCAACTTGCTATTCTGTTTGTTCTTGTGGCTTCAGAATCAATTGCATCCGCTGGTTAAACAACGCTGGATACGATAAATAACCCAGCATAATACTGGATACAACCGCAGCCGTCAAAAGTAAGAAAAGGACCAGCAGTTGAAATTGCACCGCTTGTACTGGATCAGCACCAGCAATAATTTGACCACTCATCATTCCTGGCAATTGAACGAGGCCAATCGTTTTCTGGCTTTCAATGGTTGGAATCGTGCTCGCTCTAATGGCAGCGACGAGTTGTCTGTGAATGGCCTGTTTCGGTGTTCCGCCAAGCGATAGAATCAATTCTGTCTGATCGTAGTTCGCATCAACTTCAGAGATGAACCGATTAAGAAAGAGAATGGAGAGTACCATAGAATTGCCGATCATCATCCCGCTAATTGGAATGATATACTGGGCAGTTGCTGGTGTAATCTGAAACCCAAGTAAAATGGCCTGGGTCAATATTTCCACAGCGGTAAACGTAACAACTAACTTCCAGGTAATCCCTTTAATAAATGTTCCTTTTTTGCGTGCATTTTGCGTTGCAGCGACAATCATGAGAATAATCATCAAAATAATATAAATGCGATGCTCTGAATCAAAAACAAACTGCAGGAGATAGCCAACAATAAGTAATTGAATAATGGATCGGACGGTAGCAATTACTGTATCTTTTTCCAGCCCCAATTTAAATACTTTGGATAATACGATGGGGATGAAAACAAAAATAAGAGCCATGGATAATGTCAAATAGCTCATCTGTTTACCCCCTTCACGAAATCTTCCACCCGCTCATTTTGGGGATTGTGAAGAAAACCGCTCTCTCCTGTTTCCAATACTTCACCATCCATCATAACCCATGAATAATCACCGATAGTTTCTGCTTGCTCCAGGTTATGACTGATCCAAATAATGGTTGTCCCATGTTCACGATTAATTTTCACAATCAGTTCCTCCATTGCCTCCTTGGAAACGCGATCCAGGGAGGATGTAATTTCATCCAGTAATAAAATGTCAGGCTGATTGACCAGTGTACGGGCAACGGATAGTTTTTGCCGCTGGCCACCTGAGAGATCTTTTATATTTCGTGATAAAAGGCTCTCGTCTAATCCGACTGTGTGAAGCATTTTTTCGGCTTCTTCATCAGTCAAATCCTTTCCTTGCAGTTTACGCGGCAAGGCTAAATTTTTCCGTACACTTCCAGGGATCATTGTCGCGCTTTGCAAGGCCATACCAACTGTTCGGCGTAATGTTACCGGATCATAGTCAGAAGTACGTTTATCTTTAATATAAATTTCTCCAGTACTGGGCGATAACAGACCGTTACATAGCCTGAATAATGTCGTCTTCCCCGCTCCAGATGGTCCGACAATGGTAGTAATCGCACCTTCTGTTAAATCACCGGTAACATTTTTGATAATCGGCGTATCACCTGCCGTATAATTTACACGATTCAATCGGATTGCCGCGTTTTTTTCCGCTGTCATCTTCCTCTCCCTCCTCACTATCTCACTTTAATTTTATTTATTCCTTATCCTTCCCGTACCATGAATACTATACTTGTTGTCCATCTTTTAACGGAAAAATCCAGGTACACGAGCGGTGGAATGCCGGGCATGATGTACGCGTTATTAACATGAAAAACCATCATGAAGTTTCATATATGCATGATGGTTTTAACTACCATTATCCCGTTGTTGTGAATTTCATTTGATTAAAATATGCTACAGTTACTTCTAATTGATCTGGCATTTAATTAGTTTTTTTCACATCATCAATATTGTTCCGGATCAATACATTTATAACATATGCGAAATGGTGATGTCTATTTGGAGAACGGTAATATAATTCAAATTCTGTTTGATATTCCCCAGCATAGTTGAATACGAATCCAGCTTATACATTAATATCTGAACACGGGGAACAATTTACGGAAGAAGAAGCACAATATGCCAGTGATAATTTAGAATAAGATGGATTAAAGACAAACATACAACTTTGGAAATTAATATGGAAAGGTGTACATTCATTTGTACACCCTATCTTATACAACAAAAGGGAACTATGCAGTAAAACACAAAGACACCCTCTTGCATCAACAAGCATACAAGAGGGTGTCTTTCTTATTATTTCTTTAAAACTGGGTTTGGCTTACATCATGCCCGGCATTCCGCCGCCCATGCCACCCATGTCAGGGGCACCACCGCCAGCGTTTTCTTCTGGCTTGTCGGCTACTACAGCCTCGGTAGTCAAGAACATAGCTGCTACAGATGCTGCATTTTGCAGTGCATAACGGGTAACTTTTGTTGGGTCAACAATACCAGCTTCAATCATGTTTACCCATTCACCAGATGCAGCATTGAAACCAACACCAACTTTTTCGCCTTTTAAGCGTTCCACAACGATGGATCCTTCCAGACCAGCGTTATGTGCGATTTGGCGTACTGGTTCTTCTAAAGCACGAAGAACAATACTTGCACCTGTTGCTTCGTCACCTTCAAGTGTTAATCCCTCAACTTTATGGTAGACGTTCACTAGTGCAGTACCACCACCAGAAACGATACCTTCTTCAACAGCTGCACGAGTTGAGTTCAGTGCATCTTCAATACGAAGTTTACGTTCTTTCAACTCAGTTTCAGTAGCAGCACCAACTTTGATAACAGCTACTCCGCCGGAAAGTTTAGCAAGGCGTTCTTGTAATTTTTCTTTATCAAACTCAGAAGTTGTTTCTTCTGCTTGTGCACGGATTTGTGTCACACGGGAAGAAATAGCTTCAGGGTTTCCGGAACCTTCCACAATGGTTGTGTTATCTTTTGTAACAACAACTTTAGACGCACGACCTAATTGTTCGATAGTTGTGTTTTTAAGTTCCAGGCCAAGATCTTCTGTAATGACCTCTGCACCAGTTAATACAGCGATATCTTCAAGCATTGCTTTACGACGATCACCAAAACCAGGAGCTTTGACAGCAACAACATTAAATGTACCGCGAAGTTTGTTCAGCACTAATGTTGCAAGAGCTTCTCCTTCTACATCTTCGGCAATGAGAAGAAGTGGTTTTCCTTGTTGTACCACTTGTTCAAGTACTGGAAGGATTTCCTGGATATTGCTGATTTTTTTATCTGTGATAAAGATATATGGATTTTCCAATTCTGCTTCCATCTTATCCTGGTCAGTTACCATGTATGGAGAAGAATAGCCGCGATCAAATTGCATACCTTCGACAACTTCTAATTCAGTGTTAAATCCTTTTGATTCTTCAATAGTGATAACACCGTCATTGCCAACGCGCTCCATTGCTTCTGAAATCAGGTCGCCAACTTCCTTATCATCTGAAGAAACGGATGCAACTTGAGCGATTGATTCTTTGGATTCAATTGGTTTTGAAATAGTCTTTAATTCTGTAACAGCTGCTTCAACCGCTTTTTCAATTCCACGACGAACACCTACAGGATTTGCTCCGGATGTAACGTTTTTCAAACCTTCACTGATCATGGATTGGGCAAGTACAGTTGCCGTAGTTGTACCGTCACCAGCAACGTCGTTTGTTTTCGATGCGACTTCAGATACAAGCTGTGCTCCCATGTTTTCAAAGTGGTCTTCCAATTCGATTTCTTTGGCGATTGTTACACCGTCATTGGTAATTAATGGAGAACCGAATTTTTTATCTAAAACAACGTTACGACCCTTTGGCCCCAATGTTACCTTAACTGCATCTGCTAATGTATCTACACCGCGAAGCATTGCACGGCGAGCGTCTTCTGAAAATTTAATTTCTTTAGCCATTTTTAAATGCCCTCCTTAAAAAATCGTATGTTATCATTGTTTTAGCCAATAACAGCTAAAATGTCATTTTCGCGAAGAATTAAGTACTCAGTGCCTTCATATTTTACTTCCGTGCCTGCAAATTTGGAGAAGATGACCAAATTACCTTCTGCAACTTCCGGGGCTACCCTTTCACCGTTATCGGTTACACGACCAGCACCAACTGCAACAACTTTACCCTCTTGAGGCTTTTCTTTTGCCGAGTCTGGAAGTACAATACCGCTTGCCGTTTTTTCCTCTTGTTCAACAAGCTCGATTACAACACGATCTCCTAGTGGTTTAATCAATGAGACGACCTCCTTAATTCGTTTCTACTAAGTATTTTTTGTTTTATTAGCACTCAAGAATGCCGAGTGCTAATTCCACTTAATATAATAAATAATACTGAACAAAAATGCAAGTAATCTCTTCTATTTTTTTATCCATTTTTCTAATATCCATGTTACTGCTACATTTCGAGGTGGTGTCATATTCCCATTTGTACACATTGCATCAAATGGTATGATGATTGTTTTGTAGAAAGTCAAATTAAATAAAATCCTTAACACAAGTCAATAGTATTTATTATCCCGGTGAAAAATATGCTAAAATATTGGTTAGTGTTTTTGCATATACTATTTTGATACAACTTAACGCAAAAGGAGTCGTTTCATTTTGACAAGAAGATATTGGTACGTCATTCTAACCTATATCATCATGCAATTTTCTGCCATTGTATTTGTGCCACTCATCTATTTTACTACTTCGTTGAATAAATTTGACATATCCATTTATTGGACAATCTTCAGCTTTATTGCGGGGCTTGTGGTGACATTGTTATTAATGAAGCCGGAAATGAAAGCAAATAACAACCGCAACGCAGCGGATTGGGGTTATACCATTGTGTGGGTGATTGCTGGCGTTGTCATGGCTTATGTTTTTCAGGCTATAGCCGTCTGGATCGAAACAAAATTACTTGGCATCCAAAGTAGCTCCGAAAACACGAATATGATCATCAATATTTCACGAATGGCTCCTTTATTTGTGATTATCCCTGCACTGATTGCGCCCATTCTGGAAGAAATCATTTTCAGGAAGATTATTTTTGGCTGGTTCTACAAGAGAATGAACTTTTTCTTTGCGGCTTTGTTGTCCGCCTTGATTTTCGCGATTATTCATCAGGAACCAGAACACTTACTGATTTACGCTTCGATGGGATTTGTACTGGCATTTGTCTATGTCCAAACAAAACGGATCATCGCACCGATTCTCGTACATATGACACTCAACTCGATTTCCGTAATCGTTCAACTGCTCCTGTCTCCGGAGGATCTGCAAAAAATGATGGAACAAGCCGACAAAGTGCAAATGATTCTTATCATATATTAACTGCTAAGGGGGGAAAAACCCCCTGATTGAAGTTTCACTTTATTGGAGGATAATAATGCAAACATCACCGAAAATCATGGCCATTATTTACTTTGTAATGGGAATTTTTTTTACATATATCGCTACGAAAACGGTGACGAACACCATGTGGAACTTTTCCACTATCGTACTGGCCATTATTGCAACACTTCAGTTTGGTGTAGCAATTAGATTAATGCTGATTCATTTTCGGCTCAAACGAAAAAACAGGAAGAAGTAGTGGTCTTCTTCCTGTCAAAAATTGATGCTCTCTTCTACTTACTTCATGGTAGCCTCGACAGACTTATGTGCCTGAACTATCCCTTTTTGGCCCGGTAAACTACATATTTCAATCTATTGGCGAACGCCTCGGTCAACAACTGATGATGATCCCAAATTTCATATAATGCAGGATCCAGAGCAACGGAAAAATCAATTTCCTGCTGGGCAAATGCCTCTGTATCAAAAGACTGCCTCATCAGCACCTCAGCTACTGTATCTTCCTTAAAACTGTCAACTGTACGAAAGCCAGCCATTTTAAAGATTCTTTTCCAATCGGACGCTTTTGGAATTTCGTGAAGTCCATATAACGACTGGAATTCACCGAGTTCCTCTTTGGAAAGTGAATCAGCTGCCGTCATTTCCAAATCAATCAGAACTCCCCCTGTGCGCAAAAGCCGCCAATATTCATTTACCGCTTTCTGAATATTGGTAAATACTGTAACGGACTCAACGATAATCCAATCAAAAGTGCCTGCTTCCAGTTGACTGTTTTCGATGTTCCCTTTGACCAAATCAACGGTAACTTCCCGATCGGTGAATCATTCTTTTGACTTTTCAATCATGATTGGATGCTGATCCATCGCTGTTACATGGCAGCCATATTTATCAGCCAGGAAAGCAGCCGTTTGTCCTGTCCCGCAACCAGCGTCTAGTATATGATCCGTTGATTTAATCGGAAGTTCCCGGACAATTTCTTTAGTAAGCGGTAGCCCGCCTGGATGCGCTCCACCCACACCAAGGTACGCCAACAAATCATGATACGTGTACCTTTCCATCCACTTTATCCCTCCGTTTTAACGTAATTTAATGAATTCCCCGAGACTATTGTCCAATCATCAGGGGGGGTAAATACATAAGGTATTATTACAGCAGTGAATGATTGATTTCACTTGTTTGCTTTATCTATTGTGAGAAAACACATCAATAGAAGGATACCTTTATGGTTAAGAAAGGAGTAAATTGAAGAATGCCTGTAAATCCTTATTATCATCGATGCATGGAATGCAGGGGCAGACCAGTAAGGATTAGAACGAAAGATGGTCGGGTACATCATGGGATTGTTGATCGGGTCACACCTACCCATGTCTACCTTCGTCCAATGCACAGAGGTCTTGGCGGGTACGGCTACGGATGGGGATTTGGTGGGTTTGGGCTGGGATTTGTCTCAGGAATTGCCCTTGGTGCCATTGCAGCATTTTCCCCACTTTTCTTCTGGTAAAAAAACGTACCAAGACGACGGAATGTGTGGATGATTCGTTTGCCCTCCCTTTAAATACCTTACCGGCTGCTTGCCACATGTTACAAAGCCTGCCAATATAGCGGGCTTTGTAACACTATTTTGGAAAGTCGGACTCCTTTAGAATTGTTTCTGCTGGGACATCCAACATCTGCTCAATGGTACTATTTGTATTCGCTACATAGGAGGAAACCATATGATAGCCGGCATTATAACCGGCCCATCGCGGAATAAATCCTTTTCCATACAGCAATTCATAGTGCCTGCGTTCGGCTCTTTTTACGGTACAATTTGGTTGAAGCCATTTTTCCCAGTGATACAAGGCCGTTTTGGATGGATAAAGGGTTGCCCATTTTGCCAGGTGTTCCTTGCCCAGGCGCTCTTCCACGGCCATTTCCGCCAAACCTTCCAGAACAATAGAATCAAGCAAATCCATGTTTGCTTCGGATTTATCAAGGTGTTTTAACCGGCATACATGATTATATTCATGAATCAGCAGTTTCTCCAGCTCAACTTTTTTATTGTATGGGGTGACAAACAAAAACACTTTATCCGGATAGGACAAACCGGATAGCCCGTTAAAATCAGCCTGGAGTTTTCGATTTTGCACATTGGAAGGCAATATAAAGACAGGGACATCGGGGCCATGCCAATCTTTTCGCAGCTTGGTTAGTGATGTCTTCACGGTCTCCCAACAATTTTTTTCTTTTAACGATTTGATGATTGACTTATCGTCCGGGCTTGGCAAAAACAGCCCGTTTCTCAGTAAATGCTCATGAATTTCAACAGTATTTGCATGATGAAAATAGGGTTTTAGTCTGCCGCTTATTTGCTCTTGGTGATGTTTTCTTACCTTTATTTGGGATGTTTCCTTATCTTTTTTTGCCATGTACGCGTCAAGCCACTTAGATGTTTGCACAACCGCCATTTACAACCAATCCTTTTCCAAAGTTGAACGATCACTATACTATATGACAGATAACCCAAATTGTTCCGGGGCAAAGGGACGGTTCTTCTGTTCCGGCAATCTTTCACATGGAAAAAAACGGTGGGACAAGGATCCTGTCCCTCTGTCCCTAAAGGTGAGGCAGGAGAACCGACCCGAAACCGGCCCTCTGTCCCTACAATGGATAATGTTTTAAGAAATAGACGAGTGCTTGCAGTTCTACAGCTAAATCAATATGATGGACACGGACATTGTCGGGGACTGTTATTCTGGCTGGGGTAAAATTCAGAATGCCAGCGATTCCCTGGTTGACAAGCCTTTCTGTAATTCCATCCGCTTCGCTTGCCGGTACAGTCAGGATAGCCACTTGTACGTCGCCGAGCTTTTCTTCCAGCTCGCTAATATGATAGACAGGTATCCCGCCAATATCGGTTCCCACTTTTTCTTTATTGGTATCAAACGCCATTACGATTTTGGTGTTGTTGTTTTTCATAAAATTATAGTGCAAAAAAGCCGTACCAAGATTTCCGACCCCAATGAGGGCAACCTCGGTTGTTTCATCCTGATCCAGCGTTTTCCGGAAAAAGCCAAGCAAATATTCTACATTATAGCCATAACCTTTTTTTCCCAAAGCACCAAAGTAACTAAAATCACGACGAATGGTGGCTGAGTCCACTTTAACTGCATCACTTAATTCCTTGGAGGAGACGCGCATTTTCCCCTGAATGTGCAGATTGTTTAAAAACCGATAATATAGAGGTAATCTTTTTGCTGTTGCTTGCGGAATCTTATTTTGCTCCACCGTTATCCTCCCCTTGTTCGCGATGATAGTCACCGGATTTTCCGCCTTTCTTCGCTAATAAGCGTGTTTCTCCAATGATCATGCCCTTATCAATCGCCTTACACATATCATAGACGGTTAATGCTGTCGCAGTAGCAGCAGTTAATGCCTCCATTTCCACTCCCGTACTGCCTTTTGTTTTGACAAACGCTTCTATTTTCAATTCAAACACGTCATCTTTGACATGCCAATCAAATGAAATATCGATCCCTTTCAATGACAATGGATGACACATGGGAATCCAGTCAGATGTTTTCTTTGCCGCTATAATACCGGCTACTTGAGCGACCGCTAGTACGTCGCCTTTTTCTATTTGATGATCGTTGATTTTTTGATAAATTTCTTCTGAGACTTTAACACTGGACGCAGCAATGGCCGTTCGTTCTGTCTCAGCCTTTTCACTTATATCCACCATACGGGCTCGTCCCTGTTGATTAAAGTGTGTGAAATCCGCCATTTTTTCAACTCCATTTCGCTTTCAACCGTACTTCTTATAGTTTAACAGAAACAGGAACAGAAGTCGTGATTTATTTCACATTCAAAAACCGCAGTCGAAATGACCTACCTTATACTTTCTAACCTTCCAAGAATACGATACACTAATGTGGATGAGGTGAACGATTTATGATTATCATGCAACTAAATGGCATTTCCAAATCCTTTGGCGCGGAACAAATATTATCGAATATAAAATTGGAAATAAAAGATAAAGACCGAATTGCTATTGTCGGGAGAAACGGAGCAGGGAAATCTACCTTGCTGAAAATAATGGCTGGAGAACTTTCCCATGATGAAGGGGAAATACACAAAC